>JADLAP010000169.1 GCA_020848195.1 Phycisphaeraceae bacterium
CGATTCGCCGGCATGGTCTTGACACGATTGGTCGCCGATCCACGTTTCATCCATGTCGCCGTGGAGACAAGGGACGACGACGCAGGTGCGCAGTCGCGTGGTTTGTTTCGTGGCCATGTCCTCGCCGGCGTAGCACATGACGGACAAAGGCCCGCTCTGCATGGCTCCGCCGCGGCCCTGTTCGAGCAGCAGCGAAGAAAAGTCCTCCGCGCCCAGCCGCTGTTCCACCGCATCGTTCATCACGAATCGGCAATAGCAGGAACGGATATCCGCCAGACCTCGCACAGGCTGTCGCCGGCGCCAGACCGCGCGAAACGAGTCGCTCATGCCGAACACCAGACGACTGGCGGCTCCGACGCCGTACTCAGGCTGCATGTGGTTGGATATGGCCGTGACGCCGCCGGGCCGAAGCAGGGAACCGGGCAGATACGCCGCGTCGCCCGCGCGCCAGCCACCCAGCCGGTTCACGTCACAGCTCGATTCCACCGCCTGGCTCATGCGAAACGCGGCAAGCGGAGCTGTGCCGCGATGGGTGCAGGGGTAGGATTTTTCGTGGAATTGCCGGACGGTTTCCGGGCGGATATGAAAGGACGGGGAAGCGAACCATGCCACGCCCCCGCTCTGAACGAATGCGACGTGATAGAGCGACATGGGACATTTCGACGGCTCCGCGAACAAGCCGAAGTCCATGGGGGAAGGTGAAACGGATTCGCCCAGCGCCGTCCAGACCAGGCCGCGCTGGCCACGGGAGACGCCGATGCTGTCGAACGTGCCTGATCTCCCGGAAGGGCCGGTGCTGAACTGCAACAGCGGATGCCAGCAGTCGGCCAGTTCGCGCCAGATGCTTTGCTCCACCTCGGCCGCCATCTCACGGATCGCCGCGTCGTCGCTGAACTGCCGCACCACCGCGATGCCGGTGAGAAATACAGGCATGTAATTGAGGCTGGCGAATTCCCGGCTGAAACCGTGATGCCGGCGTTCACAGGCGAACACTTCCATGCGTTCCCGCGCGCGAAGCATATGACGTTGACCGCCCAGGCCTCGGTGGGCCGCTTCGGTCAGCGTGAACACATTCAGAGCCGCGCAGTTCTCGGTGTAGCGGTGGATGTGGTCCCACACATGGTCGAGATGCGCCTGGGCGATGTCCGTGAGCAATCGTTTCGACGCCGGGGAAAGTCGATCTTCAAACAATCTCAGCAGCCAGAGGCTGAAGAACGCATTGAAATCGCCGCCGTCGTCCGTGCTGGTTTCCAGAATGCGGTTGGCCAGTTCAATGTGTCGGGACTCGCCGTCGAGCAAAGCCAGACACTGCCACATGCGTTCGCGGATGCCGGGCAGGTATCCGCTGTCGATCCAGCGTCCATCGGCGCTGAACCGGGGATGGTTCGCGTCACGGACTGCCGCGAGATACTGTTTTTGCCGCTGTTTCTGCTGAAGGAGGGAACAATCGTCCAGTTCAGTCGTCAGAGTGGTCATGACCGTGCGATCCTTTGGAGTTCAATGTCGTCAAACCATGCGTCGCCCTGGCCCCGCAGATGCAGGCTGACCATGAGGAACGCGGCTTCGGGAGGTGGCGTGAGGGTTACAGTCAGTCGGGTCCATTCGCGGCAACCTCGCTGCGGCTTGCTCGCAAACGTGCAGGCACAATCACCGGGTCCATAGGTGCAGGGATCCACCTGGAGCCATGCCTTGCCGCCACGTTGCAGGGACGTTTTGACCCACGCGGAGAACGTGAAGGATGAATGTCCCGCGATCATGATGCTTGGCCCGATCGCCTGGCCGATGATGTGCGCTTTCGAGTCGTGGCCGGTCAGACGAAGACTGCCCCTGCTCCGATGACCCGTGCGACGATCCCGGCGAATCTGCCCCCCCGGCCGCGGAGCCAGCATCCAGTACAGGCCGGCCAGAAACTGACGGGGATCGATCACTTGCGATCCGCTTGCCGCTCGGCCCGGCGTCAGCGGAATCGTCTGATCGAGGGGCTGCACATGCCGGCCCGCTCCACGAATATCCTCCAGGTAATTCCAGGAGTCATACGCCGACGGATTTGCCCCGAAATCCAGCAGCTTCGCCCGTTTGATCAACGATTCGGCAAAGCGTTGCGGCAGTGAAACCAGCCGGTACCGGACATCCCAGCGATACTTGCCGTCATCGTCCGCCGGCTTCGGACAACCCAGATGAAAGTGCTCGTCATACGAGCAACTGCACGTGGCGAAGGAGATGGCCTGCGAATGACAGCTCAGGATTTCCAGCACAGGATTGAATTCCGGCCGCGAGCCAAATCCGATGAATCCTCCCACCGGAACCCGTCGGCGATCGGCCCAGTCCAGGTTCCCCGGCGTGTTGGGCGTCAGCGGATTGTGAGGAAAATACGTCAATCCCCCCTGCCGGTTCGACCAGAGCGTGTGACGGAGTTTCACATCTTCTTCCCACGCCAGCCCCATGCCTTCCGCCAGAAAGTTGGACACCTCGATGAATTTCGGTTGCATCATCGCAAGTTCCGCATGCACGGTTACCGCGTAGCAACCCAGTTCGGCATCGAAGCCGAACTCAAGCGTGTGGGAACCAGATTCATCCTCGGCGAATGTTTCATCAATGCGGATGCGCAGCGACTTGCCTCCGCCGGTGACGGTCACTTGCTGTGATGATGAGCAGACGCACTGGCAGCCGATCCACCAGCACATGGTCAGAAACGCGCCGCGGAAGCTGGGCCAGTGATACGGTCGTTGCACATCAAATGACGAGCCTGCCCGCCGGTCCGGATAGAACTCCCGCATTTCCAGCCGCAGTGTCGGTCTGTGGAGCAAAGCCACGGGAATGTCGCCGTCGCTGATGGCGATGAAGTCGTCCATATCCCGTGCGGAAAACGACGGCACATGCGTCTGGGGTCGCGTCCCTTTCCATTTCGACAGGTATTGCCGCAGTATGAGCTTGTTGGTGCGTTGATTCATCGTGTTGAACTCGGGGCGCATATGCCTCGTGGGACAGGCGTCCGCGGCTTACGGCAGATCGACCATGACAGAGCTTCCCGCGGGCACAGCCACGGTTTTCCTGAAATCGCCATACAGATCGAAACCCGGCGCGGGAATCACGGTCGCCTGGCCGTCGGTATCCGTGGGGTTGTGCAGTTCGACCGTTGCCTTGCCGGTCTTCAGATCGCGGTGCATGGTCAGGCCGAACTCGTCATGATCGCACGTGACGAGGTTGCCGATGAACACGTCCTTGTCGCCGACTTCGGTATCCAGTTGCAGATAGCCGACGCCGTCGTCGAACGTGCCGATGCGAATGATTTCGTCTGTCTTCTGGCGTGCCTGAACATACTTGCGATGGACCGGCTTGTTCTCGAAGTATCCGGAGGGCCATTCCACCTGCAACAGGGTCTGCTGACCTTTGTACCAGATGCCGGCGCTCCAGTTGGGATTCAGGCCTTCAACGAAGACGGGCAAGGGAATCGGAAGATGCGTCTGGGAAATCGTGCCGCGGAAGCCGTGACGTTCCGTGCGCAGGCGCAACGCCAGTTGCGTGCTTTGCACGCTGCCCACGACGGGCTTGACGGTGTAGGCGGGCGAGCCGGTCAATCCCATCGTCGACCGGACTTCCTCCGCCACGAGATTGGAGTTCCAGCCCCGCTTGTACCGCGGCATCCATGTGTACTGGCCCTCCGGCGAATAGGGCAGCGACAGCACGGCGAAGCGCGCGCGGTAGGTCGTGCCCTTGGCCAGCGTGTCGCCCTGGACATTGAGGCCGGCCTGCATGACCGTGCTGCATGGCGAGACGGGATTGCGGGTGACATTGACGGTCAACGGCTGATCCAGCGGGAACACGGCCGTGCACATCGGAAATATCGCGGCATATTGTCCCGGCTGGACGTTCATCTCGTAACGCTGCGGGCCGGTGTCGAGATCGGGCTTCTCCACCACCAGATTGCCGCGGGTATTGAAATAGGCGATGTGATCCAGCATTCCTTCCTTGAGGTTCCAGTTGGAGCCTGGCAGCAGACACACAGCCGGGGATTCGATGACTTTCATATCCTGCTTGATCGTGATTGCATACTCACGGATTTCCAGGTCCGGTCCCGGAGGACGGCGCACGAACTGGTAGCTTCGGTATGTGCCTTCCATGTAAGGATTGACTTTCAGCGGTGCGGGATACGCGATGCCGATGGTCCCCGGGCCGTCCCAGTAGTACTCCACGGGATAGTTCACCACGATGCCGAACCTGCTGACCAGCGAACAATCCTTCATCGCGGCGCGGTAGCTGATGTCGACCGCCGGGCTGCCGTCGGCGGGTTTGGCGTACAGGCCCGGCCACGGCCAGATGCTGCCGGGACCGTAAGGCGTGATGGTGAATTCCGTCCCACCCAGCGTCACGGAGCCTCGGTCCATCATGATCTTGCCTCCGGGGCCCATGTCGTTCATGTTGTCAGAACACATGATGAACCAGCATTCCTGGGCATTGGTGTTGCGTGCCCAGGAAATGGCCCTGCCCCCCGCCGTGTCGGTCGCCACCAGCAGGAAGGACCGCTGCTGGCTGTGGTACTGGTCCAACGTCTGCTTGAACTCTTTCGCACCGTGCGGCAGATAGCGACGGATCATCCTGCCTCGGTCAAAGACCTGCACATCCTTGAGGCCAACCGCCGAACGAACCAGCATCTGGAGCCGAATCCGGTCGCTGCCGGGAATGGTCAGATCCGTGGTTCCCCAGTTTTCCGCGGTGAAATAGGCCATTTCCGGGCCGGTGGAGACGTACGCCGGTTTGTACCAAAGGCCGCGTGCCAAGCTGTAGTCGTCGATGGATTCCATCAGTTTCGCCAGCGAATCGGCCCGCACGTACGCCTGCATTCCCTGCTGCCTGGCCCCAGCGACCTCGGACGGCTTTTTCAGCAGATGAACGGACGTGGGAAACAGCCTCAGTTCCTCCTTCTGCATCTCCACGTAGCTCGGCCAGTCTTCCACCACCAGCTTGCCATCCTCCCACACCTGATAGGCGTAGCCGAAAACCGAGCAGTGGTAACGCGGCGGGCGCGTGTTGCTCTTCAGCGGCAGCAGGATGGTCGGCATGATCGGGCTGACCGACATGCGGATCGTGCCGCTGTAGAGAATCTTCTTGCCCGGATCTTTCGGGTCCGCCCAGTCCGGCGACGGGTACTGGGTGATCCCCGGCACGACAAAGGCGTCGTTTTCATTGTCCAGAAAGTAATAGCCGGGCAGCGCCAGGAACTTGTCCGTGGTGGCTTTGCGGCAGGCCTCCACGAGTTTGTCCCAGTTTTCCCGGGACATGTTGTTGATGTCTTCACAGAACGCGATGAAGTCGTAGCCTGCTTTTTGGGCTTCGGCGATGAATTCCTCCGGCAAGCCTTCGCCGGTGGACAGGCCGGTGCGCGGACCGATCAGGCCGAGGTAGTCATGGGCAAAGATCGGGCCAAAGTTGTTGAGGGTGTTCCAGTCAAAGGGTTGAAAGCCAAGATCCGGGGCAGACGGTGGCGGCGTCGGCGGCGTGTAATGACCGAAAGTTGCGATGGAACGCGACGGCTCGCTGAGCCAGCGGAGGAGGTTGTAGGCGAGTTTGGCGCCATCGCTTCGCTTTTCGCCGCGCTGGCTCTTCATCACGATGCCGTGATCGAGCATGACGGAGTAGCCGTCGAGGAAGGTGTGGCTGGGATACATGGGCCAGACGGCGACGCGTCCAAGGCCATATTCGCGGACCGCCAGCAGCGGCGGAGACTCCTTGTACGTACCGGGGCCGGTGTTGGCTGAGCGATCCAGGGAACTGGGCACGGGCAGTTCGGTGTGAGCGGTGGACATCGCCTTGATCAGCACCTGCCATGCGCCGTCGAGCGGTTTGACCGGCGTGACAAACGGATCGCCCGGCTCGAGGCGGCAGATGTCGTAGGCCAGACCCGTGACGCCCTGCGTGACGGGATGGGGCACGATCTGATCCGTCCACGCCAGCGTCAGGCCGTTGCTCAGCGCCGTGTACAGGTTCTGCTTCTCGACAATCTGTTCGCAGAGCATTTCGACAGCCAGGGGATCAAGCAGGTGTTTGTAGGCATTCCTGGCGGCCAACTGGTACGCACTGTTCGTGATGAGCATGCCGCCACCGGATTTCACATAGTCGAGCAGCGCCTTGAAGCCGGCGAGGTCTCGTTCCGTAGGCTCGTACGACAGATTCAGAACAACCACCGTATGAAACTGACGAAGATATTCGGGCGTCAGATCCTCGAAGGTATGACGCAGCGGGTCGCTGGGGTAACGCTTCGCCACGACAAATCCCTCGGCGGCCAGTTCGCTCGCGTTGCGTTCCGACAGCGGAGGAATCGGATTCGGAAGAAACAGCACCACGGGCTTGACGGGGGCGGTCGGTTCACCCGCCGCCGCGGCTTGTGCGAGACAGGTCAACGCGACCAGAACCAGCGGACAGAGGATAAGCGTTCTCATCATTGTTTCCTGAAAAACTCGAAATACGTGGTTGATTTAACGGTCTTGAGACAAACGGATTACCTCAGGCCATCCCAGAAGGGACGGGTGCCGATCATTCCCACCATGTCGGTATTGGACATCGATTTCGCATGGCCATCGGCATAGGTGAGAATGGCGGCATCGCTGTGACGACTGATCGTTTCATAGCTGGGATAGTAGTACAGGCTCGAACCGACCCACCAGGACCAGCCGTTGCTTCCGGCATACAGACGTGAAGTGAAGTCCGCAACCTTTTCATTGTTGACGAAATCGCTGATGGCGAGCATCCGGGATGGCATGTCGATCGTGGATTCCTTGCGGCGGCTGATGCCCAGACCGTAGTAGTTGGCTGCCGTATAGGGATAATCTTCACGCCAGATGCCATTAATGCCGTAGTTCCAATATGTCTTTCCGGAGTACACTGTCGTATCGGAAGGACAGCGAAGCACCTGGTAGTTGGATGAAGCGACCAAGTTGGACGCGCTCCACGCCGCGGACGTGGGTTGACTGATGTATTGCAGATAATACGCCGCCAGGTGCGTCCAGTAGCAAAATTGGTTGGCGGTATCCCGGTACATGCTCGCGGGATAGTACTTGGTGTCCGCGGCATAGGAGGCGAAACCGGCGAAGAAGACCTGCCGCTGGTTGCTCAGACACACCGCCTGCCGGGCCACTTCGCGGGACTTGCCCAGCGCCGGCAGCAGCAGTGCAATGAGCAGCGCAATGATGGATATGACCACCAGAAGCTCGATGATGGTGAATCCCGCCTGAAACCGATTCCGCGTCGTGTTCATGGTTCCGTCACTCCTGTTGTCCTTGCGACATGTTGGGTGAAGATTCATTTCCCGACGATTCCACGGAAAAGTCGTGCTCAGCCAGGCTCATGGACCACCGCCGCGGCGTCGCGTCCCGGCCATGGAACTGCTGATCCACCAGATCGACGAGCTTCTCCGCCACCTCGCGTTCATCCGACTGAATCCACGTGGCGGACATGGGGCAGAAGAGTTCGACGCCGACGTTTTTGTGCAGCGCCAGCCGAAGCTCTTTGGGCACGCGGATCTGGGTTTCCAGCAGGCCCATGATGACGCCGCGGGAGATCGAATGGGGATACGCCAGCAGCCCGTCGGGATGGCGCGGCAGTTTCCAGAGCTGAAGCAATTGCCGGTATCCGAACGCTTCCTGGGGCTGGCTTTCCCCGAGTTCATCCGTCGGCGTGCGAATCCACGGATCGCACAGTTCGAGGCCCAGGCGGTCGGCCTCTTCCTTCAACCGCTTGAAAAACCGGCTGTGATCGTGAGGTTGTCCGCCGGGATCGACCGTCTGGGGATTGAGCGCGGTGATCACGCCCACCGACCTGCACCCCTGCCGCGCCAGAGCCTCCAGCCCCAGGTCCGCCAGTTGGGCGACATCGACATGGACGGTGTTGGGCAGATTGGCGGAGTGGGCAAAGGCGCAGGGCACGGGCAGTCTGATGAACCAGGGGATATGGTTCCAACTGGCGCGGGGCAGAATCACAGCTTGAATGCGTTGTTCCCGGGCCGCCAGTTCCAGCGCCGGCCAGGGCGTGACCTGCTGCTCGCGAGGCCGGGGATCGGACCAGACATCCGACTCGATCCCCCTGCTGCCCAGTTCATTCCGCAACGCCTTGAGATTCGCCTGAATGAACGGCGCGTCGGTGGTGGAATCCACATCCTGCATCACATCGATAGCCACCCGCTGAAGCTTGTTCTGAAGCTTGCGCACAAACGTCCCCCGCCGGGGCACACGCGTCACCAAACCTTCCTTGACCAACGGTTGAATGCCCATGTGCACCGTGATCGACGTGGTGTTCCACTGTGCCGCCAGCTCATGCGTGGAGGGCAGCTTCGTCCCTGACGGCAACTGGCCCGATCGAATCAGATCCCGCACGCGGTCCGTGATCTGGCGGTACAACGGCGAGGGCTTGTCAAAGGTTGTTTGGAGTAGCTGGTTCATTGTTATGTATGTTCAGTTGATTATACGAATATAAGATTCATCGTCAATCCTTTTCTGCAATGCCTTCATGTAATCTTGTAATATCTGATTATTATTCATTTTGTATCAAATCAGCATTGCGGCGTATCCCTGATGTTTGCTGTGCGCAGAAGGAGCAACCCGCCGGATGATCGTGCGTGAGTTGTGGCTTGGGCCGGGCTGCGGGCTGCCTGCGTCAGCTACGGGTCAGATGTCGCCTGTCGGAGAAAGTGGACCGCCCCGTGCCGGATCAGCACGAGACGGCCATGGTCGGATGGTCTGGAGGGTCAGGTCGAGTCGTGCTCGCCCGCCGCGACATCACGATCCGCGCAGGTCGCTGAGGATTGAGAGGACCGTTTGCTGTTGCTCGGCGGACTGGCACAGGACGCCGACGATGAATCGGCCTTGTCGCCAGCGTTCCACGCCGGCCATGAATTCATCGAAGGTGGCTTCAAAGAAGATGGGGACGAGGAAAGAGGACCGGATCATGTCGTCGGTCAGGCCGCCGTCTGCGAGGTGCCGCGTATTGGGATCGCGCGTGATGTACTGCACGGTCAGGTCGCGGCATTCGGACCACGTTCCGATCTGGCGCGCGCCCAGTTCGTGATGATGCAGGAATGACCCGCCCCACGCGGAGACGAGTTGTTGCGTGTAGGGCAAGCCGAACTCCTTCAGGTCATCCGCGGCGATCATGTCGCCGATGTCGCAGGACAGGTACGCCCCGGGACACCAGCAATCCATGGCGAAGTCCGGCACACCGTAGCCCTTGAGATGGTGCGTCCGCATGTGCGCCCGCATGTCGAGGATCGCCTGTGTGCATCGTCGCAGCAGCGCGTGCAGTTCCGCCTGATGATCGGTGAAGTCATAAAAGATGTCGTTGCCCCGGATCTGGTTGCACAGGTCCAGCGGATCGAAGAAGGAGAAAGGGAGGATGGTGTACGAGCCATCCCACTCTTCGACGAACACATCGACGGCTGCCATGTACGCCTGGTAGTACGGATTCCCGGGGTCGAATCCGATGCGGTCGATGCCCTGATCCCAGGATGTGATCGGCGTGTCGAGATAGTTCGTAGTCGCCTCCTGATGCACGACGGCATCCCGCACAAAGACCGCGGCGATGGCGCCGGTGCCCATCACGTTGGTCATGCAGGGCAACCGGTCGTCGTCCACGTCCGGCATGACTGCCCGCGCCCGGCGCATGTTGGCCATCTTCTTCCTTGCGTGAGCGCGAAAGCAATCCGGATTGCGCCAATCCAGCTCGTGCAGGCCCGGCATGGGTTCGAGGCCGGGAATCTCGTCGGGGTACAGCCGCGTGCAGACTTTCAGGCCGGGGCGTCGGGAGGCGAAAAACGCACGATAGCGATCCATCACATCAGCGATGTGCTGACAGGGCATGTTTGGCATGTGAACGTTCCACAAAACGTCGCGGATTACCGGCCATATTGCCTGGTCAGGGCATCGACTTTGTCGGCATGGCCGACGAACAGAATGGTTCCATCGCCCGGTTCCAGTTCCAGGTTGGCTCCGCGAGCCATCGGCTGGAACACCATTTTCCCGTCACGCACTTCCACGCGAACCACGCGATCCATCGGGTTGACCGGCTTCGGAGTCAGGCTCAGGCTCTTCTCCAGATACAGATTGGCGATGACGGCGAAACGGAATGATGCGTCATTGCGATCCGTGAAACAGCCCACGCTCGCGCTGTCGCCCAGCGGCTGGAGCAAGTGCAGGTCGTCGTCGCGTTCGATGGTCAGCAGCAGTTTTTCCATCGTTTCCAGCCGGCCCATTTCGTCGGTATAGAACGTGACGAAATCCTTGTCGGTGAAATCGGGTTTCTTGGCCGGCTCGTAATACCAGGGGAAGAAGCCCTTGACGTTGTGCGCCAGCGCGGTCCAGATCTGAAATCGCATGGCGGGTCGGGGCAACGAAGCATAGACGCCCGTGTCGGCCATCATCTGCGGCGTGAACCATGCCGCGCCCTGGCAACGTTTGGCGCCCTGCCATGTGGCGTTCAGATACAAAAGATACGTCGTTTTGTTGGTATGCAGCGTGATGAAGATATAGCTGTCCATGCAGGCCCCGGCGGGCAGCGGCGGCGTGCCGGTGTCCTCCTTGAGCACCTCGACATTGTTGTAGAGCATCAATTGCGGCTGCGCGCCGAGACGGGCCAGCGACTTGCGGGCCTCAAGGATGAAGGGCAGATGCTCCTTCAACGGCTCCTCGCCGATTTCCCATGCGACCAGGGTCGGCACATCCTTGTAGCGCTCCGCGAGCCGTTCCCATCCAGCCAGAAGCTTATGCCAGGCTTCGTCGATCGTCTCGGGCGATGTGGTTTTGACCGGCGGCATAAAGGAAAGCAGGGAATAGACGCCCCAGATGCGGATGCCGTATTCGTCAGCCAGCTTAATCAGGTCGTCCATCTCGTCTTCGGGAATCTGCGTCAGCTCGATGCTGCACGCATTGAGATGACGGGCTTTCATATCTTCGAAGAGTTTGACGCGGTATTCCCAGATGTCCTGACAGCCGATTTTGTCCTTATCCCATGTCGGCGGAATGGCGTCCAATGGAATGCACCACATGCCGCGAGCCAAAAAGTCGCGCGGCGCGATGCGAGGCCCGGTCGGCAGCGGCTTGGCGCTCAATCGCTGCCGGATGGGGCTGGCCTTGCGGGACTTCTCCCACGCCGCCGCCGCCGCCAGCGCGGCATCTCGTGCTTCACGCTCGCCGGGCTTGAAGGCGATGCACTCGATTTTCCCGATTTCCATGCAGAATGGCTGCGTTTCGGCCTTCTCCGTCGGAGGCGACCACGACGGACCCCAGGGCAGGATGGTTAGTGTTCGCATGTCGGCGCACTGGTTCACTTCAGTAGGCAACGGCTTGTCCATGGTCGACCACTGAGGCTGCGGAGTGGGCACGTCACCGAGAATCGGTTGCCAACTGAAATCGAGAAACCGGGCATCGGTGCGATCGCCCCACACGGCATACGCCTGAGACTGGCAGCGGCCGAACCACGTCGGCACGCGGTAATGCACGCGCAGACAACGAACGTTCCGCCAATCTTTCATTTCCGGCGAAACGGGCAGATTGACATTCCAATTCCCACTGGCCAGCCCGGAGAGGCGCAGGTAACCGCCCGCCTGCGTATCCACGGCATCCTGCACATGGATGGGCCGCACCCATTCCGCGCGCACGTTGCCCGCCGCTTCCGCTTTGACCAGATCCAGGGCCGGACCCGATTCATGGACGCCCACGTGAACTCGTCGCCGGCCAGGCGCGGCGCCCTGCTCCGCGTAAGCCAGCTCATTGGCCCCCGCGGTCAGGTGGGGCCACTGCTTGCCTTTGTAGCGGAGATACACGCGCATCCGCGTCCCGGCAAAAATCGACAGTTCACCCTCAACCTGACGGAACGTCACGAAAAACTTCGATAGATTCGGAATCTGCATGTAAAGAGGATCGCCAAGGTTCGGCATATTGACTCCCCCGGTCCGGCTTCGGCGTGCCGCGATATGCTTGCCCTCCACGTCCGTCGACACCGCCACCTCCAGCGACAGCGTCTTTTCCGGCGTGGACCAGAAGCCAATGCCCGCATCGCCCGTGCCGTCGTTGCCGTCGGCTGCCCAGGGTTCAAACAGCAGACCCACAGCCTCAAAATCCGGGCCGAAATCCAGCGGATAGGCGATTTCCTTCACGCCGCGATGGTGAAAGAACAGTCGCACCTGGCCGCCGTCCATTCGAATCTGCTCAATCGGCGTACAAGGATCGTGCAGACGCTTGCACCAGGGATAATCCTGTTTGGACCGTTCGGCTTTCTGCGCATCGGAAAGGCTGCGCAGTTCGCTGTTCTGGGCGCGGAAGCCCATGTCATAGTCCCATGTGCAGAGCATGTCGGGCGTCAGCGTGAACCGGCTGCCGGAGAGGATGCGATTGCCCAGACTGACATTCCCGATGCGCGCTTCGCCGATCGGTTGTCCCGTTCCGGAAACATCCTCCCACACGATCGTCGCGGGGCCTTCAACCTTGGCTTCACAGGGAATGGCCTTGGCGGTCGGCTCCAGCGTCACGTCCCACGACTGCGGCGCGGCGTCCTGAGCCTGCGCCTTCGCCAGCACGCAGCACAGCAGCCCGGCGATCCACATTCCATTCTGATGACGAAATCTCATTGTCCGGTTCCTTCCTGACGCGAGGGAAAAACGATCTGGTCCACCACCACGCGGGCGGGATCGGCATACAGCTTGCGTTCCTGCCGGCATCGCGGCTCATCGAATCCCTTGCGAACCGACAACAGGCTATTGAGCGTCCACTTGGACCCGGCATCGATGCACATATCCAGCACGCCGGCGGCATCGGTGGTGTCAGTGTCGAAGGCCGCCCGCATCAGCATGCCGCTGGTGCAATAGGCCTCGTTGGTTTGAATGCCGTCGTGCTCGTCATAGAGTTTGGCACCGCTGAGCACGCCACGGACGCGTTGCAGCGAAATCTGCATAAAAGCCTCGGAATCTTCGCGTAATGTGCCATACCAGCCGCCGAAGTTGTTGTGCAGGCACCCCCAACTGGCAATATGCTGCCTGCACAGCCGGCCCAGGGCGTCCTCGTAGACAAAACGGTTGTCGCGGGAAAGTTGCAGCAGGCCGCCGGGCATCGCCAGTTGCATCACAGCCAGAGTGGGACGACTGCTGTCACTGCCGAGGCTCGGTTCGTTGGCGCAGATGTCCAGCGTCTTGCCCACCCTGTGTTCGGCTCGGGCATAGATGCGGTTTTCGTCGGCAAGCTGGTTCCGGTAGACGTTGAACGTCGTCGTGCTGGTGATCGCCAGGGCCTCGCTGGCGAAACTCACGAGAAACATCTTGCGCACCGGCCCGTCGCCCAGGAGCTTCGTTTCCTTCCATTTCATGTCTGCACCCGGAAAGGCCGGAACGGCTCCGGTGCCGAAGATGAAGCCGGGATGGTTGGTCATTTTCTGGATGTCGAAACCGTCGGCGAGTTTCGTGCCTCGGAGCATCCAGTGGCCTTTATCATCCAGCATGAAAAGGCTACGGCCGTCGAGTATCACATTGGCGGCAGCACCGCTGATCTGAACTGTAAACGCCTTGTCCGCCGCGACGGTGACGGGATCGCTGTGCAATTGCAGGGTAAACGTGCGTGTTTCCGCGGCTTTCAGGTCAGTCTGCCAGGCGATTTCATCAGCGTTGGATATCGTGCCGTCATGATCGAGATCGTCCCACTGGACCGGCTGGCCCTCCATGCTGACGCCCTTGACCACGCCGTAGGGCACGAGGCCGGCGAAGATGGAACCGGACAGCACGGTCGGTTCGCACGTTCGCGCGAGATTGGATGGATTGGTCACGGACACGCGGAGTTTCGCCACCACGCCGGCAGGCAGCGACGCGGTGACTGCCTTGGCGTCCATGCGCGGAATCACCAGCGAAGGTTCCACCGGCCCGCCCCGCTCGCCCAGCGGGAACGGCTTGGGCGCAAGGTCCATCTTGAGCAATTCCGCCTGTTTCCGCGCCATATCCTGTATCTGCGCCGCCGGTGCCATCAGGATGTACCGGGCGCGATGCTCCGGCACGCGGACCTTGACCTCGCCGGGCGCGGACCACGACAACGCCTTGTTGTCCGACAGGTCCCACGCCTGGAAACCCTCGCGGACCAGCGGGGATTTGAGTACGTACTCATCCGGCTGGCCGGTGATCTGCAGATCGTTGTCCACGAGAATGAGCATCAGTCCGCCGGTGGTTTCGTGCTGACGGACAAAGACGTTGACATTGCGGGCCGGCCGGCCATCGCGGGTGACCGTGGCGGGACGCTGGATGCCCGCCTTGTCGCACGCGCGGCCGATGAAGTCGGTATACACCGCCCGCTGATTGGCGGACAGGATTTCCTGCTTGCAGGTGATCGAAACCGGTTCGCCGGTGTCGGCAAGCTGTTCCTTGGGATAGGTGAAGCAGATGTCGCTGCCGGGCCGGAATCCGACCCAGAGCGTGCGATCCGTTTCCACCGCCACCGGGGCCTGGTTGTACGTGGCCAGCACCTTCGCCTGCTCCAGCGGCTGCGCGACCACCACGTCGTGCCAGGTGCTGAACGATGCGGCAGCCCAGGGAATGTTCATCTGCACCACGGCAAGCTGATCGATTTTCAAAGCCTCCTGCGCCACGCCATAGGGCGTCATGCCGGGACATGGCGCGTTGGGGTCTTTCCGCACAGCCTCAAGCCAATTTGCCTCCTCCAGGCTCAGCACGGTCGCGTCGGACGTGGTGTAGGCGGAACCGCCGCCGGCGATCTTGTCCGCCGCAGGCGGGGTGCTCGGAGGAATCTGGTCGGCGGGAACGATGTTCTTGTATTTCTTCGTCAGCTTCACGCCAAACCGGCGAGCCAGAACATCGCTGGCCTTGCCGTCTTCGTCCATCGCCAGCGAATCGGCGTCGGCGTAGACCACGCCGCCGCGGTCCATGAACTGCTCGATCTTGCCGACTACCGCCTTGGGCATGCGCTCGGCCGAGGGGATCAACAGCACCTTGATCGGCCCGGCGGTGTCGTGCAGCAGGTCTTCCTCCGTCACGACGGTGAACGGAATCTGCAGATCCAGCAGCGCCTGAACGGTCCAGCCGTAGTCCTGCTTGGGATAACCATAAATGTCATAGAAGCTCATCGTGGTCTTGGGATAGAGCAGCGCCACCTGGGCGGGCATGGGATGGCTGGTCTTGAGGAAATCCCACTGCTTGCGGAACCAGTGATGCCAGAACGCAGCCTGGTCCATGTAGGGAAGCTGGCGGCCATGCATCTGTAGATAAACCCAGAAGAGCAGGCCATGGACTTCGTGGCCGAAGATCTGGGCGAAGATGCGATCCATGTCCGCATCGCTGTAGCAGCCCCACTCCTGATGCTCGTTCGAGACGGGCCAGTACCAGGACCAGCCGAAGACGGGGATATGGAACTGCCGGCTCAGACGGTCGGAAGCGGAGTAGATCAGCGCCATCTGGAACGGCCAGTGGGCGTTGGTGTTCTCGTTGGCAAGCATCCGGCCCTTTGTGGCCTGAAGCCAGTAGTCCGACCCGCCCGCCGCCCCGCAGCCGCCGGGCCACATGATCGAACCATGCCCGCTGTAGCCCAGCACGAACGGCGTGCCGATTTCATTGGTCTTCTGCTCCACCGCATTGAAAAAACCATACAGCGACTCGCAGATGAATTGCCGGTACATCAGCCACAGCCGCGGCTCCGCGAACCGGTCCTCGAACTGTGGCACGGTCGCCTTGCCCCATGCCTCCACGGGATGCGTGCTTTCCGCGTTGTACGTGCGGCTGTCGTTGTTCGTGTCCTTGCCCGGCGTTTCATCGCCGTACTGCTGCTGGGCATACTTGCGCCACGCGGCGTCGCGGTATTCGCTGACCTGGTTCCGCATGCCGAAGGAGTAATGAAGGTCCGACTCGTCGGCGGTGATGGCGAAGACTTTTCCGCCCAGCTTCGTGAACGTGTTTTCGCCGTATTTCTTGTGGATTCTCTGGATGTAGCCGGCGAAGAAGTCCACGTTCTGCGGCGCGTAGACATCGCCGAACAGCGTGAACTTTTCAAACGGTTTGCCGTCCTTGTCCTTGAGCGTGAAGCGAACCGGCGGCACTTCCCATTCGCCGTACAGCGACATCAGCGTGTTGAAGGGCTTCAGTTGATCGCCAAACCAGTGCCCGTGCTGCACGCCGTTGAATCCGCAGCGCTCATAGTCCGCCACCATGGCCTTGAGGATGTCGTCATTCGCAGCGGTATAGCAACCGTATTCCAGCACCGGAGGCTCGGGGCACTTGATCAGCTCATCGAGCAGGGAATATGCATTCCCCGGCGACGACGATGGTTCGGCCGGCTGCCCCGACGCGAAAGCCGAAGCGCCAATGAGAAGGACCAGGCAACACCCAAGGGAATGAACTCTCACGGATTGTCTCTCCTGATGCGTGACAACACACTTCCTGTCGGCGATCGCCTGCGCGAACCGCCGCGAACACGGTCTCCCATGGCGGAAACCGCGACAAAAACGCATTGAAATTGACCGGCGGGAGCCGAGGTCGTCTCGGATTCAGTTCTTTAAAAGCTGTGGTAGGTTTTCCATCCCCGCTTATCATCCTGATAGTAATCGCCGTGGCCATCGCCATAGATGATGTTGCTGCCGCCGTAGTGGCGATCGCTGATCGCCTGCGGGTAGTAGGGGTAGTTCAGCCAGGGATACGAGGCGTAGTTGTTGCGAGGAATTTCGTATCCTGCTGACAAGGGTGCTGGATCGCCGACGACCGGCTCGAAAAAGTACACATCCCGCTCGTTGTCGCCGTCGCCTCGCCTGACCCATTTGTTGACGTACCAGACAGTATCCTGTCCAAAATAGATGCTGGCGGCATAGGTCGTCACGTTCCAGTTGAAATAGCCGTTGTTCGTGTGGTCGATGTCGATCACATTCGACACATTGGTCGGGCAGTACCAGTACGGGCCGTTGCTTTGCCCCGACCAGCCGGCGGTGGCGAACTGTTGTCCGGGCCTGATGTAGGAATGCACGAGATAGACCCACAGATCATGGTAACTGGCCGGCAGTGAATGAGCGGGATTGATGCTCGCGAGAGGATTGCCCAAGTAATCATATCCATACTTGGTGAAGGTCAGATAATCCTTGTTCGCGTCGGCGTACATGCTTTCGCCGAGGTGGAGCTGGCGCAGGTTATTGCGGCACTGGACCGTCCGGGCCGCGTCCCGGGCGCGTTTGAGCGAGGGCAGCAGAATGGCAATTAAGAGGGCAATGATGGAAATCACGACGAGAAGCTCGATCAATGTGAATCCAGCCCGGAAAGCGATCCGATCCCTTCCTGAACAATTCATCGTGTGCGTCATGACAAGTCTCCAAGGAAGAACGGTTGAGATGAATCACTCCTGGTCATGGCCATCATTCCGGAACCTGGCGGTCGGCCGGGCTGCGTACCCGGTTTATGAGGACGCGGTCAATGCTTCCATTTCCTGTATCGGGTGTGGCGACACGCAACCTTCGTGGGGGGCTGCCATTCGTGGAGAAACATAGATCGTCTGGCACGGCTCGCCGTTGAACTGTTTCTCCACCTGCGTGAGCAGCGCCTCGGCGATGGCGCGGTCATCCACCAGGATGCACGTGATGGGAACCGGCGAAAAGAGCCGGACATGCGCGAGCTTGGTCGTGACCACCTTCAATTGTTCCGGCTCCACCTGAAGCTGAAGCATGGCGGCGATCACGCCCTTGGCGATCACGTTGTCGATGAGCAGCAAACCATCGGGACGATGGGGCATGGACCAGAGCCGGCGGAACGCTTCGTAACCGAACGCTTCATAATCGACGCTCGTGGCTGTGCCTGGAATCGGGCCGTAATACATCATCCATTCCGAGCGCGTCACCAGTTGCGCTTCCTCGGCGGACAGATCGAACTGCTGTAAGAACGGCGCCAGCGCATGAGTACGCCCGGAAGGATCGAGCGCGTTGCGGCTCTTCGCGCCGATCATCAGGCTGACGGACCGGCAACCCTGATCCCTCAACGCCTGGATGCCTAGGATCGCGGCCTGCCGATTGTCCAGATTGACCATGAACGGGTCTTCTCCGGAAGCGAACACCGCGACCGGAACGGAAAGCCCGGGAATCCAGGACATGATGTCCGGCGAAGCCTGGGGCACGATCAGGGCGTGAATCCGCCGCTCCTGAATCGCCTGTTCCAGAGCGGGCCAGACCATGTGACGTTCATCCAACGGCCGGGGATCAATCCAGATGTCCGGCTGGATGTCCCGCTCCCGCATCAGTTTCTGCAGTTCCGCCATCAGAGCCAGATGCAACGGGCCGTCCATCGCGCCGAATTGCTCGCCCTTCATGTAGATGGCAATGCGCGACAGCTTCGCTTCCCGCCGGCGAACGAACGTGCCCACCCGGCTCACCCGCGTCAGCAAGCCCTGTCGCACCAGTGGCAACATGGCGAAATGCACCGTCCGAACATCTGTATTCCAGTGCTTGGCCAGCACCTGCGTCGAAGGCAGCCGCTCCCCAGGCTCCAGCTCGCCGGATTCCACCATGCGGCGAACGAGCTTGCGTATCTGTCCCTGCACGGGCCAGTGAGGCGCGAATTCGACCGTTTGAAGCAGCTTGCTCATAGGGCTGTTACATCTATTTCATTCCAAGTATACAGAAGCTACAAAAGACGTCAAGAAAAATCAGAACAAGGCCATGGCTATCGCATGGGGACATGTAGCGGACGCGGTGAAAATACGAATGTCCACATCAGAATAACGAATTTAATCCGGTTTTCACCACAACGGCACAAAGATACGACGACCTGCACGCAAGTCGTCGCGGGTGCTCCGCATTGCATGTACCAAAGCAAAATTGAGATTTCTGTTCGCGCGGAAAGCGCAACAATTTCCGTGGGGGTCGTCGTGCCGTTGTGGTGAAATGCATTGCCGATTTGGCGTTCGGCGTTGGACCTTCGGTCATTGGGTTCCGACAACCCTTGAAACGCTCTATGCCGTCCCGACTCAGCCCTGTTGTTTGATGACCGGCGTCTTGACGCCCGTGCGCTGGTCCACGCTGACCTTCCAGGGATAATGCTCGCCTTCACCCTTGACCTGTGGCGGCTTGAAGTGCTGCGCGAGGATGCGCCGCCACGTCTGGGTTTTGTTGCCCGTGGTCATGTGCGGCATCTTGGAATGGTGAAACGTGACGCTGCCGAGCTTCAGCGGCGCGGCCACGACGCGGCTCTCGTCCACCTCGCACATCAGCAGGTCGCTTTTGACTCCTTCCGACTGACGGTGTGTGAGGATGCCCTCGCGGTGGCCGCCGGGGATGAAGTGCATGCAGCCGTTGTCGGGGTTCACATCGTGGAAGGGCATCCAGCAGGTGACGCCCTTGTCGCCCAGCGCGCCGCCCCAGTAGCCTTCGTCCTGATGCCACGGCGTCGGCGCGCCGAATCCCGGCGGCTTCGCCAGGAACTGGTCGTACCAGAAGTCCATCAGCATGCCCATCAGCGACGCGGCGAACGACCGCGACCACTGGTACCACTTGCTTTCGAGCAATTGCGGAAAGAAGCCGCTGGGAGAGACCTGAACGATGGCAAACTTCCGTTCCGTCGGCGAGCCTTCCTTCCAGGCCCAGTCCTTGGCACCGTACTTGTCCTTGTCGTCGAGCATCTGCTCGCAGATCGACATAAGTTCCTGAAGATCGGCCGGGTCGATGGCGTTTTCCACGATGATGTAGCCGTCGCGCTGATACGCGGCGATCATCTCCTCGGTGGCGGCGGGATACGGCATGACAGGTGATTCCTTGGTCAGCGGCACACGGCGGAACCCTGATACGACAGGGCTTCCCGCAGCATGGCCAGAAAGTTTTCCATGGGGATGTAATTGGCGATGGAGTTGCCGCTGCCCATCGCCCAGCCGCCGGAATTGCTTCCGGGGGCGGGGGTGCAGCGGTCGATCATCATGCGGGTGTGCTGGCGTACCTGTTCGGGTGTCATGCGGCAGAACTTGTCGATGTCGAAGCCGCCGAGGACCGCGATGCGGTCGCCGTAGCGCCGTTTGAATTCCCAAACCGACGTGATGGTGTCCTCGAAGGAATGCTTGGCGTCCCATCCGCAGTCGAGGATGTCGTCCATGATCTCGTCGAGGTGGCCGCAGGAGTGGAGGATGGCGAGTTTGCCGTTGGCATGCACGGTTTCGACCAGCTTGCGATGCCAGGGGAACAGGTATTTTCGGTAGACCTCCGGGGCGAGCATGGTCTGGGTCTTGTGGCCCATGTCCTCGCCCATCTGGATGGCGAAGACGCCGGGTCGGGACGTGCAGAGTTCATAATATCTCACGATCCGCGAGCCGACGGCGTCGAACATGTCCTTGACCAGGTCCGGATCGTCGTAGAGGGCCATGGATATGCCCTCGTAGCTCATCAGCCACATCACGTGTTCGAGAATGCCGGCGCAGGCTGTGATGGCGCTCATGCCCGGCGGCGTCAGTTCCGCCAGCACGCGGTCCATGAGGTCGAATTGCGCCTGGTCCGGATTGGGCCAGGGATATTTCTCGAATTCCTCCCGCGTGGAGATGGTCGCCAGGTCAGCCGGGATGTAGCTCCGCTTCCCCTGGGCCGTTTCCGCCGCGGGCATCTGCTTCCGCGGGAAACCGAATCCCGGCGCGCCGACCGCGACATGGTCATAGCCCAGAACATACTGGTACGTGATGTGGCGCAGCCAGGGATCCATCCACTTCTCCATCGGCCTGGCGCCTTCGGCGAGGATGTAGGGAGGACAGCCAACCGCCGCCACTGCTTCGTCGGTGACATTGGAAAACAGTTCGTACAGCGGCAGGCCGTCGACGGCTTCCTCGCGCCGCAGCGCGCGCCGCAGCCGCCGGTAATCCACCGGGCGATCGGTCAGGCGGTAAGCATCCAGGGCTTGAAGGTCGAGCATCACGGAAAGACTCCTCATCGGCGGTCAGATCAGAATAGACCGACGAGGCTAGAATGTCGTTGGCTGGATCGACAATCTTGTACCCCAATCGCCGATGGAGTTCATATGCCGTCCACGGATGAAATCGTCGTCGCGCCGGGCGAGGACGACCTGTTTGGCCAATTGCGCCCGTACTTACGCCGATGCTATGACTCGCGGCGTACCGCGTGGCATATCGGTCAACGACGTTTGCTCGACTACCTGCTTGTCTACATCGCCGACGGTCAAGGCATGTTCGAGTTGGACGGCGTGCGCTGCGACATGCAACCGGGCGACCTGTTCTGGGTTCCGCCCGACACCCTGCACGCCATGCGCGGCCACGCGCCGTCCATGCGCTGCCCCTACATGCATTTCGACCTGATCTACCAGCGACCGCGAAGCCATTGGAATTTCCACATCCCCGACGGCGTCATCGACCTGAGGCCGTGGCGTTCCCTGCTGCATCCGCCGGTGAACCATCCCGCGATCGTCGCCCTGCGCGGGCGCATTCGCGGGCACACCAACAGCGCGGTGGGCGATCTGATCATCCGCGCATCGCATGAGATGTCCGCGCGCGGGCCGCACACGCTCCTGCACGCCAGCGGCATGTTGCTGCAGATCATCGCGCTGCTGCTGCGCGGCACGTGGTGGCGCGAGCACGGCACGCAGGTGAGGCCGGAGTCGCTGGCGCGGGCCGCGACGATGATGCGCGACCAGTGCGACCGGGACATCAGCATCGAGCAGGCCTGCGAAATCGCCGGCCTCAGCGCCAGCCAGTTCCGCAGCCTCTTCGGCCGCCACTTCGGCTGCTCGCCGCGCCAGTACCTTCGCCGCGCCCGCATCGACAAGGCGCGTCAGCTCATGGAGGAATCATCCATCACGTTCACGCGCATCGCGGAACAATGCGGCTTCGCCACGGTCCACAGCTTTTCCCGCGCGTTTCGTGCGGTCACCGGACAATCCCCCCGACAGTATCGCCATCGCGGCTGACCGCTTCGGGCGTCGGATTCACGCCGTCGTACAGCAGTTCCCATCCGTCGCGCTGCGTCAGGGGAACCACCGGCTGAACCGCGAGCTGGTCGAAGGCATAGGTTCCCGATCCGCGCCAGTACCATGTGTAGAAGCTGCCGGTTCCAAACGGATAGAGGAAATACAGGGTGAATGCCTGATACTTGTCCGGCTGCTGAAAATCGGCGGGGATGATTTCGCGCCATGTGACGCCGCCATCGCCGGAGGCGTCGAGCATCACGCCGCGATCGCCGGGCGAAATCTGCTTGAGCCGAAACGTCACGGCATGGAGTCCCGGCATCTGGCCTCGCGTGTTCACGATGATCTTCGCGCCGGGAACGTGCTGGTCCGGCTTGACCACCCAGGCCTGTTTCGATCGGGCATCCGGATCCCGCACGAGCTGTCCGCCATAGCCGAGGGAGGCGGTGAGGATGGTGGTCGCCGGTTGCGTCGCGGCGGGCGTGGTCAGCCGGCGAAGCTGAATGCGATCGATCAGCAGTCGTCGTCCGGTTACGGCGCGAAGCGGGAACCGCAGTTTCACGCCGGTGCGGCCAGGGCGTTGAAACATCGTCTGGAATGTGACGCGCCAGCGGTTTTCCTTGGGAAAATACACGTAATCATCCTGCAGATTGCCCGCTTTCACCGTGCCGGCATAACGATCCACATACGCCACGGACGCGTCGTCCTTGGGCGCCTCGATCATGTCCCACCGGCTCCAGAAGGAAACCACATACCAGCCTTCCGGTGCGCCTACCATGGGACTGACCGCTTCGGCATAGGTGTCCGGATCATCGGCGACGGCCGTCAATGCCAGACACTTAGGTCCGGCGCAGCCCTGTTCAACGACCTCCGCGACCACCCGGCCGGTCTGGCCGTGATCCGTCATCGTCCAGCCGTCATTTCCCTGCTCAAAACAGCCGTTGGGAAACAGATTTTCGCCCCACGGCGGCGATGGGCGATGATCTGTCGTCGCCACGGTCGGCGCGTCCGACGGGTCGTTCTCCATTGCCGCGCACCAGCGAACCTGCCGGCACAACGCATCGCGCCAGGCAGGATGTTCCCAGAAGGGCTGCGCCATCTCGCCGAGCACCGTGCCCAACACCGCCACGACACGGCCACGTCCTGCCCGGCATCGCACGAGAAACGGCTGATCGCTAACCTTCCATTCCGCCCTCATGCCTTCACGCAGCTTGTCCGAATGCACCCACAGGCACTGGCCGAGTTCACCACGGTTGCGATCCGTCACCCTGCCGGGCCGCTTCAGCGCCTGCAGATCGAATGGGCCGCGAATCTCCACCGGCAGCAGTTCCGCGAGAATGCTTCCCTTCATGCCGCCGTGACCGAAGCCATTGAATCCGCCGAAAACCATCAGGCTGCCGCCCGACTGGACATATTGATGGATCGCATATTGCGTTTGCGGGTCCAGCAGGCGTGAAGGCACATCGCAGATGACGATCACGCGATACGCACCGGGATCGTCCAGCGAAACGGACAGCTTGCCGTCGCTGAGCACGCGGGATTCGACAACGCCAAGGCCGGCGTTTTGGAGAGCGTGCGCGATGCCGACCATCTCGGTGTACAGGCCGCAGGCAAGCCAGGCCTTGGGCACCGAAGGCCTTTCCGCAGCTGGCGATGCCAGCGATATCGCACCCAGCAATATCAGCGAGTGAAACATCATCATGGTTGCGCCGGTTTCATGTCACAAAGCATTTGGGCCAGGTATGCAACCCACCGCGGGCTGTCCCAGTAGGGCGTCACATCACGCGGCGGATCGCCCATCGGCGTGCCCAGCCACACGGCGACATGGCCCTGTCCGTACCGGCCGACAACCAACGCGGGTTTGTCCCGCACGCGGAGCAGCACCTGCGCGCCGGGCTTGACAGATTTCACCGATTGAATCCATTGCACCGATCCCAGACTGCCCTCTGGCTCCAGCGGCGCGAAATCCGGCAAGGCGTGCAGATCGAAAAAGCCGTCCACCTCCACGGGCAATACATCCGCCAACGGGCTTTCGTGAAATCGGCCTCGCCCCAGCGTGCACAAACCGCCGCATACCAGCAGCGATCCGCCCGCCTGAACATACTGGCTGACGGCGATCTCGCCCATCTCGCCCAGCGCGCCGGCTCCCACGTTGTCCAGCACCACCAGGTCATAGCCCACCAGTTCCCGAGCCAGCAACGGCTGATACGTCAGGTCCGGCCCCAGCACGCCGCAAGTGGAGTACGTGTCCCGAAACGACGCCCCGGCATCCAGCGACGTCGCCGCCTCCTTGACCCGGTTGAACTCGTGCCACAGTCCCGCCGCGTACAGCACGGACCATCCCTGATGCGGCGACAAACGCAGCGACTCTCCGGCTGCCATCAACTGCGGCTTCTGCTTCCGCGGCAACGGCGCACGGTAGGTCGTCACGGACTCCGGCGCGAAATACAGCGTGTCATCCGCGGAAAACATGAACTCCGTCTTTCGTTCCCCCGCCTGCAGCGCCACGATGAACGGCTTGCCGCGCCAGTTCTCCACCTTCAGCGGCAATAACTGCGTCTTCTCTCGCGTCAGGTCATTGAACGTCACCGACGCTTCCGCCAACGTCCGGCCGCGGTTGGATGTCTCGACTTTCACCTTCACCGGCAACGCGGAAACCGGATGCTCCGTCGCCCGAAACGCCAGTGTGAACGTGTCCGCCTTCTCGACCGTCACCAGCACCCGTTCATCCGCGTAGTAGCAGTTGTACACATCCTTCACCGGCACCAGCGTGTACCGTGTTTGCCGGCTTCCATGGGCCGGGACCAGCGCCCGGTCGTAGAACCATTCCATGGTGTACGCGGGCAGGCAGTTGTACATCCGGTTCAACTCATTGAAATCCACGAGAGCCAGCATTCCCGCGCCGGTGTTCGGGTTGAACGACATGGACCAGCCGTCGGTGGGCTTGCGGATCATGTCGTCGCCGACCACGTGATCGTCCTTGATGAACGTCCGCCGGATGCCCAGATAGGACGGCCGCATGGCGACCTGATAGCCCTTGTCGCCGCCGGCGAAGAAACGATTCTGAATCCATGCGCCGGGAAATCGGTCCTCATCGGTCGGGTTATCCAGCGTCATCGTCACATGAATCGCCGGGCTGTCGGCGGTGAGCGTCACAACCTTGCGCAGCACCAAGCCCCGCACGGCCGGCTGCTCGTCCTGCGATGCCCGCCACATCTCCAGGACAAACCTTTTCTCCGTATTTTCCAGAACGCGGGCTTCGTAGGGGCTGTTCTGAAACTCGCCGGGGTGCGGCTGCTGCCAGAGCATGTCCTCCAGCAGACCGCCGCCATCGGGATATATCCACTCTTTGTCGGGATTGAAATCCTTGAAGACCAGGCTGCGCACCGCGCCGCCGCGGGACGCGTCGATGGTCAGGCGATAGGATGAATTGTCCACGACATAGCGAGGCCCATCCTGCGTCACGCGCAGGGTCTGAGCGGAAACGGCCGTCGTCAGCAACAGGCTAAGTTCGAGCAGTATCTGAAGCGGCATGGTTCAATTCCCCCCCTTTTCGACGGAAATAATCAAAATGCACCAGTGGTCAAACGTCGGCGCAACAACGCTGGTTTTGCTGCCCTCGACCTTGATGGCAACTTCCTGCCGCTGTTTTTCTGCTTCAGGATTGAGGACGAACACGGTCTGGCCTCGCAGCTTCACGTCCGCCAGCTCAACTTTCACCTGCGTCGCCGGAGGCGGGGTCGTCGGTGATGCGCAGGCGCGATCTTCCACCGGCGAGTTGACCAGATTCACCACAAGGCACGACTCGTCCGCATCATCCAGTTTCTGCACGAAATCCCGAAAGAACACGGGCCTTTCCGCCGTCACCCGAACGGTTCGATCCACCGTGGCCGCCGGAATCCGCTTGAGCTTATCGTTGATGAGGTATCGGCTGTAGCGGTAGGCGAACTGGTTGTACTGACGCACCCAGGGCGTCTGCTTCCGGTACTCCTCGACTGTCTGAAAGGCGGGATGCACGACATACCTGGCCCCCGCCGCCCAGGTGAATGCCTTGATGAATTTGAAAAACTCCTCGTTGCGATTGACGGTCCAGCCGGCGAACAGCATCGCGTCCAGCTTGCGGGCGCGATCGGCCTCCACCGCCATCTCCCGCGCGTAATCCACCCATCGGTTACGGGCTTCCGTCGCCTGGTCCACGTGCTTGGCCGTTTCATCCAGCACGTAATTACCCGGTGCGATGATCCGTGTTTCCTGGGATTCCACCGCCTGATCGCTGACGAAATCGCCGGTATTGAAGCCGAAAAGGTAGTCGGGATGTTTCTCCCGGATCATCTGGATCACCCGCTGCATGTTGCGTGCGCTGAACTGATCAGCCTCGGGCGTGATGAGTGGATGTCCCGTGATGTCCAGTACGCTGGCCACGGGCGCCAGCGGATCGCCGTAGTTGCGCAGGCTGTAATGGCCGTCGAAGCGGACGCCGTCGAAGCCGAAAAACTCCCTCGCCTTGATCAGTTCCTTCGCGCCGTGCTCCGCCGTCTTCAGATTTGTGAAATTGATGGGGGCCAGATGCAGGCCGGCCGGATCGGCGCAGACCAAGGCCCTCATCAGTTCCTCGTCGTGAAGGCTTTGCGGATAGTCGCGGTAGAATTGCTGCATGAGTCGTAGCGTCTGAGTGTTCAGGCCGCCCGCGATGGAGCCGTCGGGATTGAAGCAAAGTTGTTCCGGGTGTTTGCGGGCGTATTCCGTTCCCGCCACGCCGGAGACGGCGCCATTGGCGTAGACCACGGCGTAAAGGCCGTTGTCATGCAGTTGAGCAATGAGATACCGCAGGCCCTTGACGGAATCCTTGTAGACCGTGGCGCCCTGGCCGGAGATGTAATTCTCCGTCGGCGGAACCATGCTGCTGAAGGGGCACGGAGTGACGGACAACACTTCCGTGACCGGGGCATAGGATTCACGGGCGATCTGAACCCAGTTGTCCGCGTAGGCCTTGAGCGTGGCATTCGGAGGCGAATCGGCAGGGCTTTCATCGAAAAATCGCAAGGAATCACCGCAATAGGATGTCGCGGTCTGCCATGGATTCCGCGAGCAGGCGAACACATCGGACGCGTGGGCCTTCGCTTCGCCGGCCGTGGCGACGACGTTCACCTCATAGCCGAACTCTTCGGTCGGTGAAAAGGTGAACTGACACTGGCCGGCGTCGTCGGTCTCGCCGCGAAACCTCGCGGTCTCATGATGGACGCGGTTGACGACCACGCAGTCGATGGCGGCTTTCTCGCTGGCGGCGATCCGCAGGCATACCGCCTGTCCCGGCTTGACGTGCATGCGATCGGGCAAAACCTGGACCGTCAGCGCCGAGACCTGTGTGGCCAGCAGGCCGAACAGAATCGCGGCAATATGGGGATGTCGAAAAGGCGACATCATGGCAATGCATCTCCATAGGATGGGGTGAGAACAGAATCAGCCATCTCGATCGCCCCGCGGGGGGTCGCATCGGAGCATAGGGATCACACGGCATGGGCGACGATGTCAGCGGGAACCCATCCAGAAGGGTTTGTCGCCGTACTTGGCGTTGAGATCGACTTTCGTGGACGCTTTGCAGTGGCCGTCGGCATAGCCCATATTGGCGGAGTCCATGTGGCGGACCAGCGTGTCGTAAGCGGTGTTCCAGGTCGAGTTGACCCACCATTCCCAGCCGGCGTATCCGTACAGACGGTTGCCGGCGTCCGGGATCACATCCCGGTTGCAATAGTCGCCGGTCGCCATCATTTGCGCAGGCTGAAGGATTTCGCCGGGATTGCGGCCGGAGATGCCGGTGACGTTGTCGCCCAGGCCGTTGATGCCGTAATTGGTCCACGTGTGCGAGGTACTGAGATCCGAAGGGCACCACAAGGCGCGCATGTTGCCGCCGGGCATATCGCTGTTGCTCCATCCGACGTTGCTCATGGGGCTGAGATAGCCCAGATAGTACCCCACGCCGTAATGCCAGCGGAATGCCGCGCCGGTTCCGGCGGAAACCGGGGGATACACCTTGAAATCCTGCGAATACATGAAAAACGTCATGTTGACCTGCTTCAGATTGCTCAGGCACGCGCTCTGGAAGGCCCGGTCGCGGGCCGCCTTGAGCGAAGGCAGCAGAATGGAGATTAGCAATGCGATGATTGATATGACGACGAGAAGCTCAATGATTGTGAATCCTCCGGCCGGTCGATGAGTCAACCTGGTTGAATCCGCGATTGCGGGCCCAGTTCCCGACGTCCGTTGCATGAGAGTGGTCATGGCTGAGATTCCTTGGCCCGTAATCGGGCGGTTATTCCGCGGCTGCATGGACGATTGAACGCCTTGGAAGTCTTTCCTTTGGCACCAGGCCAGACAACCTGGCATGTATTTCGATTCGTCGCACAGGTCTTCTCCACGTCACGGATGATCCGTCTCCACCGGCTCGATGGATACGTCGTCGAACCACACCGTGGCCGCGCCTTCGCTGTTGTTGATCAGTATCAGGGTGAACGGCGTAACCACATTCGTGGTGGTGAACACTTTCTCGTAATGCTTCCACGTGTTGACCGGCGCAGTGGTTTCCGAGCCGAGCACCACGTTAACCGTGCTGAATTTCCCATTCGTGGCATGATGGTTCATCAGATGGATGTAGATGCCGGGATGGTTGGCGCTGCGACGAACGGCCAGGCGCAGACGGTAGGTTGTGTCGGGCAGCAGATAGAGCATGCTGGTGCGCATGTAATTCGTCTTGATGCCGGGGAGGGGATCGATCCGCAGGCTCTGCTTGCCTTCCACGTGCTGATCGGTGTCAAGCATCGGCACGGGCCTCGCGGGGGCTGGCACGCGATAGCCCCAGTAATCCGGCTGACCATCATGGGCCGAGCACTGCTCGAATCCGCCGTTGATCAGCGGAGGCTGCATCAGTTCGTGCGCCGCGGACGTGATGCCGCCGTAGGCCAGTTCCGCGCGGACATCTTCGCGCGTCAGCACGCCTTGGGCAGTAGCCAGTTCGTACACATGCGTCCAGGTCTGACCTGCTTCGATGCGGACGGGCGCTTTCACCGCCTGCGTCTGCGCGGGCGAAGGCAGAATCAGCTTGACATCGGCATCCACCGGCTTGCTGGAGACGTTCCGCGCGGAAAGCTGGATCGTCGTGTGATTGATCCAGTCCAGCGAGGCCTGCACGGGCCGGCATACGCCCATCATGGCGCAGCGCTTCGTGGTTTGTTCGCCGGCTTTCACCGCGGCATGGACGTCATGCACATCGAACGCGGCGTTGGAGGCGACGGTGAAGGGGATGGCAAACGATGCGGTTTTCCCGGGGTAAATCTCACATGCCGCGGGCCGACAGGTCCAGCCCTTGGGCATCGCCATGCCGACGGTTCCATGGAGCGTTTCCGCGCCGAGCCAGGTGACGGCGACTCTGGCGACGCCGGTTTCGCCGGGCGGCGTGGGGGTAATGGACTGGATGTGGATGATCGGCTCGGCGCGTGCCAGCAGCAGCGCGGCGACCATGCGCCCGGCGGGCGCGGCGAAGGCGTAACCCGCCGGCGTGACGGTCGTCTTCAGCGGCGTCCAGTCGCCCACATCGGTCA
>JADLAP010000170.1 GCA_020848195.1 Phycisphaeraceae bacterium
CGCGCGCCGGTTGGCCACGCCGGTCAGCGGATCGGTGGCGGCCATGGTCTCGAACTGCCGGGCGGTCTGCTCCAGTTGTTCGTTCAGACGCTGAAGCTCGGCCGTGCGGGCGGCGACTTTCTGTTCCAGTTCCTCGTTGGCCTTTTCCAGCAGATGCCGGGCATTGATCAGCCGGCCCGCCATGAAATTGAACGCTTCGGTGAGCATGCCCACCTCGTCGTGCGACCGGGCCTTCACCGGCTCCGGCTCCTCGCCCGAGGCCAGACGCAGACTCGCGGTCATCAGCGAACGGATCGGCGCGGTCACCGAGCGCACGCCCCATGTGATCAGCGGCAGACTCAGCAGACACACCACCAGCGCGTAGGTGAACTGCATGTTCCGCAGCTCCGAAAGCATCTGCGGCAGCATCGGCTCACGCATCGCCAGCAGCACGTAACCCTTGAGCTGGCGACGGAACACTGCGCCTTCGGTCTGTGCCCGGTTCTCCGCCAGCGGCGGATCCCAGATCGGAACCCGATGCACCAGCACATCGTCGCCGTCGCCGAGGACGATCGGCGCGGAAACCTCCGTCCGCGACTGAGTCGCATGCGCGTCGCACCATTCCCGATACTGGACCCACGCCTGGCCATCGACCACCCGGCGATACAGCGCGTGGCCTTCAGGATTGGTGATCTCCACGAACGCCAGACGATGATCCGTCACCAACGAACGAATCCGCTGCTGCGCGGTGGCCTCCAGGTTGGATTGCGAACCGATGAAGCCCATCGCCAGCGCGTTGCTCATGATCGTGACGTTGCGCGTGTAGTGCTCCGTCATCACCTGCCGCGTGACATGGTTGAGCCACCAACTGCACAGCAGCGTGGGCGCGATGACCAGGGCCAGCGTCCACAGCAGCAGCTTGTGTTCCAGGGATCCGCGAGGATGGCCCATGTTCGGCTGGTTGATGGCAACATCCTCAATCGGCATGGGGATCGTCCCTGTTTCCGCGCCAATGCACAGTTATGTCTTGCATCGACCGGACTTCAGGCGTTCTTAAGCTGAATTTCCCACTCTCTCGAAACACACAGAACTGGCCACCGCAGGCCCCGGGATTGCCCGATCGTCACCATCCGCATCATCGTCACCATCCCTACAGGCCGCTCATGCGGGATTCCCCTACAACCGCCACCGCGAGTTGCATCTTCCCAACGACTTTGCTGCGTCTTGCTGGCCAGTTGACCCCCATGGGCTACGTTTGGTTTCGTCTGCCGCCGGAGGGAAATGGGGTTTACCCGCTCGTTTCGCGCTTCATCGCGCGATCGGATGATGTGCGGGCATGAACTCCTGGTCAGTTCACAGTCGACTTGCGACCATGAGAACACGACGCAACCTGATCATTGTTATTGGACACGGCCTGCGCTCCGACGCTCTGGGCGATGGCGAGACTTGGCCGCTGCGCACGCCGAATTTTGAAAAGCTGCTGACGCGCGGGCTGCGGACGGTGGCCACCAGCGCCTCGGTCGCGGATGACGGCGCGCTGGTCAGCCTGCTCACCGGCCTGCACGCCCGGCAACATGGCCACGTCCACCCCACGCCCACCACGCCCGTCGTCGAAGGCTGGCCCGCGCAACTGGCCGCCGCCGGTTACCACCTCGTCGGCGTCGGTCGCACCCTCGCCATCCAACCTCATCTGCACCAATCCGTCACCGTCGACGAACTGGAAAGCATCGATTCCCGGCAATGCCAGTACCTGGCGCAGATGAACCGCAAAGGCCTGCTCTCCTCCATCGCCCAGCAGCGCAAGCAGCGATTGCGCTACGGCCCGTTCGAGCCGGATCGCCTGGCCCTGGAGCCGGAGGACGATGTGGACGGCTTTATCGCCGCCGAGTCCGCGCGCCTGCTCGAGGAAATGCCCGACGACAAGCCGTGGGCCTTGATCGTGCTCTTCACCGGCCCGGGCAGCGATCTGCCGCCGCCGATGTTCTATGACCAGGTCGTCGAGCCGTGCGAGGTCGACGCCAACTTCATCCCCGCCGATCTCAGCGTCCTCAATGCCCAGGCGGAACTGGACTACCCCCGCTCGCTGCTGCAACGGCTCGATCGTCGCCGCATCGCCCAGATCCGCAGCGACTATCTCGGCCGGGTCTCCTTGATCGACTACGGCATGGGCCGGATCATGTCCGCGCTCCAGCAACGACAGGACGCATCTCGCACCTGGATGATCGCCACCAGCGATCGCGGCTGCCTGCTCGGGGAACAGGGTCTGGTTGGCCACCGTTCCTTCCTCACCCCGGCCGTGGAAGTGCCGGTGCTGATCGTGCCTCCCACGCCGCCGAAGCTGAAGATGACGGACGACCTGATCAGCACCATCGACGTCGCGGCGACCGTGGCGGCCCTGGCGGGTTGCGACATGCCCACCGCCGTCACCGGACGATCGCTGCTGCCGCTGATCGCAGGTGAACCGATGGATCAGCCTTCCCAGGCGGTGCTCTGCGAATTCGGCTCACGCCTGCTGCTGGAAACCGATCGCCACAAGCTCATCTTCGACGTCGATCGCCGCAAGGCGCTGGGCCTCTACGACCTGCTCAACGATCCCGATGAACTGCACGACATTCTGACCACGCCGCTGGGCCGAAACCTGCTCGACGCGCTGCGCTGGCGCCTGGGCGAAACGCTGATGCCCCTGCGCGCGGGATGAGCCTTGCGCCGCACCGTCACGGCACGCAGCGGACAGGCGAAGTTCCGTCGCCGCAGCGCTGCGAGTCAAGCATCAGTTGGCGACCTTGCAGAGACGCTCGACTCGTCCATGTCGCATCGCGTTCCCGCTTGATCAGCACGCCGCCGTTGCTTTCCTCCAGCGACATCATCATTTTGCCATCGTCCAGTTTGTGCTGGCGAAGACGCTCGATGGTCTGGGGATTGTGCATCTCCAGCCAGGCGACAAATCGCTGGCCGGCGTTTTCGCAGCTTCCGCAGGCGAAGACCATGGCCAGCACACCCTGCCGGTCGTCCATCCGGATCGGCGTGATCTGCCCGCCCGGCGCGGTGAACAGCTCTCCGCGTTCCATGTCGTAGTAGTACGCATCCCGCATTCGACGCTCCGGCGACTTGAACTGCATCGCCAGCACCGTCATTGAGACCAGCAGCATCGCCATCGCGGAGCCGGTCACGACCAGGGGATACCGATGCACCAGGCCTCGCAGGCCCGATGGCTCGTGGGATTGGGCACGCATGTTCGGGCTTCCTGTGAAAGATCAGGGAATCGGATCGTAATCGGGGTCATTGGCGCGTCGGGCCTGGTCGGACCAGAGCCGCATGTCGCGCAGCGCGTCGAGTTTCATGGCGTTGGCGTGGCCGTCGCAGTAGCCGACCACCGCCGCGCCGCGGTAGCGGGGATCGACCTGGCCCCAGTTCTTCGCCGCGTAGCCGAAGCGATCGAAGTCCTGCGTCAGCCAGTCGACGTTGCCGCCGATGTTGGCGTTGCGCGGGGCGAAAACCGCGTAATATCCGGGATATTCCAATGCTCCGACGCTGTTGTAGTAACGCGCGGACACCAGATCGATCAGGCCCGACGGCGTGGCGGCGTCCACCGTCGGCCGATGCGACGTCTGGCCCGTCCAGTCCGGCAGGTGATCGGTATCCACCGAGGATCGCTCCAGGCCGGCGACAAACTCACTGTTGAGGCCGAAGCTGGGAATCAGCGAAGCCCGGTAGATATCCTCCATATTTTTGACACCGTCATTGACATACAGAATGCCTTTGAAATGGTGGCCGACGTAGGCCGCCAGCCGGCAGGTGTATCGCCTGGCTTCCTCCGCGTTGAGGTCGGTGATGGGCTGTCCGTCGACGTTGATGTAAGACCCGCTGGTCAGGCCGGTCTGTCGGGCGCGGATGTAGTACTGGTTGTTGGCGTCGGCGTACATCGTCACGGCAAGATTGAGCTGCCTGGCGGCCGTGAGTTCCACGGTCTTGTACGCCTCGTTGCGGGCGGCAGCCAGCGAGGGCAGCAGGATGGCCAGCAGCATGGCGATGACGCTGATCACGACCAGCAGCTCGATGAGTGTGAAACCAGAATGCAATCGATCGCCTGACTTGACAGTCATGACGGAATCTCCTTGAGGAAAAAGGTGGAAATGTCAGCGGGCCGAAAGCCGGTCGCTGACGACAATGGACTCGATCAGGTCGTACAGCCGGCCATCGCCGGAGCCGCCGATGACCAGCAGCCGCTGATCGCGGGGAACCATGCGGTGAACGAGACGCGGCGTGTTGCAGGCCACCTGTTCCCATCGCTGCGACGACTCGTCAAGGCGCTGCACGGAACCATCGGCGAGGCTGACGTACAGCCGGTCTCCGAGCGTGCAGGCTGCGGGTGAAAATCCGTTGCGTCGGCCGCCGGGAAGCGAGGGGCCTTTGAACCAGACATTGCGGGCTGGATCGTAGATGTCCACGTCATGCGACGTGTTGCCGTCTTCGGCCAATCCTCCGATGACGTAGATCAAATCCCGCCACGGCGCCACGATCAGTGCCCGGCGGACAAACGGCTGCTCCACACGCTGCCAGCCCGACTGCGGCTGCGCCACGTCCAGCACCAGCGCATGGTCATGCCAGACGTTGCCGGCCGCCCTGCCCTGCTGCGCCCAGCCGCCGATCACATACAGCTTGTCTCCTGCAAACACCACGTCGTGCGACGAACGCGGCGCGGGAAGCGAAGGCATCGCTGTCCACTGCCCCGTCCGCGGATCGTACGACGCGACGTCGGCGACAGAGTGGTTGTCCGACGGCTGATCCGGCGGATTGACCGGGCGCATGCCGCCAACACGGTAGACCTTGCCCTCGTGCGCCGCGAGATTCATCCCCTGTAATGCCGGCCCCGCAGGCAATGTCTCCCATCGGTCAAAGCTGTCGAGGGCGATACGATGAAAACCACCCGACACGGAATTGATGTTGTACTGATGCGTCTGGACGCGGTGGCCTCCGTAAATGTAGAGGTAGCCATCCATCGCCACGCCGCCGAAACTCGACACCGCCTCCGGCAGCGGCTTCAGCGCCTCGGCCACAGGTTGGGGCGCGCCCACCGTCGCCACCAGCATCGCGTAATGCCTGACCTCGTCGTACCGCTTGTCGTCACGCTTGCCCGCCAGAGGCTCAAAGTACCGCGTCCATGCGCCGAATCGTCCGGTCATGTCATACGCCGGCGTGCGGCCCTGCTCATCCGTCACCGGCTTCTTCTTCGTGCCGTCCGGCAACAACACGTTGACTTCCACCCCCGCGGCGGGCTTGCCGGCGATCAACACCTCAAACTGCACTTGTCCCGTCACGCCCACCGGCACAATCTCCACCGGCGCGGCATATCCCACCAGCGTCCGACGGTCCAGCGCGTCACCCACGATCGACTTGGTGTGATACATCAGCAGATAGGATTTGTCCTCCCGCTGCTTCACCCCCATGTCCATCGAGCCGTAAACCACCGCACACCGCCCGCCGGGCAATGTCACCGTCCCGCTGTGCGCCTCCAGCACAGGCTCCGTCACCGGCTGCTCCACGCCCGACACATCCCGGGCAACAAGCTTCACGCCCTTCACCAACTCGCCTTTGATCTGCTCATCCGCTTCCAGCGTCTCACTGAGCATCACCTGAGCTTGAATTCCCCGAGCATCGGGAACCACAAAGAGAAAGTGCGCAAATGCTTGTGAGCTAGCCCATAACACGACAAGAGGAATCACAGACCAACGCATGGCGGCTCCCTTTATGCAATTGAAACTCAGTCACATTAATAGCGGACAAAAATTACAGTATTGTGGCTAATGTGTCAATAGCCCTTGAGAATCATTCTCAATAAATTTGCTTGGGCCGTTGTTCACCAGCCGTAGTTCGCTGATCGAAATGGGAATTTTTGCAGCAAATGATTGACAAATGTATCGATTGTATGATACATTATGGTCTCGTAACAGTAGCCTCTCATAAGGAGTCTGCGCATGGCATATCGATTTCATCCTTGCCGCAATCATCCTGCTGCGTTTACGTTGATTGAATTGCTTGTTGTCATCAGCATCATCGCACTGCTGATTTCCCTGCTGCTTCCCGCCCTCGGTAAAGCTCGCAAGTCGGCGCGCAGCAGCGAATGCATCACCAAACTTCATCAGATGGGCGTATCCCTGTCAGCCTACACGATTGATAATCGAGACTACCTGCCTTCCGATGCTGCGCCTGGCTGGTATATGGCCAACTGGATGATCCTGTTGCGCAATGGTCAGTACATCAACGATCGAACAGGACATAACGGCATACATTTCAGTAGCTACCCCGTGGGCGGTCCCGGCCATGACGTCGATGTCTGGCCAGCATTCGTTTGTCCGGAATTCTCAAACATTGTCGTTGAGGAATGGAATAGAAGTCAGGGTAATTACGCCATCAATGAAGAAGTCACGGGCAAGGCGATCTGGACCAGTGGAGCGATCACCGGCTGGTTCTGGCCGGCCACGCCCGTATCGCTGGTGAAGAAACCGTCTTCGATCGCGCTGGTGATTGACGCCGTCTCATTCTACGTCACCACGGGCAACATCGTGGTGGAAAACGCGTTCAATCGCTGGCCGGCCGCCAATGGCATGGGCGGGGGCGGCGTGTGGATGGCGGGCTATGGCAATCACTCGAACGCGGCGGGATTCCTGTGGACGGATGGTCATGCCGGACTCGTCGCCAGCAGTGACTATCTCAACAGTGGCAGCCAGTATGTATTTCCCTGAGATCGCCACTTGTATTCATACATACCTTGTTGCATTCAACCCATATGCTGTGACAGCATCATGAGATCATCATGGATATCATTCCACGTCAATCACATCGAATAAAGCCCGACGGATCAACCCTGGCGTCTGAACTCCGCGAGCTGGCCCGTTCACTGGGGGTTGGCGCTCGATTCCCGACGGTTCGCGCCCTCATGTCCCAATATGGCGTGAGTCAGTCGATTGTCGCACAGGCTTTGCAGACGTTGCAACGACAGAACATTCTGGAGTCCACCGTTGGTCGGGGGACGTTTGTATCACGCATGGCGCCGCTATGGACCGTGCTCTGGGTTTGTGGCATCGATTTGTATCACGGTGACATCAGCCCGTTTTATACGCAATCGCTGCGTTTCGCCAAGGCGGCCTGCAATCGTCTTGGGTGGGGCTTGGATTCCGCATGGCTGAGCAACTTCCGGCCCGGCGAGTCCGCTCCCTACTGTACGCCTGAAATCCTCGATCATTACACCGGTTTCATCTTCAGCGGCTGCGCCCCCGACCATCGCTTCATGCATTACGTCATGAGCGGCAACGCAGCCTTCGTCGACATGACCTATTACGCATCGCCATCCCGCTACTGCGTGGCCACCGATATGCCCCATATGCTGCGTACCGGCATGGCCCACCTGAAATCCCGTGGACATCCACATGTCACGTTGATGACGACATACTCGGATTGGCTGCAACGTGAGATTGACGCCGCGTCCGGGGCAACCGGTATGACGATTGAACCGCTGAATTGTCGCTGGCAGCATTGGACGACCCAGACATTGCGTCAGAGCTACGATCGGATGCTGGAACATTTGAAAATACACGGGCTGCCCCGGTC
>JADLAP010000171.1 GCA_020848195.1 Phycisphaeraceae bacterium
ACGTCCGCATCGCGTGGCAAGCTCTTCTACCGCCTGGCCCAACAAGCCGTACGGGTCGAGCCTGCTCCGTTCGATTCGCTGGTCGCCCCCAAGATGTAGGGGGTGGTTGAGTCAAGTAAATACCCCTATTACAGTATCGTCGAAAGAGGACGGATAACTTATAGGACCAATGGCTTAATTTGACCAGAAATTTTCGTATAAAGCCTACTCAAACATCATCATACAAACTTGACCGTTTATGAGTGGCGCACAAAAGCATGATGTTTTGCATCAAACAGGCTACCCTTTACTGCCCTTCGCCTGCTCTCCCGGCGGTAGCGATCGCCGTCCACACGCAGCCTGGCATGGTTCCTTCGGGTCACCGCAGCGGTTCGGACAGCTCCGGCCTGGTTGAACCGGCAGCCTGACCGACGCCCCGGACCAACAGCACCAGGCGAACCAGTTCCGCCACGCTATGGGCGTCCAGTTTGCGCATGATGTTGCCTCGGTGAATTTTCACCGTCTTTTCGCTGCGGCAGAGTTGAGCGGCAATATCCTTGTTGCTCTGGCCCATCACCAGCAGATCCAGCACTTCCTGTTCGCGGGGGGTCAGCTTCTCCAGCCGGCCGGCGATCAGGTCTCGCTCGTGCTGCTGCGCCAGATGAATCTGACCCCGGATCATCGCGCGGTCGATCGCCTTGGCCAGAATGGTCGGATTCAAGTCGTTCTTGGCGATGTACTCATCCGCGCCGGCCCGCGTGACTTCCACCGCCACATACTCATTGCCCTGCGCGGTCAGCACGATCACCGGCCGGTGATTGCCCCCGGCACGCTGCTCCCGGAGAAATTCCAGGCCGTTGTTCGGACCCTGATGGTAATCCATGAAGATCAGGTCGATGCCGTGGTCCTTGAGCTTCTGCCGGGCTGTCACAGTGTCGCCGGCATGCTCGACCGTAAACGTAAAACCCTCAATTTTCTCCAGCAGGTACTTCAAAATCATCACATGATCCGCATTGTCTTCGATCAGCAGGGTTTTAATGTGACGCGGCATCATCGCAATCCAGGATATGAACACACGTTCCCGCGAACATCCTACACGTGTGTCCGCTGCATGTACATTGAAATCACATGAAACCGTCTGAAATTATGAACGCCTTGCGAAATGGGTAGGGTTTCCCCTTGTTTTTGAGGAAAATCGGGTGTTCCGTGAGCAAGGGATCGGCTGTCGCTTAGTTCAATTCGGTGCTGAACCAGGCGCTCTGGCTGCCGACGCTGACCTGTCGAAGCAGATGGACGCGCACGTCCTGCTGCAGGTCGTGGACAATGGCGACAGCCGGCTTGGCGTCGTCGGTGAACAGGTGCAGGGTGGGCTGCGCCTGGGGATCGAAGCGAAGCTGGCGCTGGGTCAGTTCGAGCAGACTCAGATGGCGTCGGACCCAGTGCCTGGCGGCCAGCAGTTCGATCACCGCTTCGCGCAGCGAAGGTTGCCGGGCAGCCACATGATGCATCAGCAGATGCAGCCGGCCATCCTCGTCGAGGAGCAGTTGCGTATCCGGGTGATGCGGGCAACGGGCAGCCAGCTTGACGCCGCCGTCGACGAGAAACGCGCCCAGATCGACTTCATCTGGTCCCGCCACGTCGTCCGCGGCCCGCCATGCCGGCGTCGGTTCAGGCTTCGGCGGCTGGGGCGGCAAACGCACCGGCTCCACATCCGGCGTCCGATTCGCGGCGGCATCGGCGACCGGTTCCTGAACTACCGGAACCGGTGGAGGCACCGGGGATGAAGCCGGTGCAGGCCGCGGGCGAGGCATCAGCGGTGCACTCGATGGATTAGTCTTCAGACGATTGACGAACTGCTCAAGCGAGGACGACGCGGCAACGACAACAGCGGGTTCCGCGGTTGGCGAAGGCGTGGTTTGCGGATGAGACAATCCCGTCGCTGACGCCCCGGAAGCTTCCGACTCGTTGGGTTGTCGGAAGAAGGCCGTCGCTGACGCCCCGGAAGCTTCCGGCTCGTTCACTTCCGGGGGCGAGGGCGGGGGTGGGAGGATGAGGTCCATGTCCAGAGTCGCGGCATCGTCCGGCTCGTCGCTGGCGCGGGTCAGCGTGGCCACAGGCGCGTCCATGTCGTCGTGGCCCGTGGCGATGGCGGGCATCGTGACGCTCTCTTCGTCGAGGGCGTCCCAGGCCTCGGGATGTTGCCGGCGATGGAACTCATTGAGCAACTGATCCATGCCTTCGCCGTCGAGCACGAAGCTGCCGAGGGATTCGACATGGACGGGGACCATCTGCTTCTGCGCGCCCAGCCATTGGACCTGGGTCTGGAGGAATCGCTGGGTGGTGGTCTGGAACTGTTTGGCCATGGAGCCTGCCGCGGCTTCGTCGCTGCCCATGATCATCAGGCCGACATGGGCCGGCAACGGGGGAACCTGCTCGACCAGGGCCTGCTTGAGCCAGCGGTACGCCGCCACCGCCGCCGCGTCGTCGGCTCCACTGAGGATCGTCCAGCGATCCAGGCCGAGGAAGCGTTTGGTCTGCGTCGAGGTGGTTTCCGTGAGGTGGATCAGCCATCGCGTGACGGGGAACGGATCGGCATTGAGCAGCCAGCGCAGCCGGCGAGGCAGGCCGTCGTCCGATTGCAGCGTCAGTCGCCTGCGAACCTGCTCCAGCGGCTCACGGTGCTGCAGGGTGCCGACGAGATCGAAGTCGATCTGTTCGGCATCGACGTGGAGCACGGCGACGGGGCCATGCTGCTGAGCGAGCCGGTGGGCGTACTGGGTGAGCCACGGCGAAGCGATGCCGGGCAGATTGCCCAGGACGACAACCTCGACGGTCAGATCGGGCAGCGTCTGAGCCGAGGGCGTCTGCCGGGAGGTGAGGGTTGGCGAAGTGGGCATGACAGGCGAAGCTGCGAGCCGGGGCCGCGACGGCGAGGCAAGGATGGCGATGGCTTCCCGGTCGTCAGATTCCTGTTCCAGCGGATCGAGTTCGGCGGCCAGGGGATGGGGATCGAAGGCGTCGATGGCGACGGTGGCGATCTTGGGCATCAGCCGAAACGGCGCGCGGCCCGGCGCGGGCGGCGGCGTCGGCGCGGAGGACGGCTCGCGGGCCTGCGCCACGTCACGATCAGCCGGCGCGGAGCTTTCCGTGCCGGTGAGGTAGAGGTCCGCCAGCGCATCGAGCGTCTGGTCGGTTCGTCGCTTGTCCATGGCGCGCCTCGCTTTTCCCTCGTCGCTGGCGTGGCGTCAACATCTCACGTACCCGTCGGTGTCACCTCAACGACATTGTTGATTTCACCGAAGGGGTTCGTCTCCATGCGAGTATTGTACTGGTCATTCTGCCAATGTCCGTCGACCACGAGGCGATAATGATGTCTTCCGGGGGTCATGGGGATGCAGGTCTGCCAGACGCCCAGGCGATCGTCGCGCTGCAGCGGGGTGGCGGTGGGCGACCAGTTGTTGAAATCGCCGGCCACGCTGACCTGGGCAGCCTGGGGCAGCGGCTGCACGAAGAGCACGCCCTGCTGCGTGGGCCGGACACCGAACACCCGGTCCAGCCGGGCGATCACCGCCACGGAAGAGGACATCGGCTCGTCGGTCTGCAGGCGAAGCGAAGGCGCTTCCAGTTCGTGCAGTTCGTGGTGGCGTTCGAGATCGTTGGGCTGGGGATCGACGGGATCGCTCAGGTCGTCGGGATCGGGCCGATCGATGGCGGGAATGTGGAGCGAAGGCGAGCGTTCGGCGGAGGCGATCTGGGGGTCGGCCGCCATGCGGGACGCCAGGGCCGCGGTGCGGGCGGACAGCGCCCGGGCACGTTCGACCAGTTCCGCCGCCCGGCTGAGCGCGGGATTGACCGACGCCGCCGCAGCGCTGGCTGGCGGTTCCGGCGGGTTCGCCAGCAGCCACGCCGCCAATCGCTCGAAATCCTGCATCCCCCGGCTGCCCGGATCGTATTCCGTGATCGGCTGACCGAAGCTCGCCGCCTCTTTCAGCTTGCTGTTGAAGTTGATCACCACGGGCAGAAGCTGGTCGCCGAAATGCTTCTTCAGCTCGGTCAGTATTTCCCTCGCCAGCTTCGTGCGAACGTCGTACATCGTCGCCAGCACCTTGTGCCGGACCCGATGCCCCGTCCGCCGCACCAGCATCTGCACCGTCGCTTCCTGCTTGAACGCCCCCTGCATGGCGAAGTAACCGGTTTCCACCGGCACAATCACTTCCTGGCTGGCCCGCAAGGCGTTGAACGTCAGCAGGCCGATGGCGGGCGGGCAGTCCACGATGCAGACTTCATAGTCTTCCTGAACAGTGCTCAGCACCTGCGCCAGCCGGCGGTCCCGGTCGCTGGCGCCCGACAATTCCTGCTCGATCGCCGCCAGAGCCATCGTGCTCGGCGCCAGGTCCAGGTTCCGCGACACCGGCCAGATCACGTCCGACATCGCCATCGTGCCGTCCAGACCCACCCGCAGCATGTCCCCGATGGACCGCTCGATCTGGGCCTCCGGCACCGCCAGCCCCAGCGCACAGTGGGCCTGCGGGTCCATATCCACCAGCAGCGTCCGATGCCCCATCGAGGCCAGCACCGCCGCGAGGTTGATCGACACCGTCGTCTTCCCGCAGCCGCCCTTCTGGTTGATGATCGCAATCGTACGCAAAGGCGTCGCCTTTCACCCGCCCGCAGCCCCGGGCCGCTGGCGGTTCACTGTTCACTTATCGGGGCAAGTTCCCCTGAATCTTGAATAACAGCACCGTTTCTTCCCCGATTACTGGACAACCCATGCAACAGAACAACTTCCGGTAGCCCTCAGACCCCCACTTCCGCTACAGTACCCCACCATGAAACTCCTCGAACAACTGACCACCACCCCCGGCGTCCCCGGCCGCGAAGACCGCGTCCGCAACCTCATCCTCGACTCCTCAGGCAGCCTCTTCGACGAAACCTCCGTCGACGCCCTGGGCAACCTCCACTGCCACCGCAAACCCCGCCCACGTCACGCCGCGACACCGTCGCGGATTTCTTCCGACAACCCGCCGACCAAGGTCATGCTCGCCGCCCACATGGACCAGATCGGGTTCCTCGTCCGACACATCGACGACAAAGGCTTCCTCCGCATCCAGAACGTCGGAGGCTTCGACACCCGCAACCTCTTCGCCCGACTCGTCACCGTCTGCACCAACACCGGCGACCTGCCCGGCGTCCTCAACCCCGGCGGCAAACCCGTTCACATCGCCTCCGACGAAGACCGCAAAAAAGTGCCCGACATCAGCGACCTCGTCGTCGACCTCGGCCTGCCCCCGGAAGTTGTCAAAGCGAAAGTCAGCATCGGCGACATGGTCGTCCTTCGGGCCGGCTTCACGCAGGTGGGCAACAGCGTCGTCGCGCAGTGCCTGGACAATCGCGTCGCCTGCTGGATCGCGCTTCGGGCGATTGAGATGACCCCGCACCACGACTGCGACATCCACGTCGTCTTCACCACGCAGGAGGAAGTCGG
>JADLAP010000172.1 GCA_020848195.1 Phycisphaeraceae bacterium
CAAATCCGAATGACAAATAACAAGACATGGACGCCCATGGATGAACTGCGTCTTCGCAGTGAATCCATGGGATTCCGTCATTCGTTATTCGGATTTGAACATTGGGGCATTTCATGCTGACTCGCCTGCTCCAATCTCTGGGCATCAGCGGGGAGCTGTCGCAGCACATGGATCAGGCGCAGTGGGCGTGGGCGCGTCCGTGGGTGTGGTGGGTTGGCCTGGCGCTGCTGATTCCGGTCGCGTGGTTGATCGCGCGCCGGCAGAAGCGGAATCTGCCGCACATTTCGCGGCGGATGCGGGCAGCCTTGACCATGTGCCGGGTGGCGGTGCTGCTTTTGCTGCTGTTCGTGCTGTCGGGGCCGTACCTGCGATTGCAGGAACAGGTGACGCGCAAGCCGGTGCTGGCGGTGGTGCTGGACGAATCGGGGAGCATGACCCTTCCTGCCGGCCCGTTTGCCGCCGCGGAACAGCGGCCCCTGGCGGAAGCGGCGGGACTGATGAAAGCGGGCGACACCGGCGGGCTTTCGCCGGAAATCCGCAAAAAACTCGACGGCATGACGCGGCTGACGCTGGCGCAGGCTGTCTGGTCACATGCCCCGACGCAGGCCCTGTCGCAGCGGTTCGATGTCAAGACCTACCGCGTGGCCCGTCAGGCGCGCGAAGCGGCGATCACGGACTCGAATGTCCCGGCGATCGAGATCGACGATCTGGCGGAAACGGACCTGAGCGCTGCCTTGTCGCGCGCCATCGACGACGCAGCGGGGAAGAAGCTGGCGGGGATCGTGCTGCTGACCGATGGCCGGTGGACGACGGGGTCCGAGCCACCTCACGTGGTGAATCCCACGGGCGATGATCCGTCGTCCGCGCTGGCCCCGGTGTGGGCGGTTCCGGTGGGAGGCAGTCAGCCGCCTGTGGATGTGGCGGTGATCGACGTGATCGGGCCGAACCACGTGTCTCGCGGCGACATCGCGACGATTGCGGCGACGATCGAATCCCAGGGTCTCGACGGCCGGCCCGCCACCGTGCGTCTGCTCGATGACGCGGGCAATCCGCTGGATACGAAAACATTGCCATTGCGCGGCGCGGAACGGCAGGTCGTGCAACTGGAGTACGAAGCGCACGAGTCCGGCTCGCATCCGCTGACCGTGGATGTCACGCCGCTGCCGGAGGAATTGACCGCGGCGAACAACATGATGACGGTTACGGTGGACGTGGACATCCAGCAACTTCGGTTGCTGTATCTGGAAGGTTCGCCGCGATGGGACTTCTGCTTCCTGGACCACGAACTGCGGCGGGACAAAGGCGTCGCGGCCACGGTGGTGGTGGAAAATCAGGCGATGGAGGGCGTTTCGCCGGATGCGGACACGCAGCCGACGGAGACGGGTTTGCCGCAGGATGTGGCGGGATGGAAGCAGTACCGTGCGGTGATGCTGGGCGACGTGTCGCCGGGATTGCTGACGGCCAGGGCGCAGGAGCAACTGGCGCTGGCGGTGGAGGAGGGGGGCCTGGGCTTGATCGTTCAGGCTGGGCCTCGGCACATGCCGCATGATTTCGCGGACATGCCGCTGGCGCGTGTGCTGCCGGCGCGGTGGCCGCGACGCGAGGCGACGGGGGAAACAGGTGGAATCCTTGCGCCGCCGTACGCGCCGTACCAGATGACGGTCACGGCCGAGGGTTCGATTCATCCGGTGTTCCGGTTGTTCGACCAGGCTTCGCGGAACCGGCAGATCTGGAGCCGGATGCCGGCGTTTTTCTGGGCGATGACGCCGGGAACGGTGCAGCCCGGCGCGTCGGTGCTGGCCGAGTTTGAGGACCACCGTGAAAACGGAGTGAAGGAATCGCGGTTGCCGCTGGTGTTGTCGCAGTTTGCCGGGAAGGGCCGGGTGCTGCTGGTCGGCATGGACTCGACGTTCCTCTGGCGGCGCAACATTGGAAGCCACCTGTTCTATCGCTTCTGGGGCCAGGCGATCCGGTACGTGGGGGATTTGCAATTGCGTGCGGACGCCAACAGCAGTTGGCTGGAGGTCTATCCGCGTCGCGCAGAGCCTGGCGAGGCGGTGCAATTGGAACTGTACGCGGTGGACGAGGAAGGCAAGCCGCTGACGGACGCGGCGGTGATGATCGGCGTGTCCCGCGCGGATCGAACGGAGACGGTGACGGCGGAGAACGTGGGCCAGCCGGGCCATTACCGAGGCCGGTGGATGGCGGGGGATGCGGGGGTTGTGAAGCTGGTCTACACCGACGCGCAAGGCCGGGCGGTTTCGGCGACACTGCTGGTGCGCGGGACTACGCGCGAGCTGCGGCAGCCGGCGGTGGACCGCGACATGCTCGCCCGGCTGGGCAACGTCACCGGCGGCGGCATGCTGGAATTGCCCCAGCTTCATGAACTGCCCGGCAAGCTCGTGGGCCAGCCGCAGACGATCACCCGTCAGCAGGAAGACGAAATCTGGGATAATTGGCTCGTGCTCGTGCTGCTTGTGGGTCTGTACTGCGTGGATGTCGGCGTGCGCCGCGTGCTGGGACTGACATGATGAAGAGGCTCGTCCTGCCATGTCTGGCGATCTGGATCGGGGCGGGATCAGCCCTCGCGCAGACGGAGAGCGATCCGCTGCTGCCGGACCCGCGGGAGATGTCGCGCATTGAAGCCTGCGTGGACCGAGGCCTGGAATATCTTGCAACCTGTCAGGAAGCCGACGGTTCATTCCGCAGCGGCAAGGGCAAAAACAACGGCATCAACGGCATCTGCCTGCTGGCGTTCCTCGGCCGGGGCCATCTGCCGGGACGAGGCCCTTTCGCGCCGGTGATCGACCGCGCGATGTCGTTCATCCTCTCTACGCAGACGGACCAGGGCTTGTACAAATCGCCGAGTCCCACGCATGGCCCGATGTACGAACACGCCTTGTCCACGCTGGCGATGGTCCAAGCCTACGGCGGCGCACCGACGCCGGCGATGCACATCAGCGTGCAGCGCGCGGTAGACCTGATCGTCAAAAGCCAGTCTCCGTTGGGGGGCTGGCGGTATCAGCCGATTCCCGCGGATGCGGACCTGAGCGTGACGGTGATGCAGATTGTCGCGTTGCGTGCGGCGATCAACGCGCGATTGGCGGTGCCTCAGGCGACCATTGACGGGGCCATGCGGTACGTGCGGGCCTGTGTCGTGCCGTCGGGTGGATTCGCCTATCAGCCCGGCGGCGGACCCGGCGCAGCGAGAACCGCTGCGGGGGTGCTGAGCCTGCAACTGCTCGGTGCCTACGACGACCCGGCGGTGCAACGCGGTCTGGATTATCTGTCTAAACAGCCCATTTCCGAGAACACCGCCCACTTCTGGTACATGGCCTACTACGCCATGCAGGCCCATTTTCAGGCCGGCGGCGACATATGGTCCAAGTGGCATCCGTCGGCCCGCGAGTTCCTTCTGAAGAACCAGAACGAAGACGGAAGCTGGCCCGGCTGGAAGGAAGAAGAGTTCAACGGTCCGGTCAAAAGCTACTCCACCGCATTTGCC
>JADLAP010000354.1 GCA_020848195.1 Phycisphaeraceae bacterium
GGCGTCAGCATCAAGGACATCGCGGTCGCCGCCGAGGTCGATACCAGCCTGGTGCACTATTATTTCGGCTCCAAGGCGGGGCTGTTCACCGCCTTGCTGGCGCGCCGGGCACCGGGGATCAACCAGGCGCGGATCAAGTCGATGGAGGACTATGAGGCGGCGGTCGGCGAGGCTGTGACGGTGGCCGGCGCGGTGCGCGCCTATCTGGAGCCGGCCTTCGCCATCGCCATCGCTGGCGGCGAGGGTGAGCACGCCTATATGAGCCTGGTCGCCCAGATCAGCGTGACCCCGGCCGGAGGCTTGCCGGGTGTGGATCTGACCGCCTTTGACCCCGCCATCGAGGTCTTCATCGACTTGCTGCAGAGCGCGCGACCGGACGCGACGCGTGCTGAGCTCTACTGGTTCTATCAGATGCTGTCGGGGGCGATCACCCAGTCCTGGGCGCGGACCGGCCGCATCGACCGGCTGTCAGGTGGCCTGTGCGATTCGGACGACATGGAAACCATTCTGGAACAGACGATCGCGATCTTCAGCGGCGGGCTGAACCCCATCGCCACACCTTGATCAGTAATTGATTGGTCGACCAATAAATATATTGACAGCCGCCGGATGAACGCGTCAGCCTGAGGTCAACAAGAGACCTTGGGGGGACATCATGGTTGGATTGACTGGGTATCGCCGTCTGCTGACGGCCGGCGTGAGCCTGATCAGCCTGGGCGCGGCGACGCCCGTTCTGGCGCAGACGGCGGCACCGACCGACGAGCCGGAAGTCGTTGCGGAGGTCGTGGTGACGGCGCGTCGCCGCGAAGAGACACTGATGGACGTGCCGATCGCCATCACGGTCCAGACCGGCGAACAGCTGGCCGAGCGCGGGGCGCAGGACATCACGGCGCTGCAACGGACCACACCGAACCTGACGCTTCAGGTGTCGCGCGGCACCAACTCAACCCTGACTGCCTTCATCCGCGGCGTCGGCCAGCAGGATCCGCTGTGGGGATTCGAGCCGGGCGTGGGCCTGTATGTCGAC
>JADLAP010000173.1 GCA_020848195.1 Phycisphaeraceae bacterium
CGAGGCTCAAATGGCCCTATGCGCTTACCCTGGGTCCGGGGGTCCGGGGGTCCGGGGGTCCGGGGGGCCGGGGGGCCGGGGACCGGGGGACCGATTATGACGTCTGGGTAAAAACCATTTTGCCGAACTTGCCCTGCTTCACTGGTCCGCCCCGTTTGACACATCGTACGTTTGTCCTGCCAGAGAGCCGCTGGCGAGTACGGATGTTCCCTCCCGGAATCACTCCACTGTCGGAAAGGATGCCTCCATGTTCCACGCGCGGCCTGTCGGCTCCGGATTCGCCGTTCTGCTCGGATTGTTCATGCTGTCGGTCGATGTCAGCCTCGCCCACGCGGACCAGCTCCAACTCACCGGCGTCATCCGCGACCTCAAACGCGGCGACAAGACCGGCGGACATCCCGACTTTGAAACCGCTGGCGCGAAGAACATGTTCGGCCACGTCACCGGCATGGTCACCTACTACCTCTCCGAAGACCGCAGACCCGTCTACAACCCCACGCGCCCTGCCTCCAAGGACACCATGACCAGTGCCGACCGCTTCAACCAGTGGTACCGCGACACCCCCAACGTCAACATCAGCTCGCCGCTGACCCTGACGCTCAGCAACAACCAGTCCAACCCCGGCGGCGTCTACACCTTCCACGACAGCTCGTTCTGGCCCATCGACGGCAAACACTTCGGCAATCAGAGCCTCAACCACAACTTTCACTTCACCTTTGAATTGCACACCACCTTCACCTACTCCCCCGGCCAGGTCTTCACGTTCATCGGCGACGACGATGTCTGGGTCTACGTCAACGGCGTCCGCACCATCGACCTCGGCGGCGTGCACCAGGCTATCACCGGCTCCTTCCGCCTCTTCGACGGCAAAGCCTTCGTCGAGAAAAGCCACTTCCCGCTCGGCAGCGTCGTGCAGGAAGTGTCCACCGCCATGAAATTGCAGCTCGTTCAGAAATGGGCCAACCTCGGCATGGGCGGCACGTGCCCCTTCGCCTACGGCGATCGCTACATCGATCTGCAACTGACCGGCGGAGCGCCGGATGCCCGCGCGGCCTTCACCGGCGACAACGTCGAAGTCTGGGCCTCCGACGCCCTCCGCAGCGTCGTACTCAAGTTCTCCGACGGCACGCAGCAGCGGTTCGACAACCTCAGCCTCGGTACCCACGGCATCTTCACTGGCACCGGCGCGTACGACGGCAAAGCCATCCTCGGCTGCTGGGTCAAAGCGGGTTCCGCCGAGCAGAACTACAGCCACTACCTCACCCGCAACGGCTCCACCAGCATCAACTGCACGCTGGACTTCTTCTTCGCCGAACGCCACACCACCGAATCCAACTTCCGGATCGACACCACCATGCTCCTGGAAACCGTCGATCCAAACACCATCAGCCCCCTGTACGACTGACCCCCCCCCGGAAGCTCCCCGGAAGCTTCCCCTGGGAATTGACGACACGGGCACAAGCTGGATTCGGCTCGCGACGCCGCGTCTCACATCGAGCGCGGCGTCGTGTTTTTCTGTCATCTTTTTCCGAACAGCCTCTTTCTGAACGGACAATATCCGTGTGCGACCTTCCGTATACATCGAAACCAGCATTGTTTCGTATCTGACAGCCCGTCCAAGCCGGGATTTGATCGTTGCGGGTCACCAACAGATGACGATGGAATGGTGGCAGGAAGTACTGCCTGGCATGGATGCATTTGTATCCGCGGCCGTGATTCTTGAAATCGGTCAGGGGGATTCCTTGCTCGCCGCAAAACGATGGAGCGCAATCGAAAAGATGCCGGTTCTGGAAATAACCCCGACGATTGAGGCCTTGGCCGAGGAATACCTGGACAAGATCCAAATTCCGCAAACGGCACGCGCGGATGCTGTGCATCTGGCGATGGCTGTTGGCCATGGCATGGACTATCTATTGACGTGGAATTGTCGGCACATCGCCAGTGCCCGTGTTCGGCGGATTGTGGCGGACATCAACACGCATCGCGGCATTGCAACGCCAATGATCTGCACGCCGGAAGAACTGATGGAGCCTTGACATGACATCCGACCCGATCATTGAACAGGTGCGTCAGACCCGGCTGGATATCGAACGCCAATGCGCCGGCAAAGACGCTTATTACCAATTGCTGCGCAAAACACAGGACCAACACCGCGGTCGGCTGACGCGTCTGAAGGTCAGGCCCGCACCGTTGGATCAGCGTGCGACGACATCAGAATCATCGTCGTAAAGTTATCCGCGATACCGCTGGATCACCAGCGTGTCGTTCTGGCCGCCGAAGCCGAAGCTGTTGGAGAGGCAGACGTCGACCTTCATCTTCCGGGCGACGTTGGGCACGTAGTCCAGGTCGCATTCGGGATCGGGCGTGTTGAGGTTGATCGTCGGCGGCACGATGTTGTCGCGGATGGAGAGCACGCAGACGATGGCCTCCACGCAGCCCGCGGCAGCGATCAGGTGGCCCAACATGCTCTTGACGCTGCTGACGGGAACCTGTTTGGCTCGGTCGGCGAAGAGGCGTCGGATGGCCATGGTTTCGATGGCGTCATTTTCCTTGGTGCTCGTGCCGTGGGCGGAGATGTAGTCGATGTCGGCGAGCGTGACGCCGGCGTTGGCGTGGGCCTGCTGCACGGCCAGGCGCATGGCTTCGTGGGGACCGCGGCCTTCGGGGTGCATGTCGGTGATGCGGAAGGCGTCGGCGCTGGAGCCGTAGCCGGTGATTTCCGCGAGAATCGGGGCGTTGCGGGCCTTGGCGTGATCGAGGGTTTCGAGGATCAGCGCGCCGGCTCCTTCGCCGAGGACAAAGCCGTCGCGGTCGCCGGAGAACGGCCTGCTGGCGGTGACGCAGGCGCCGTTGCGCGTGGACAAGGCGGTCAGACGATTGAAGCCGGTGACGCCGAAGGGGTGGATCATGGTGTGCGCGCCGCCGGAGATCATCACGTCCGCCTTGCCCAGTCGAAGCAGCTCGCTCGCTTCGCCGATGGCCTGCGTGCTGGCGGCACAGGCGGTCAGGCAGTTGTAGGTCGGCCCCTGCGCGCCGAACTCCATGGCCAGGTGCGTCAGCGGCATATGCGGCTCCTGCTCGATTTCGCGCAGGGGTTTCATGCGGTTGGATGCGGAGTTCGCCCATCTGGGCGCGTGGACGGCTTTGGCTCCTTCATCCCATCCGTCGATCGCCGCCTGCACGTAGTTGTCGAAATCGAGCGACCCTTCACCGCTGCCGAGGTAGATGCCCAGACGACGACGATTCAGACCATCGAACGAATCCAGCCCGGCATGACGCCAGGCCTGCCCGGCTGCGCCGAGGGCGAAGCGGGTGTTGTATCCCGCCTGCTCGTGCAGATGCGGCTTGGACACATACCTGCGAAAGTCATAGCTGTCCGCGACCTGGGCGGAGAACTGCGTGGGGAACGTGCCAGCGTCGAACCGGCTGGTCGGCCGGATCGCGGAATCCCCGGCCAGCAGACGACGCCAGACGGTTTCGATGTCCTCGCCCAGCGGCGTGACCCAGCCGATGCCGGTGATGACGATGCGTGTGGCCATAACTTATTTCTCCTCGAACCGGCGCAGGACCATGGCGGCGTTCTGGCCGCCGAGGCTGGTGGTGTAGGTCAGGACATGGCGAAGGCTGGCGTCGCGGGCCGGGCGATTGCCGATGGACAGTCCCGGCAGCGGCTGGTCGCAGTGGTTCACCGCAGGGAGGCACTGATGCGCCAGACACATCGCGGCACACACGACATCCACCGCCCCGCCGCCGGCCCCCACCGCGCCGAGCAGGGCCTTGGGCGCCAGCAGTGCGATGTCCTTGAGGCGATCGCCGAAAACGCGCCGCATCGCGGCGACGTCGGCCTGATCGTACGGGGCATAGCCCAGCCCGTAAGGAACGATCAGGTCGATTTCCCCGGGTTTCACGCCGGCTTCGCTCATGGCGTTGTCGATCGCCAGCGCCATGCCGGAGCCGTCGGCGTCGATGATCAGTCCCTGATCGTTCATCTCCAGCGACTGCGACGCGCCGAAGCCGACGATTTCGCCGTAAACGCGAAGTCCTTCACGCGGCGATTTGCGCATGCTGTCCAGCGATTCGAGCACGAGGATCGCGCCGCCTTCGCCGACGGCGGTTCCCGCCGCGGACTGGCAGAAGGGACGAACCGCTTTCGCGGGTTGATCGTTGTCGCGGGTGTTCAGCCGTCCGGTCATCACCTGGCGCAGGTAGGCCATGGGATTGATCCGGCTGTCCGCTCCGCCGCAGAAGCAGGCGTCGGCTGAGCCTCGCTGAATCACCCGCAGCGATTCGCCGATCGACAGGTGGCTCGAAGCCTCGCCGCAGGTGATCGTGTTCGACGGCCCCTGCGTCTCGTGAATGATCGTCACATGGCAGGCGAGCATGTTGGGCAGGTACTTGAGCAGCCAGAGCGGAGTGAGGTTCTTCATGCCCTCATTGCCCCAGCGATGGATGTCGAACTTCCCATGCTCGTCACGGGCCTGAACCAGCGCTCCGGCCAGTTCGTTGAGTTCCGCGGCGATCAGCCCCGCGCCGATGTGGCAACCGACGCGCTGGGCGGCATCGGTCGGTTGAAAGGCGTCGCCCTTCGGCGCATCGGGCTGCGTGCCGCGGGTGATCAGCTTCGCATCGCGCGCGGCATGATCGGCGGCCACCACCGCCAGCTCGATGTCCCGCGCCATCACCTTCGTCGCCTTGCGGTATGTCTTGGGCACATACTCGGCGATCTTGAACGGCGGTGCTTCGCTGGCGATCCGGCACGCGAATCCCGAAGGATCGAACGCCTGGATCGGCCCAATGCCGCAGCGGCCTTCCCTGACCCCCTGCCACGTCGCCTGGCTTCCAAGCCCCAGCGCGCTGACAGGTCCTAATCCGGTAATGACGACTCGTCGGTTCATAAGCCCAACAGTTTAGGCCCCCGCCAGCTTCACGCCAATGTGCCCGCTTACGGATCAGGACCAACGCATAGGACCCTTCAAGGCTGGCCGGAACCCCGGAACCCAATGACCGAAGGTCCAAATCCGAATGACACATGAAAAGACCGGCTTTGCGGCGTTTCTCCATTCGTCATTCCGGCTTGGTCATTCGGTCATTGGCTTCGGTCAAGGCCCAAATGGCCCTATGCGCTCACCCTGAGTTTGCCCTGGCGAACTCGACCGGGTTGGTTGTCGCTCCGAAGACAGCCGCTACAATGCACAAACTGGCCGCGTGCCGGAGTGGACTAACGGGGCGGATTGCAAATCCGCTCGGCTTTGCCGATCGTGGGTTCGAATCCCACCGCGGCCTTTGAGGTTACGCCAGTCATTTCCGTCGGAATGCTTCTGGAAACCGCAAGCTTGCCCGGCAGGCAAAACGCGGTTACGTCACGGAAAAGTGACAAATGGATGATCGCGGCCAATCGCCATTGCAGGCTTGGCCCCGTCAGTGACCGCAACCACCCAATCATTCGATAAAATGACAACCTGAGTTCGGCTTAAGCGAGCAGCGTGGTCGTCTCTGATTCGGCCCATCGACCGAGGTTCAGCGACGGCTTCTTGGGTTGCCTGGCGTAGGCGATCAGGCCGGCGAGCAGGTGGACGAGGAAGTTGATCGGACTGCGGTGGCGGGTGTGCTC
>JADLAP010000174.1 GCA_020848195.1 Phycisphaeraceae bacterium
AACACGGCAGCGCCTTTGCGCCGAAATTCGATGAAAACGGGCTGATTCCCGCCATTGCCGTGGACCATCGTACCAATGAGGTGCTCATGATGGCGTACATGAACGACGAGGCGCTGCGTCTGACGCTGTCCACCGGCACGGCCGTGTACTACAGCCGAAGCCGGAAAAAGCTCTGGCACAAGGGCGAGGAAAGCGGCAACGTGCAGAAGGTCAGGGAAATCCTCATCGACTGCGATCAGGACACGCTCGTGCTGAAGGTCGAACAGATCGGAGGCGCGGCCTGCCACAACGGCTACCGTTCCTGCTTCTACCGCGCCACTGCTTCCGACGGCTCCGAAGGCCAGGTTCCGCTCAAGCACGTCGGCGGCGAAAAAGTCTTCGACCCCGCCAAGGTTTACGGGTCCAAGAGCCATTGATCGGCAATCCATGCGGTGGGCCAACCGGCGAAATACGTTGCTGCTGATCCTCGCGGTGACTGTGTTGCGTCTGGTCTATCAGATCGCGCTCAGTCCCGTCGAACTGGTCAAGGATGAAGCCCACTACTGGGAATGGTCCCGCCGGCCGGAGCTGTCGTACTACAGCAAAGGCCCCGGCGTGGCGTGGCTGATCGCCGGCAGCACGAAGGTCTTTGGCGATCATGAATGGAGCGTGCGGCTCCCGGCGGTGCTGGCGGCGATGGTCGCGGCGTGGGCGCTGGCGTCGCTGGCCCGGCAGGTCAGCGCCGGCGACGAGCGTGTCGGCTTCTTCGCCGCCGCGGCGTTTCTGCTCATTCCCGCCTATCAGGTCATCGCGATGCTGATGACCATCGACGGGCCTTATGTCGCGTGCTGGATTCTGGCTGTGTGGGCGTTCTGGCACGTCATGCGGCAGTGGGAGCGGGATCGCGGCGGCGCATGGCCTCTGGCCGGCGTCGCGATGGCACTTGGCGTCGGCTTTCTGCTCAAGTACACCGTGGTGCTGCTGGTCCCCGGCCTGGCGCTTGCAGTCATCCTCACGCGGAATGGTCATCCTCTTTCCAAGCTGCGGCGTCTTCGCCGCAGTCTTTCCCTGCTCGGCGCAGGTCTGCTCTTTCTGCTGACGATCAGTCCGGTGCTGATCTGGAACCACCAGCACGGCTGGCCCACGGTGTCGCACCTGCTGGGCCGGCTGCATCTGGCGGGCGGCGATGAGCCGGTGGGCGCGTCGTGGTCGCCGCTGAGTCTGCTGGATTTCCTCGGCTCGCAGCTCGGCATGATCGGCCCGGCGGCGTTGCTGCTGATGCTGCTGGCTGCGCGATGGGCCTGGCGACGACGGAGCCGCGATCCGAAGCTGGCGCGGGGGCAGATTCTCATGCTGGCCGCCAGTCTGCCGATTCTGCTGTTCTATCTCGTCATCGCCGTGTTCAGGAAGACGCAGGCCAACTGGGCGCTGGCGGGCTATGCGACGCTGTTGATCCCCGTGGCGCAACTGGCGGTGCGGGCGCTGCCGTGCTACGCCCTGCGGGTGCGGCGATGGCTGGCGCGACCAGAGCCGAGGCCCAGGCTCGGCTGGATGCGAAGCAAACCGGAAACGATCTTTCAGATCGGCTGGCACATCTTCGTCGGCTGGGGCCTGGTCGCGGCAGTGGCGGTGCTGGCGGTTCCTATCCTCGCCGGCGTGCCCGGACTGGATCGCATCATTCCCGCCCATCGGTTCGTCGGTCAGCGCGAGCAGGCCCGGGCGGTGCAGGAATTCATCGATCAGCATACGCCGTCCGCCGACCGCAAGCCGCTGATCATCAGCGACCACTACGGCGACGCCAGCCTTCTGGCGTTCTACCTGCCCGGCCATCCGCGCGTCTACTGCGCCGGCCATCATCTGGGCAAGCGGGCCAGCGCGTACGACTATTTCCCCGACGCCAACCTCGCTTCCCCCGACCTGCGTGGACGCGACGCCATTCTCGTGGAAAGCTATCCTGACTCGTGGCGTGCCGGCCTGAAGTTCGACCGGGTGATCGTGCTGGACAAGACCCGGCAGATTTACATGGGCTTCAACTACCAGGGCCTGGCCGACACGAAGGATGCCACTCCATGACCGATCTGACGACATCCTCAGGCCACGTCCTCAAGCCGGTCGTGATCCTTCTGGCTCTGCTGGCGGGACTGCTGCTGTGCCTGTGGGCGGATCGTCCGGTCTATCACCTGTCGATGATGCACGATTCCAGCGACAAGGACTGGCATCGCATGTTCCGCGTGTGCGGCTTCCTGCCGACGTGGCTGATCGTCGGCGCGGGGCTGTGGCTGGTGGAAACCGCGGGCCGCCACCGACGCGGCGCGCCCATGCCCGCCGGCCTGCTCCTGGTCATCAACGTCATGACCAACGCCCTGGTCGTCGAGGGCCTGAAACTGCTGATTCGCCGGGAAAGGCCCAATCTTCACGACGGCCTGTACTTTTTCCGCCCGTTCCATGACAAATCATGGTCCAGCGGCGGATTCGGCATGCCCTCCAGCCACGCCATGATCGCCTTCGCCGCAGCGTGGATGCTCTGCCGACTCTATCCCCGCGCCTGGCCTGTCTGGATGCTCGCCGGCTTCGGCTGCGCGTTTGTCCGCGTCGGCAACCATTCCCACTTCATCAGCGATGTCTACGTCGCCATCATCCTGAGCTTCTTCCTCACCGGCCTGGTCTGGCGCTGCTTTGTTCAAGCTGCGGCGTCTGCCCCGCGGGAGACGTCTTCCCATGCCTGACAAGCCGCGACTCTGGGGACTGGTCATCGTCAGGGAAGAACGGGATGACCTGTTCGCCGAACTGGCGCAACTGTTGATGCGATCCGCCATCAGCGCTATCAGCGCTCGCGGCGAATGCCATCTGGCCCTCTCCGGCGGAACCACGCCCGAGCCGTTCTTCATCCGCCTCGTCACCGATCCCCATTACCGCGCATTTCCATGGGAAAAAACCCATGTCTGGCTCGTCGATGAACGACGCGTCCCGCTGGACCATGCGCAATCCAACTTCGGCATGATCCGCGAAATCCTGCTCGATCACGTCGTCATCCGCAAACGCTGCATGCATCCGATTGACACGCTGGCCTCCGACCCGGCCGGGGATTACGAACGGCAACTGTGCGACGCCTTGCCCGACGGCCGGCTCGATTTCGTCCTCCTCGGTATGGGCGACGACGGCCACACCGCCAGCCTCTTCCCCCATTCCCCGGCCTTATCGATTCAGGATCGATGGATGACGGGCAACGAGGGCGAGCACGTCACGCCGCCGCCCCGGGTGACGATGACCTATCCCTTGCTCAATGCCGCCCGTCGCCGCGTCGTCCTCGTCACCGGCCGCAAGAAGCACGCCACGCTCCAGCGCATCAGTCAGCAACGCGGCCCACTGGAAGACCTGCCCATCACAGGCCTGACGGACAGCGAAGACGCCGAACTATTCTGTTTCCTCGACGGCGAAGCCGCAGGCATCGAACCCCCGCCACCCATCGACCTGGTTTAACGGCGCATGTTTCCTGGTTAGCGGCGCGGCCGCAGGCCCGCTGTCTCGTTAAACGCGGCGCACCGTTCCTCGCTCCACCACCTCAAACCCCGCAATCGCCGGCAAATCCTTCTCGTCGTTGATCATTCCCGCCACCACGGCGGAAACGCTCGCCATCGGATACGTCATCGTCGTCAAATCAGGCCAGACCTCGCGCAGCGTCGGCGTGTTGTCCACGCCCATCACCGACACATCCTCCGGCACGCGCAGGCCCTGCGACTGCACCACGCGCATGGCCCACACCGCCAGGCGGTCGTTGTGGCAGAACAGGGCGGTGGCCTGACGCTGCTCGATGGCGTCCATGAGCTGCCGCGGCGTCGGCGAGGCGAGCTGATGGCAAGGCAGTTTGTGTCTCCGCATTTCCGCTTCATATCCCGCCGCGCGGTGATGGATCGCCTGGCTTTGCCGGGTATATGTGACATGCAGGATGCGACGATGTCCGCGCTGCAGGAGAAACGCGGTGGCGTCGCGGCCGGCCTGCAGTTCATCCGGCGTCACCAGTCGCACGCCTTCCGCCCGACAGGGGCTGATCAGCGACACGATGGTCGTGGCGCGGATCAGCCGATCCGGGATCACCAGATCGTCCGACGGGGGAATGATGAGAATCGCCTTGACCCGCCGGGCGGCAAAGTCCTCAATGGCGTCAAGGAACCCGCCTTCCTGGTCGAGGGGGCTGAGAAACAGCCTTTGACCGCGGCGGGACAATTCCTGCGTCAGGGCGGCCATGAGGTCCATGAAGAACACCCGACCGAACGCGGGAATGATCGCGCCGACGACCCGGCGATCGCCGCGAAGCAGTTCGCCGGCCACCGGGTTGGGACGATACCCGTGCTTTTCCGCAAGGCGAAGGATGCGATCGCGCGTGGCGACGCTGATGCCGGGACGTTGATGGATCGCGCGATCCACCGTCGCCTGGGACACGCCGCAGAGCCGGGCCAGTTCCAGCGATGAAATCATGCCTTGTAGTCTATGGTCTTCACATCGATCTTGCCGTATTTCACTTCGACAAAGGGCTTGCCGTCGCGGAGGCCGACGGTTCCGAAGCCGGTGGCGGTGCAGAGAAACGCGCGGAAATCGCCTGAAATCGTGGGTTTGATCGTGAGCTTCTTCTCCACTGCGTCGTAGCGGATGCCGGTGAGGCCGAAGATCAGGGCGTAGGAGGACATCGCGCGGGCGTACCAATGTCCGCATTCGTATTCGTTGAACGGATTGCGGACTCGGCCGTCGTAGCGTTTGCGCGCTTCGCGTACGATGTCGAGTCCTTCGCTGACGCAGCCCATGCGCATCAGGTGCGAGGCGACCTGGTATTCGATGCCGGTGAACACTTCATCGCAGTAGACGAACGGCAGGGTGGGTTTGCCGCCACGCGGCCAGGTGCAGACCAGCAGGCCGCCTTCCTGGCCCATGGCGAAGCCGGGACGCTGCGGGCAGGCGTGTTCCGACAGGTCGTACCGCATGTTGTGCGTATGGATCGCTTTGAGATGACGGGTGAGTTTCGCGCGATCGAGGATGTCGCCCAGGTAGCAGACGTCGGCCATCCACGCGCCGAGGATGCCGTCGGAAAGACAGCCGGAGGCGTACTGGTACTTCGGGCCTTCCGCTTCCAGCAGTTCCTGAATCTCCGGCGATTCACCGTTTCCGATCAGCGGCTTGAACTGATGCGGATCGGCGTGAAGGTCTTTCCATCGCACCTGCTGCTGGAAGTATTCCCCATTAAACAGCTCACTTTCCAAGTGCTTTTTGCATTTGTCGCACAGCTCAGCGAACAACTTGACATCCTCGCCCAGCGCCTTGCCCATCGCGCACGCCGCGACCAACGCGCCGAGGTAGAAGCTTTCGCACATGCCGTCCGGGCCCCAGAACTCGATGTCGTATGTGTTGTGATGCGGCTCCTTGAGGATGCCTTCGTGGTCGGGATCCCACACGCCGATGCAGTATTCCATGCTCTTGCGGACCTTGGGCCAGATGCCGCGGAGCCAGTTGTCGTCGCCGCTGACGCGCCAGTCGCGGTGGACCTTCATGATGCCGCCGAACTGCCCGTCGGCTGCGGCATGACAATCGAAATCCACCGTGGGGCGGATGGGCAATGAAGCGCGGAACAACTGCTTGCCCTCGGCGTTCTGGGCTTCGTTGAACTCCGTCTGCCTCAGCGTGCGCTCCAGCGACGGGAACAGGTGCGGCAATGCCTGGGCGTAGTTCCACACATGCGTGCAACTGCCGTAGCAGCAGCCGCCGACGTCACAGCAGCCTTCCCATGCCCATACCCGGCCATCGGTCTGCCGCAGCACGGTGGGAGATTTGAGGATGGTCAGATTCGCCGCGATGGCTTCGACCACCTCCGGCGGCAGCGTGGTGTCGTGGAAGCAGTCGGTGAAGGCAAGCGTCCTGGCCCGCAGATCGTCATAACCCTTGCGCCAATGCCCGCAGACGTCGTCGATGTCCTTGAAAACCCCGGCATACCAGGGCTTGTGCATCGGTTTCGGTTCCGCGGGCTTATCGCCGCAGCCGGATGAACAGCACGATGTCGCTTCCGAGCCGCATCGCGAGTCGCTGCCCGCGACATGCCAGCACATCAGCACACGGAACGTCTGCGACTGCCCCGGCGCGAGTTTGAACGGCACGTACAAGCTGCCGCCGGGGCTGGGCATGTCGGTTGCCGTGTCGTGTTCCACGACCTCGCATGCCTCCACGTGTTTCCACAGCATGGTCAGGGAATCAAACCAGCCGCTGCGAAACCAGACGGCATCCACGCGGGTCTGGCTGGAATCGCACAGCACGGCAAACGAACCCTCATGCTCCGGCGAGCCTTCCCAGCCGGGCTGATGCAGCACGAAGCCGCGATCCACGCGCCGAACGGACATGCCGGAAACGTCCCGTTTGCCGTCCACCAAAGGCTTGAGGACTTCCATGAAGTTCCGCGCGTGATACGAGAACACGCCCTCCAGCGTCTTCGTGGTCGGGTTGGTCAGTTCATATTCCAGTCCCGCCACGGGCAGGCTGGAAGCGTCGGCATCGGTGGGGATGAACGGGCTCCAACCCGTGATTTTCGCCGATACCGGCATCGCGTGATCGCAAAGGGCAATCTCGCCGAAAGGCATGTGTGACCGGAATGTGGCCTGGTGGAACCTGGGCAGGCCGTAGGCGCGATGGCCCAGTCCGTGGCCGGAACCGCTGTTGCCGAAGATTTTGCGCTGGGGCATTGGCCCTTCGACCACGCGCGCGACATTGGCCCGGCCGTCGCAACCCTTCACGCACACCGCCGCGAACATCTGCGGCTCATTGAAAATGTCTGGCTTGTTCCGCACGGATACGTGCGAAATCGCCCCCGTTCCCTCCAGACAGATCATCCCCGCGCCAAGGCCGCCCATCGGCATCGCCACGTGGTTGAGATGCTCGCCGTCGTACATTCCATTGAAGCTGTGCATGGGTAAACATCCAAAAGTGTGGTATCGTGTAATTAACCGTTATGATCCCAGCCGCGTGCCTGTTCGTCAAGGACCCAGGGCTGGCGCCAATGGACTATGGACATGGCAGGGGCAGCGCATATGGACTTGGAATGCGCATTTGGGCGAATGACGAATGTCCAAGTCCGAATGACAAACCCAAACCCATTCTCACCACGACGGCATGACGAGCACGACGGCCCGTGTGCAAAACGCAACGATTTTCGTGATGGCCGTCGTGTCCGTCGTGCCGTTGTGGTGAAAAGCCATGAGTTCGTCATTCGGGCCCGGGTCTTTGGTCATGAACTCCGGTCAAGGCTCAAATGGCCATATGCGCATTCCCTGACCGGGGGGAGCGGGAATTACCCACTGACCCACTTGAACCCATCCAGCCATCATGTCGATGGATACCGTACGAGGATTTATCCCCATGGTCACGAAAACCGCTGACGCCAAAGGCCGGATCACGCTCGACGACAAGTTCGCCAACCGCACCGTCATCGTCGAGGAGATCGACGAAACCGAGGTTCGCATCACCTTGGCCCGCGTGGTGCCGGAGCGCGAGGCTTGGCTGTACGAGAATCCCAAGGCGCTGGC
>JADLAP010000355.1 GCA_020848195.1 Phycisphaeraceae bacterium
AAGTCCTGCTCTATCTAAGCAACACTTGATCTATAAGAATATTGAAAATTGTAAGCCTTTTGTCAAGGAAAGGCTCGCTGAGCGATTCATTGCTCAAAATCTACAGATTTTTAAAAATGAAAGATGGGATAATATCATATCAGAGAATAAGAGGCTAAGAAGAGAGCTTCTAGATGATATCCATATTGATTCTAAGGTTGACTCTAAGCTTGCAGAAAGCATTAATGTTCTTATTGAGCAAGCCACAAATCCTGCCTTTACGGACTTCGAAAAAGAGCAACAAGCTTACGAATACACTCTATCATATCTAACAAGACAAATCACTGACAAGAATCAGGAGTCAAGTGAAAGAGAAGATAATCCATCGCTTGTCAACGAAGCATGGGAATTTATAACCAAAATGGCTGTCAGCAATTTCAATAAGAGATATGAGCATCTAAGCGAGCAAGAGAAAAAAACATTCTCTGTCCTGATATCAGACAATAAGACCAAGGAAGTGTTTTTAAACGAAATCAAGGAAAAAAACCTAAGTAAGATTGATCAATTACTCGAGAGTGAAACTGATAATGAAACAATCGGAGTCCTTAATTCATTTAAGGTTAAGATAGAAAACATGAATAATATTAATCCGGTTATCATTGATGAATTTATCCTATCAAATCTTGATCTTTCTGAGACTCTTGGATTAAATTAAGCGTTTTTTTGTAATCGGTGGCTTATTTCTTAATAAGTTGACTTGTATTTTTTTGAGTTCGGGATTGTTTTTGTTATATTTAATTTAACTTAAATTAGATATGATCAACAAGAAGAGAACGGCAAGAGAAATTAAGCTATCACCTGACCAAATTAGCTGTAATAATATCAACATAAAAGTAGGAGCAGTCGAGAATAAGGATGCCCCTGAGACAATATACGTCTTCACTAGCTTTTGGATTGAGCCAGTTGATAGACTTAAAGGTAAGGATCAAAGTGAATTAAAAAGAATCCTTGATAAGGAACTTGAAGATATCTATCAGAGTAATTTAAAGAAAACGCTCAAGTCAAGTGAGTTATTTCCAATTGAGAGAAATAATATCTTTATTAAGAATATTCCAGATAA
>JADLAP010000175.1 GCA_020848195.1 Phycisphaeraceae bacterium
CGCTGACGCTTCCGGCTCGTTCATGCGCAAGAGGACCGTCGCTGACGCTTCCGGCTCGTTCATGCGCAAGAGGACCGTCGCTTACGCTTCCGGCTCGTTCATGCGCAAGAGGACCGTCGCTGACGCTTCCGGCTCGTTTCGGTGGGGAAAATCACTTGTTCGGCCAGGCGATCATCGGCAGTTTCACCTGATGTTCGATGTCCAGCAGGCGGTTGTATTTCGCCAGGCGTTCGGACTGCGTGATCGAGCCGTTCTTGAACTGATCGCCGGCCCAGCCGACGACCAGATCAGCCGCCCAGTTGTCTTCCGTTTCGCCGCTGCGGACGCTGATGGTCACCTGCCAGCCGGCCTGCTTGGCCATGTGGTACGCCTGGGCGGATTCCGTCAGCGTGCCGATCTGGTTGACCTTCAGCAGCAGGGCGTCGCAGGCTTTGGCTTCGATCGCGCGGGCGATGCGAAGGGGATTGGTACAGAGGAAGTCGTCGCCGAGAACCAGCACCTTGCCCGCCAGCGCGGTGCGCAGCGCGGGCCAGTGGTCCCAGTCATCTTCAAACAGGCCGTCTTCCACGCTGATGATGGGATATTTGCTCACCCATTCGCTCAAACGTGAAATCATGGCGACGCTGTCGAGAGCTTGCCCGTCAATGTGGTACTTGCCGTCTTGGTGGAAGTGGCTGGAGGCGACGTCCACGGCGATGCCCGCGTCGGTTCCCGGCTTGTAGCCTGCGCGTTCGATGGCGTCGACGGCGCAGCTCAGCATTTCGGCGGCGGAAGTGAACGGCGGTGCCAGGCCGCCTTCGTCCGCGGTGAGCAGCCTCATGCCGTGACGCTCCAGCGTCAGCTCGGCGGCGGCCTGGTAGATGTCGTACATCATCACCAGCGAGCCGTCGATGGTGGTCGCGCTGGCGGGGACGATCAGCACGTCCTGAATGGGAACCTGTTTGCCCGCGTGCTTGCCGCCGGAGAAGAGGTTGATGGTCAGTCGCGGCATGGTGCGCAGCGGCTGGCCGAGGATGTCGGCGAACTGCTGATACAGCGGCACGCCGCGCTGCTGGGCTGTAGCGCGGGCAAACGCGATGGACACGGCGAGAATGGCGTTGGCGCCCAGGCGGGATTTGTTCGCCGTGCCGTCGAGTTCGAGCATCGCCTGATCGAGGGCTTTCTGATCGGCGAACGATTTGCCGCACAGCGCGTGGGCGATTTCCCGGTTGACGTGCCCCACGGCTTTGCGACAGCCCAGGCCGTGGTATCGCTTGGGATCCCTGTCGCGCATTTCCAGGGCTTCGGCGGTTCCGGTGGACGCGCCGGAAGGCACGGACGCCGACGCGGTCGCGCCGCCCCGCAGCGCGCAATGCGCCAGCACCGTGGGCCGGCCGCGGCTGTCGAGAATTTCCATCGCGCTGAGCTTGTCAATCGTGAGCATCGTCTATGGTTCTCCGCAAAAACTGTTCGATCAGATCAATGATGCGCAGCGGGGGTTTCCGGGTCAGCCATGCCGCGGCGCGGCGCTGACGCTGGCGTTCTTCCGCATTCAGATACTCCAGCCGCGAACGTCCCACCACCCGCGCCAGCAGACATCCCAATGTCTGCCGCACGACGCGCGGTTCCAGATCATCCGCCCAGGGCACATCGCCGAGATGTTCCCGGCAGGTCGTCCAGTGCAGCAACGCCGCCTGGGCAAAACGATCCCGCCACGCCGGCAGGTGATGCGCTTTGCTCAGCAGGTGCGTCAGGCTGAATCCCAGATCAAACGCCGGATCGCCCCAGTGGATCACCTCATGGTCCAGCAGCACCAGTTTGCCCTGATGGACGAGGATGTTCTTGGGACTGTAGTCGCCATGGACGAGGGTCAGGCGCGTGTCGCGGGTTTCGTCGATGAGTTTGTGCAGGAAATCCGCGGCTTCCGGGGCCTGTTCAGCCGCATAGCCGAAGTAAGGCTCCAGGCGCAGGGATTCAAAGAACTGACGATCATCGAAGATGCCCGCCAGTTCATCGCGACGTTGCCACGCCAGTCGCTGCGTCTGGCCCAGCAGTTTGCCGAACTGCTCCACGTGATCGGGCCGCACATCGCCGGCCAGCAGCATGGTCTTCCAGTTCTCGTGCGGCTGAGGCACAGCCGTCATCGCCAGCACGTGATGCTCGTGGTCCTCAAACACCAGCGACGGCGTCGCGCCGGGCGGGGCCAGTTCGGAAATCCATTTCAGTCCCAGGGCTTCGCGATGGATGCGCCGCGGATCGCTGAACCAGTCCACTTCCGTGCGCAGTTTGGCCAGGGCCTGCTTGAGCACCCATGCCTGCCCGTTGTCCCGCTCAAGCAGAACGGTGCGATTGCTGACGCCTCCGGCGAGCACGGCGATCCGCGGCATTTCGTCGCGGTCCAGCAGACGCCGGCGGCGAAGATAGTCCATCAGCGCGTCGGGTTGTTCAATGTCCAGTTCGCTCATGTCAGGGCGGAACTGTAACAGGTCAACTCCGCGATGTCATGACATCCCGGGCGCGGCGTGTTGGCGCTTCCGCCGTGTCTGTGTCGCATTCCGCGAAACAGGCTGGATAAATTTGATGTTCTGGTGTTTTGTTGTACACCATACCGAGACGGCCACATCGCCGTCCCAGGAGAAACGGTCATGAGTTACGAAATCGGCATGGCGGCGATCGAACTTCGCCGTCCGCCCCGTCTGGCCCACACGGAATACTGCAGCAACGATCCGCTCAAGCGTGCGATTCACGCGGAGGTTCCGCCGGCGGATGGTTCCGCCCATACGGGCAAGAGCTTCGAGGATCTGTGGGATTGCGATTTCGTCTGGTCCGTCAACGACGGTCCCGTGCCGTGGGCCACGCGCGGCCGGGTCACCGACATGGGACACGCCGATTTCATGGAGAACGGCTCCGATCGTCGCATGCCCAAGCCCTGCCCGTTCACGGACGTCGAGGAAGTCCTCGCCTTCAACGCCGTGAAGGAATACGGCCTGCCCGACTTTGACGGCCTGGTCGCCTCCTACGCCGAGAACCATACGCTGCATCAGAAGCGGTTTGCGAATCAGGTGTTCACCGGCGGCTACTACAAGACCATCGTGTCCGGCGCGATCGAAACCTTCGGCTGGGACATGCTGCTCGAGGCCGCCGCCGAAACGGCGCGATTCGAGAAGGTGCTGCACAGCTACGCCGATCTGACGATGCATCACGTCAAGGCGTGGGCGAAGGTGACCACCGCGCCGGTGTTCATTCAGCACGACGATTTCGTTTGGTCCTCCGGGCCGTTCATGCACCCGGACATCTACCGCCGGTCGATCATTCCGCGCTACGCCGAGATGTGGAAGGTGCTGCACGCGGCAGGCAAGAAGGTGCTGTTCTGCTCCGACGCCGACTGGCTGATGTTCGTGGACGACATCGCCGAAGCCGGGGCGGACGGATTCATCTTCGAGCCGATGCTGGCGCTGGACCCGGTCGTGGAAAAATACGGCAAAACGCACGTGATCGTCGGCAGCAAGGTCGATTGCCGCACGATGACGTTCGGCACGAAGGACGACATCCGGCGCGAGATCGACGCGACGCTGGACAAGGCGATGGATTGCCCGGGCTTCATGTTCGCCGTGGGCAATCACATTCCGGCGAACGTGCCGGTGGAGAACGCCCTGTTCTACATCGAGCATCTGCGGAAGAACTGGTGGCGGAAGTAAAGGGTGAACGAAAGCGGCGCGCGAGCGGTTCGCTCGCGGCTGACCGGGATCGCGACGCACCAAGCTCTTTCATAGCCGCGAGCCGACGGCTCGCGCGCGATCACCGCATGCGTTCGAGCGCCAGCGCGTGCGCCTCGTGGTAATGCTTGCCGAGATTTTCCCAGTCGAAGTGTTCGCTGAACGCTTCGACGGCGTTGCGCAGGTCGACGCGCTGCCGGCGGTTCATCTGCACGAACTGGAAGAGAATGTGCGCCAGTTGATCGGCGGATTCGTACCAGTTGCGCTGATGCCGGTTGATGATGTACAGCCCGCGCGTGCCGTGGTCGGGCAGAACCTGCGAGAGATACGAGCCGAAGCCGGAGAGGTCGCTGGTGATGGCGGGGATGCCCAGGGCGACGCATTCGAGCGGGGTGTAGCCCCACGGTTCGTAGTAGCTGGGGAAGATGCCCATGTGGCATCCGCGGACGAACTGGTCGTAATCCAGGCCGAACAGCGGATTCGACGGCGTGATGAAGTCCGGGTGATAGATGACTTTGACGGGGTTTTCCTGCTGATTCCAGAGCTTGCAGCGGCGCAGGGCGTTGAGCATGTCGTCGTTGGTGTCGTCGGCGAGGTCGTGGGTGACGATGCCGGGCGGCATGATGCGACGCCAGGCGTGGATCATGCGTCGCAGGCGGAGCAGCCAGTATTCATCGACCAGGCCGTTGAGATCGGGAATGCGTCCGGCGGCCACGGCGCGGAAGAGCCGGTCGCCGATCTGGTCGCGGATGGCGTCGGTGACGGAACGGAACTCGCTGCGCATGGCGTTGGTGGACAGGGCGGCGACGTTGATCGACTTCACCGGCCGGCGGGTGATGAAGAACATCACGACCGTGGTGCCCGTCTTGGCTTCCCGCATCAGGTGGTTGAGCCGGGCGAGCGCTTCGATGGTCAGATCGAAGCCCTTGTTGCGGAACTCGTAGCGGCCGGAGGTGAAGAAATACAGCGTGTTGTCGAGGTCGAAGCTGTAGCTGGGATAAAAGTGGCCGATGGTGAAATCGTGCAGCTTTTCCTTGTACAGCCGGTGGAGGTTCTGGAACTCGTGGATGGCGGCGAAACGTTGGATGTTCAGGCCGTTGGGCAGCAGGACATCGGGATTGCGGCCGAGCAGATAGCGGCACTCCGCGGCGGTCAGGTCGGAGACGGTGGTGAAGACGTGGCTGCCGTGGGCGGCGGCGCGTTCGATGCGGAACTGGGCGTCGACGTTGAAGTGTTTGGCCTCGGTGAAGGGTTCGTAAAAGGGCAGATGGCCGTAGAAATCGTCGTCGTGCATGGCCAGGTAGCGGCCGAGCAGGGTGGCGTGGGTGGTGAAGACGGTGGACCCAGGCCAGCCGCGGCGACGGAGCATGGGAATGGGAATGCCCGCCATCCATTCGTGGAAGTGGGCGATCAGGTCGCGGCGACCGCTCTCGCGTCGGGCCAGCAGTTCCAGGAAGAGCCGGCACGCTTCGCCGAAGGCCACGACGTTGTTGAGCAGTTCGTCGTTGCCGGGCAGGGCGATGTCGTGCTCTTCCCAGATGCGGTACTTGACCTCGTGCAGGCGAGGCATGATGTCGAGGTGGTTGAGCAGCACGACATGGGGCCGGCCGGTGACGAGCCATCGTCCGTAGTGCGCGCCGATGCCCTGGTCGTTGAGCTGTTTGACGACGTGACCGACGGGGCCTGTCAGGGCCGCCGGTTCAAACTCCAGTTCCGAGGCGTGCTGCGTGTACGGGCCGATCAGGATGTACCGGCTTCCCCATGCGGAAACCATGCTGGGCACTTTGGACCGCAGCACGGTGTAGATGCCGCCGAGCTGATTGCAGACTTCCCAGGCGACTTCCAGCAGCAGCGGCTCGGCGCGTCGGGTCGCGGCTTCGCCTTCGGCCTTGCGGCGACGTCCGGGTTTGCGGGTGGGTGATTCGGCTTGCGATTCAGGATCAGTCTGATCCGGCGCGGTTTGGTCCCTCGGGTCGTCCACGAATGTGCGCCTCCAGTTAGGTTGGCGTCATTCTACGGACAAATCAGTCGCTTTGCACAAGTGGAAGTTTCAAGCCAGATTTCGCAGCCGTGCTTCCATTGCCGGGCACAGCGTCATCTGACGCCGTTGCATCATCAGCTTCGCGGTGGAGATCAGGGCTTCGACATCGTGGGGTTGTCTCCCGGCATCGGTGTGGAAGCCAAGGCGAGGGGCGTAGGTCGGCGCGAAGCCGGAGAGGGCGATCATGCAGCCGCTGCCGATGACGCTGCCGGTCATCAGCCGGCTGCCGATGGCGGTGCGGACGAAGTCGCCGACGAGGGGGCCGAGGTATTGCCGTCCGGTGTTCTCGCGCGGGCCTTGGTCATCCAGTTGCACGCGCACGTGGCCATAGGTGTTTTTCAGGTTGCTTACGTTGGTTGCCGCGCCGAAGTTGACCCACGCGCCGACGAGGGCGTGGCCGAGGTAGCCGCCGTGGGTCTTGTTGTCGTAGCCCCAGAGGATGGACTGACTCAGTTCGCCGCCGACTTTGCAGGATGGCCCAAGCACGACGCCGGGGCGGATCAGCGCGCCGGGCACGATCACGCTGTCTTTGCCGATCCAGCAGGGGCCTTGGAGCACAGCCGTGGGACCGATGTTCGCACAGCAGTCGATGCCCACCACGCCCAGGGTCGTGTCGATCACGCAGCCGGGCGAAAGCTTCGCGTTCGGATGCAGTTTCAGGGGGTGATCGCCGAATCGGATCACGCCCGGCGGCGCGGCGGCGGTCGGCAGGTTCACGTGTTCCAGATCGTCGGCGAGGTCCGTTTCCAGCCGGTCCAGCAGATGCCAGGGACGCTCGATCAACGGCGAGCCGGGATAGACCAGGCGATCACCATGCTGATGGCCGCGATGGGCGAGGATGCGGCCGGCCTCGTCGACCAGCTCCTGTCCCGGCTGCAGTCGCGCGGCCCAGCGAATCGCCTGCGGCTCCGCCAGCCGGCCGCTCATCACCAGCCAGTCGCCGTCGTCCGGCTCCGTGTTCACCGCCACGCCGGGGTACATCTCCGCCGTCACCCCCGCCAGATCCGGAGCCACGTCCACGGCCGCGGCCTTCAGACCCGTGATCCGCTCCATCCGTTCCAGCAGCGTCCACACGCCTGCCCGCGCGGCGAAAATCGGCCTCAGGTCCGTGAGCGGTCCCCATCGGCCTTCACCGTCATCCACCACCAGCAGCCGCACGTCCGCCATACCCATGTTCCCTGTCGCCCTGGCCAGATCATACGTACAATAGACGGAATGTACTCGATCCGTCGCAACGACTACAGCCCCCGCGTCGAGATGGTCCCCCTCATCGACGTGATTTTTCTGCTGCTGACCTTCTTCATCTACAGCCTCATTGTCATGGTCAACGCCAAGGTGGTTCCCGTCACCCTGGCGCCGGTCAAGTCCGGAGGCTCCGCCACCGCCCGGGAGGTCCGCGCCATCACCATGGACGCCCAGGGCCGGCTCTTTTTAGATCGGCAAGCCATCGACGCTGCTGAACTGGCACTCGCCCTCCATGACATGGCGCAGAACCCCGAACAGCCGACGCTCTATCTGGCTGTCGAAGCCGAAGGCCAGGTCGACCGCGCGCCGCTGCTGCTCAAGCTCATCGAACTCGTCCGCGCCTCCGGCATCCAGCACTTCGCCATCGTCGGCGCCCCCGGAAGTGACCCCGCCCCCGGAAGTGACTCCGGAAACGACGCTGGTCTTTCCCCCGCAAGCACCGGGACGAGTCAAGCGAGTCCTGGGGGTAATCCCCCGGCCCCATGACCCTTGCCGCTCCAACCTGCAATGACGACCGCGACCCGGTGTATCCGCTGGTCCTGGGCCTGTGCTTCGCCCTCGTGGTGCATCTGGCCCTGATCCCCGCGATGTCCAGCGGAGTCTGGCGCCATGCGTCTGCGTTTGAAGGCACGACCGCCTCGAAGTCGCCCAAACCGAAGGAACCGCCGAAGCAGACGGAACCCGACAAGCCTCAGGAGCAGCCGAAGCAGCCCGAGGAGCCGGAGATTCGTCTGGGCAAGGCCGACGCGCCGGATCGGCTGACCATCGCCTGGATTTCACATGATGATTACCGGGAGATGATGGCGAAGAAGGACAAGACCGAGCAGCCGGCGGCGCAGGAGCAGGTGGAGCCGGTCCCCGCCGCGCCGCAGATCGTGGACGCCACGCCGCCGGCGATGGAGGTTCAGGACAAACCCCAGGAACAGTTGGAACCACGGCAACCTCAACCCGAACCGAAGCCTCAGCAGCCGGAGCCTCAGCCGCAACCGGAGCCGCAGCGTGTCGAGCCGCAGCCGCCGCGTCCCGCCGTGGCGAAGGTGGAGCCGATTCCTCCGTTGCCGCCTGCGCCGCGTGTGACGATTCCGGAAAAGCCGGAGCCGGGCGCGACGATTGAAATCTCGCCGCCTCCGCCACCGCCGCAGCCCGCGGTGGAGCCTTCGCCTCCGGTTCCACCTCAGCCCGCTTCGCCGCCGACTCCGCCCACGCCGCCCGTGGCGGAGACGCCCAATCCCAAGGCCCCCGCAGGCCGGCCCACGGAATCGCCCAAAACCGACAAGGAAAGCTATCCCTCCACACTCACCGAACGCGACCTCGAACGCAGGCCCGGCCGCGTCCTCGTCGGTCGCGGCATCGAAATCAAAACCGCCGTCCCCCGCTTCAGCACCATCGCCCAGGTGTCCTCGTTACCGAAAAACCCCTTCGTTCAACTGATTTTCGACTGCGACGGCGTCGTCACCGACGCCCAAATCCTCGAATCCACCGGCTATCCCAACATCGACGCCCCCATCCTCAGCAGCCTCTACAAGTGGCGCGCCTCAGGCCCAATGCTCAAGGATCGAACCAAACCCCTGGAACTGAAAATCCACATCACCTTCAGCGATTGATCCCTCCCGCCGCTCGCGGCGTCGCGGAACCGTCCCATCACCACATCACGTACCGCACGCCAACCCGTCGTCCTCGGCATCGACGTCCAGCGCCCTCGGCGCCCCCGCCATGGCCCAATGCGGCATCGGCTGGCTGACGCAACTGGAAGATTGGGCGAAGACGCCGCGGCTATGAAAGATGTCCATCGTAGCTGCGACGTCTTCGTCGCAGGTAACGAACCTTTCCCTCGCTAATCTGTAGCATCTGGTGTTATGTCTGAATATGGCAAGAGTGGATCGATATGCCATGGACGATTGATCTGAGCACGGAAGCCGACCAGTGGTGGAATGATCCACCACATGCTGACATGGCTGTCGCCATCTGGCGATACCTGTCAGGTCTGGACGACGAAGAAGCCATATCAGCGGCGGATTGCCGGTTGCGGGATCTGCCCATTCGCAAGCCTTGTGTCGTGGTCGTGAACGTTCGATCAGGCAAGGTTGTCGGATTATCGCTCTATCGCCGCGGCCCACGGGCCATTCACGTGATGAGCATCGATGTATTACCGGATTGAAGTTCTTGTGCCGGAGGTCGTCCGGAGCAGGCTGGCATCGTCCACGCCGACGATTTCACAGACGCGACGCCATTGCGCGGTTTTGACTTTGCCCGGCCAACGGAGCATCCGGGATACCGTGGATTCCGAGACCTTCAGCCTCTTGGCCAGGTCTGCCTGCGACCAGCCTTTCTGGTCGATCGCCATGCGGATGCGCCAGGCGATGGCGTCTTCCGGCGTTTTCCAGTTCAGCGGCTTGCCCATGGGAGGCTCACCATCCGGCCATGCGGATGCCAGTTCCCTGGCTTTTGCCTCCAGTTGGGTTTTCCATGCCGTGATGCGCGGATCAGCAGGGCTGGCGCCGGTGGACAATGGGGATTTCAGCGTTTCCAGCACCATTTCCGGCGAGCGCTCGTAGCACTGGCACACAAACGTCGCCAGGGCCTTGGCGAACGGTTCCGCGACTGTCGCCATGATCGCTTTGAGTTGCGGCGCGGACAAGGATTTCGCAGGGGCGCTCATGATCGACTCCATGCAAGTAATTGCATTATATGCAATAACTATCGTCCAAGCCATGCCCTGAAGTTCAATGGATGGCGGATTTATTCCTCGCTGATCCGCAGCGTCTGGCTCTGGATCGTCTCGTCGGTGATCTGCGTGATCGTCTGACCCGCGATGTCCATGCGGGATTCGATCTGCGTGGACAGGACGGAGTTGCGGCCGACGGCTTCGGCGCGGGTGGTGTCGAACATCACTTTGCCTCTGGCCGAGCCGGAAAGCAGGCGGACCTGCACCGGAGCGCCTTCGGGCAGCTTCGACCGATCCACCGTCAGATCGACCTGCGACGTGCTGCTGACGACGGCCACGGGGATGCCGGCGATGGTTTCCATGCCGTCGAGTTTGCTGGTGGTCTGATAGTGGAGCTGGCCGAGTTCGTGGAGCCAGTCGAAGCGGGTGGGCCAGGCTTTGCCGACGGCGGCTGCGGCGGGGGCGAAGGGGATCGTGGCCAGATCGCTGGCGGTTTCGATGAAATCCAAATCTTCAGGCACGTCGATGTCATCGCCGGCCCGGCTTCGGATGACGTCGGTTCCCGTGACGTTGGCGACCGAGCCATCGGGGGCGACGGTCAGGGTCATCGGCGCGCCGCACATGGCGCGGATCAGCGTGTGGACGGGGGCGGTGTCGCCGGAGCCTTGTCGTGAGTCGTTGCGTTTGATCGCGCCGTCGGGCAACGTGATGTTGACGGTCAGGTAGTCCATGGTCATCACCGCGCTGGCTGAACCGTCGGGATTGACGCGCTGGATGGTCCAGGTGATTCGGCCTTCGATCTCGAAATGGGTTTCGATGCGGCGGGTCTGTCCGCCGACGAGGCCTGTCATGCTGCGTTGGCGCTGGGTCCAGATCTGGTAGCGGGTGGTTCGGCCCGTGACGAAACGGGGCTGCAGGTTGACGGCGGCTTCATCGGCCCGCACGCCGGACGTCAGGGTTGCGAGGATCAAGAAAACCAGGATCGCGCCGGGGATGTGTCTCATGACGTCATCTTACAGCGCCAGCGCCTTGGCCATGGCGGCTCCGAGGTCGGCGGGGCTTTCGGCGATGGCGCAGCCGGCCTGTTTCAGTGCCGCGATTTTGGCTTCCGCGCCGCCTTCGCCGCCGGAGATGATCGCGCCCGCGTGGCCCATGCGCCGTCCCGGAGGCGCGGTCCGCCCGGCAATGAACGCCGCCACGGGCTTGTTCACGTTCTTGCGGATGTACGCGGCTGCCTGTTCCTCGTCGCTGCCCCCGATTTCGCCGATGAGGATCACGCCGTCGGTCCCCGGATCGTGGCGGAACAGTTCGAGACAGTCGATGAAGTTCATGCCCCGCACCGGATCGCCGCCGATGCCGACGCAGGTGGACTGGCCGATGCCGCGCTGCGTGCATTGCCACACCGCTTCGTACGTCAGCGTGCCGGACCGGCTGATGATGCCGACCGCTTTGCCGCTGGACGCCTTGTCAGGCGGGAGATGGATGTAGCCGGGCATGATGCCGATCTTGCACTGGCCGGGCGTGATGACGCCGGGACAGTTCGGGCCGATCAGCCGCACATGGGCGTACCGGCCGGTGGAAAGCGATCGCTTCACGCGGATCATGTCCATCACGGGAATGCCCTCGGTGACGGCGACGATGACGCTGATGCCGGCGTCGGCGGCTTCGAGAATCGCATCGGCGGCGAAACCCGGCGGGACGAAGATCATCGTCGCGGTGGCCCCAGTGGAAGCCACGGCCTGTTGAACGGTGTCGAACACGGGCAGGTCGTTGGCGTCCTTCGTGCCGCCCTTGCCCGGCGTCACGCCGCCAACCATCCGCGTGCCGTAGTCCAGGCATCCTTTCGTATGAAACGCCCCGGCCGACCCGGTAATGCCCTGGCAGATCACCTTCGTGTCCTGATCGATCAGAATGCTCATGCGAGATTCCTTTTAGCCGCAGATGAACGCAGATAAACGCAGATAAATGCAATAACACATTGAATTCAATTCAATCAACACTGTTTTTGAATTGGTATTATCTGCGTTCATCTGCGTTTATCTGCGGCTAAAAATACTTTCCCCATAGCGGGGCGAGTTGTTTCACGTGGTTGGGATCGATGCGGGATTTGTCGGACCAGATCGCCAGTTTCAGTGCCGTGTGGGCGGGGCTGGGGGATTGCTTGAGCGGCGTCACATCGCTCAGCGCCTCACGGATCAGGCGGATGCCGGCGTCGGCGGCTTTACGGAGATTGCCGATGATCTCGCTGAGCAGATCGTGCTGGGCGATGGACGGATCGTGAGGCCGCCAGCAGTCGTAGTCGGTGGGCAGGCCGATCAGCGCGTAGGCGATCTCCGCTTCACGCGCGAGCTTGGCCTCCGGCATGGCGGTCATGCCGATCAGGTCGCCGCCCCAGACGCGGTGCATCAGCGACTCGGCCCGTGTGGAAAACGCGGGGCCTTCCATACAGACATACGTGCCTTTGTCATGCACCCTGGCCCCCGGAAGTGATTGGGCCGCGTTCAGCAGCCAATTCCGCATGACCGGACAGAACGGCTCGGCGAACTCCACATGCACAGCCGCGCCGTCGTAGAACGTGCCCGCGCGGCGATGCGTCTTGTCGATCACCTGATCCACAATGACCAGATCGCCTGGAAAAATCTGCTCGCGCAGCGATCCCGTCGCGCCGCTGGCGACGATGTGCGTGACGCCGAGGGTCTTGAGCGCGAAGATGTTCGCACGGTAGGGAACCTGCGACGGATGAAGCACGTGGCCCGGCCCGTGCCGTTGGAGGATGGCGATGTCCACGTCCTGCCATCGGGTCTGGAGGATGGGGGAGGACGGCGGGCCGAAGGGAGTGTCGGGGGTGACGGATTGGCCGGTCTCGCCGCCGAGGGCTTCGGCGAGGCCTGTGCCGCCGATGATGCCGATTTTCAGGTTGGGTTGGTGTGCCGCCATGGGGGATGATGATAGCCCGGCATCCGCGACGTTGTCGCGGCGTGACGGAGAATTCTCATTCACGCGGAGGGTTCATCGCGGTCCTTGTAAGTCCAGAGACCAGCGCCCTGGTCCTTGTGCTTGAGGATGTAGTTGTAGACCTGACGTTGATACGTTTGATCCTCGCAAACGCGAGATGTCGCGCCGCGGCCCCAGATGCGGCCGGGCATCTGCTCTCGCACGGCTTTGGAGGCAAGACGTTTCGCTTCACCGACGATCTTGCGCGTTTCCGGCCATGGCCAAGGGAGTTCGGCCAGCAGGTGGGCGTGCATGGCGCTGACGGAGACGATAAGGATTTGTGATTGCTGTTCGGTCAGGGTCGTGGCGAGTTCCTTGGCGAGTTGGGGACGCAGTGAGATGGGAATGACCACAGGCGGACCGGAATGGTTTTTCGCATACTCATGCAATCCCGCATGTTCGTCTTCCGGGGGTGGATTGCGGTAGTCGCCGCTGCTGTGGATGTGATGGTCGCGGGAACGAAAGCCGCGGGGGTCGCCGGGGAGCCAGGAGTTCAACGTGCCCAGGATGACATGCCGCCAGACCCAACCTGGTTTGGGCATGGAAGGTTCCTCCAGAAGAGACAATCCGCGACGTTGTCGCGGTGTGACGGACGTATTTTACGTATTTTCACGCCGCGACAGCGTCGCGGATGCTTCGATGGCGGGCATGCTTGCGAGCACCTCCGCCAGCGCGTCTACGGCGGATTCGATTTGCGATTCGCTGTGGTGCACGGTGATGAAGAATCGCAGTCGTGACGTGCTTTCGGGGACAGCCGGGGGGACGATGGGATGGACGATGATGCCGCGGTCGCGCAGGGCGTGGGCGGTCAGGAGGCAGCGTTTGGCGTCGCCGATGAGAATGGGGACGATGGCGCAGCCGCGGCTGTTTCCGATGTCGAGTTGGCGTTTGCGGGCAAGGTCTCGGAAGAGATCGGCCCGCTGCTGAAGCAGGCGGACGCGGTGGGGCTGGCGTTGGAGCAGTTGCAACGCGGCGAGCGCTGCGGCGGCGTTGGCGGGTGAAATGCCCACGCTGTAGACGAAGCCCGGCGCGGTGAACTTGAGGTAGTCGATCAGTTGGGCGCTGCCCGCGATGTACCCGCCGCAGCTCGCCAGCGCCTTGCTCAGCGTGCCCATCCAGATGTCCACGCGATCGCGTGGGACGTTGCACAGTTCGCCCAGGCCCCGGCCGGTGTCGCCGAGGACGCCCAGCGAATGAGCTTCATCGACCATGAGCATGGCGTGGTGGCGCTGCTTGATCTCGACGAGGCGTGCGAGGTCGGGCAGATCGCCGTCCATGCTGTAGACGCCTTCGACGGCGATGAGGACGCGGCGATGGTGGGGCCTCATCTCGGCGAGCATGTCGTCGAGGGCATGGAGGTCGTTGTGGGCGAAGCCGCGCCGGCGCGCCCCGGACATCAGGCAGCCCTGAATGATGCTGTTGTGGGCCAGGGCGTCATGCAGAACGAGATCGCGGGGACCGAGCAGGTGGCCCAGGACGGTTTCATTGGTGGCGTGACCGCCGACGAAGACGAGGGAGCCGGGGGTGCCGAGGACCGCGGCGATGGCGGATTCGAGCTGCTGATGCAGGGGCCTTTCGCCGGCGACGAGGCGGCTGGCGCAGACGCTGGTTCCGTATTCGTCGATGGCGGCCTTGGCGGCCTTGGCGACGAGGGGATCGTCGGCGAGGCCGAGGTAGTTGTAGCTGGAGAAGAGCGTCATCGGCCGGCCGTCGATGTGCGTGAGGCTGCCGCCGCGGGTTTCGTGCGACTGGAAATACGTGTCCGCTGCGCCGAGCTGCTGAAGCTGACGCAGATGCTGGCGCAACTGACGGTACTCGGCGAACTGTTGAATCTGATCTTCCTGGCCGGTGGCGTGATCCTCGGCCGGCTGGCTCGGTGACGTCAGCGCAGCCTGCACCGCGTCGATCACATCATCCAGCGTCTGCAGATGCGCCAGCGTCTGTTCGGGCAACCGCACGCCCATCGCGCGTTCCACCGCCACCAGCAGGTCCAGCCGCTGAAGCGAATCCAGTCCCAGGTCCGCCAGCGAGCAGCGGGGCAATTCCTCACGCGTCAGCCTGGGCGCGAAGCGTTGCACCTGTTCCAGCACAACCGCGGCGATGCGATCACGCGTGGCGGCCGCGGAACCGGTCGGCGTCACGCCCGCGGCGTTGACCGGCCACATCGCCGCGTCGCCGGCCTTGAACCGGTCCAGCACCGCGGATGTCCGTGCGTCCTCCGGGTTCGTCGTGATCCACATCTGCCGGCAGGCCTGACGCTGCACTTTGCCGCTGGTGGTGCGAAGCATGCTGCCGGGTTTGATCAGGACGATGTCGCGCGCCGCCACGCCGTGTTCCGCGAGCACGTGTCGCGCCACGGCCTCGAACACGTCGGCGTAACCGCCTTCGCGCCGGCGTTCGACCTCGGCGACGATGGCGAGCTGTTCTTCCGTTTCGCCGTCGCAGGTGAAGGCCGCGACGCTTTCGGGCCGGATCGCCGGGTGGGCCTGTTGCACCGTGCGTTCGATGTCCTGCGGATACAGATTCCGGCCGCGGATGATGATCAGGTCGCGCAGCCGACCGGTGACGAACAGTTCGCCCTGATCGAGGAAGCCCAGATCGCCGGTGCGCAGGAAATCGAGGTCATTTCCGCTGTTTTCGTCGGCAAGACGGGCGTGGAAGACGGCATGGGTTTCTTCGGTGCGGTTCCAATAGCCCTGGGCGATGCTGGGGCCGTGGACCCAGATTTCGCCGACCTGACCGTCGGGCAGCGGGCGACAGGTCTGGGGATCGACGATGGCGATCCGCTGATCGGGCAGGTTTTGTCCGCTGCCGACGAGCCGTTGCGCGTCGTCATCGTCGCGCCGGATCGCGTGATGCCGGCCCAGTTCAACGCGGTCGTAGCCGCGGATCACCGGAGGATGAGACTTGTAGCCGCCGGCGACCATGAGCGTCGCTTCCGCCAGACCGTAGCAGGGGAAGAAGGCCTCGCGGCGAAATCCGCAGGGCGCGAAGGTTTCCGCGAAGCGGTCGAGGGTGTCGGCCCGCACGGGTTCGGCGCCGGTGAAGGCGACGGACCAACTGCTCAGGTCCAGTTGCCTTCGTTGTTCGGGCGTGATTTTACGGACACAGAGGTCATAGGCGAAGTTCGGCCCGCCGCTGGTGGTGCCGCGGAATCGCGTGATCGCCCAGAGCCAGCGGAAGGGGTCCTGCAGAAACGTCACCGGCGACATGAGTACCAGCGGCCGGCCGACGAAGATCGCCTGCAACAGGCCGCCGACCAGGCCCATGTCGTGATACGCCGGAAGCCAACTCACGCCGCGATCCGTCCGCGCATGCTCGAAGACATGGCAGATCAGGGCGGAATTGTGGATCAGATTGCCGTGCGTGAGGATGACGCCCTTGGGCGTGGCGGTGGAACCGGAGGTGTACTGCAGCGCGGCGACGGCGTGGCTGGGAATGGGCGAAGGCTGCCACTGCGACGCCAGTCTCACATCCGCCTCGTCGGTGGCCAGGCAGGGCAGCTTGCCCAGCGCGGAAGCTTCATCGAGCGATTGCGCCAGGCGGGGCAGACTGTCCTGCGTGGTCAGCGCGATGGAAGCCTGGGCGTCGTGGGCGACAGCCAGGACACGTTCGAGTCCGCGCTTGCGCACGGGAGAGGCCAGGGGCACCGCCACGACGCGGGCATAGAAGCAGCCCATCAGCGCGGCGACAAACGCCAGTCCCGGCGGATGCAGCACCAGGGCACGCTTGCCCTCCATCCCGCGTTCGAGCAACTGCACGGCAATGGCGCGGGCCTGACGGTCCAGGTCCGCATAACCGAGGGTTTCCTGCTGGTCTTCCCCGTCGGTCAGCCACGTGATGGCCTGCGGATCGGCCGGCTGCTGGGCACGGTAACGCAACAGGTCGACCAGATTGGCCGGTCCCAGGACGGAGCCGGGAAGCTGGTCCAGGCGGAGCGGGTTGGGGGCAATGTCCGGGGTCACCGGGGCCTGTCTCCTGGGTGTCTCGTCACGCGGCGCAGGCCATCATGGTCCACGTACCCCCATCCAGGGTCATGCTAACGCATTTTTCACGCTATCACGAGCGCAAACCCGTGTGCCGGCCCGGATTTGCTTTGCGAAGTGTCGCCTGTCCACCCCGGACGTGGATCGTCGGAACCGGTTTTTCAGGGGCGAAACCCGGTTCAGTCAGGCTTGCGAATAGCCGATCCATGCCTTGTGGTCTTGGTGCGTTCAGACTTTATCAGGCCAGCCTGGAGGATTCGAGATGCCTGAAGATATTCGTCTGTCGCTGGAGGGCGCCGGGCAATCCGCCGCGGACGACAGCGACAACACCGCGTTCTGGGAGAACGGCGACGTGCTGCTCGAGCACGAACGCCGGGCCCGGGAAAGCGGCGATCGCGTGGTGACTATTGTGTTTCAGGCGGCGCGGGAAGCGCTGATGAGCCACGAGGAAATGCTCGCCCATCAGGCCGCGATGGTGGATGCGGTCAAACAGTTCTTCGCTCAACCGGCCACGGACGGCGCATGGTCGGAACAGCCCGTCACACCGGCCGCGTCCCGTGATGTCGTCACGACCGCGTCCGCGACGTTGGCCGAATCGCCGGATGATCAGGCGATGGATTTCCGCGATCAGCCGGAGCCGGTCACGGTGGCCGCCGCGACGGAAACGGTAGCCGACGCCGAAACCGAAACGACCTCGACGCTGACGGATACGCCTTCGCGGGCCGGGATGGACGAGGATGACGCGATGCGGATGATCGTGCCCTCGCTGCACCGCGCCGGCTGGCTTCGTCCCGTGGCGGTGCTGGTGATC
>JADLAP010000356.1 GCA_020848195.1 Phycisphaeraceae bacterium
CTTTTCCTTCAGCCAGTGGATGACGGAGACGGCCCAGAAGGGCGCGCCTTGCGTCAGTTTCAGTTCTTCCACCTTCAGCCCCGCTTTTTCAGCCGCCTGCCTGAAACTATCAGGCGAGAACAGCACCCAGTGGCGCGGGCAATGATAGCCGCCCCAGTTTTTATGGCGGAACAGACGCGCGTCGAGCGCGTCGTAATTCGGCGTCTTGATCAGGATCAGCCCGCCGCCTGACAGCATGTCGCCCGCCTTTTTCAGCATGCCGACGGGATCCTTCACATGCTCGATCAGGTTGAGCATGAGGACGAGGTCGAATTTATCATCTGTCGCAAAATCTTCTATGCGGCCGTGAAAATATTCATGGCCGGCTTTCAGCGCCGTATCGCGCGCCTGCGCGTCGATATCGACGACCATGGTGCGCTTTAATTTCGGTTCCGCCTGCTTCGCCTGTTCCAGCAGCCAGCCGGTGCCGCCGCCGACATCGAGCGCGGAATAGGCTTGCCTGTCCCCGATGCGGCGGAACAAAGACTTGAACAGGCGGCGGTCGAGCGCCAGTTTTATTTTGGTGGCCAGCGATAATGCGCCCTTGCCGGTGTTGAAGCTGTAATAGGTGGAGGGATAAATTTCACCCAAGCGGTTTTCAGGCACGGGGGAGATGGACAGCGATTTGCACGCGCCGCACTGGTAATAGCCGAACGTATCGGGGACCGAATAATATTCGACGTCCCTTGCATCCGCCCAATGGGTGACGTCGCCGCCGCAGGCGAGGCAGGCGGGGGTTTCACCCATGCGGCACCTTTTTGTTGTCGGCTTTCAGGATATGCAGGAACGCCGTGGCATAGGTCATGCTGCGCTCGCGCAGGAGCGGGGCGACGGAGGTCGTGAGGAGATAGGTCTCGTAATCCTTCAGCCGCGTATAAGAAAGCGTGGGTTCCCAATGGTGCAGCAGGTGGCGGTTGAAGCCCGCGCCGCCGAAAGTGCTGGCGACAGGCCCATCGCCGAAAATGCGCGTGACGCCCTCCGTCGGGCCGTTGGCATCGAACGCGGCGGGCTCACGGTGTTCCAGCAGCTGGCGCATGGTGGCAAAAAACGGAAAGACGACGCCGACGCCGCCCATCCAGGCCAGTGCGGGCGCCCAGGCGCCCATATAGAACAGGAAACCCAGCAGCGCCAGATGAACCGCGACGCCGCGCAGCAGCGGGCCCCAGGACCGGTTCGCGCCGCGCGCCGCGCCCGATTTCCGCCGCGCGAGGAAGACGCGCAGCGCGTGGATGCCCGTCAGCGTTTCGAGGATGAAGCGCGGCGTCAGGGCGTTGAAATACGACGCCTCCGTATCCTCGGCGGTGCCGATTTTGGTGTGGTGCGGGAAATGCGTGGCGCGGTAGTCCCTGATCGTCGTGCCCACCTGCCAGGCGATAAAAAGGTCGCCGAGGCGGTCGCTCGCATTCTTGTCATGCCATAAATTGTAATGCGCGGCTTCGTGGATAAAGAGCTGGATATAGGCGACCCAGTAGCCGATGAGGAGGCCGCCGAGCGGCACGCCGATCAGGAACCACGCCCCCGGCTGGAGCAGCCATGCGATATAAAGCGACAGCGCCAGCATGAGATAACCGAAAACGATATCGCGCCACACCTTGTGATAGTGCGGCGTAAGCGTTTGCAGGAATTCCCGGTATTTGCCGCCGGTTTCCTCGATCAGCGCGATGCGCTTGCTGACGAAATTGGTTGAAAAATCCATGCCTTGGTCCCGCTGTTAACAATGATATAGGTATAGCAAACCGGCTTTCACCTGTCATGGCGCGTTTTAAGGGGCGTCCAGACGCCGAATTTGCAGATCGCCTGGAAATCGGGGCGGCAGGCATCGATTTCTGCGGTGCGTTTATAGCCTGCCAGCGCTTTCTTGACGGCGGGGTCTTTCCTGAACTCCCTTAAGACATCGGCGTTTTGCGGCATACTGCGGAGGAGGCGGCTTTCCTCCACGATCAGCACGGGATTTTTCGCCAGCGCCGCCGCCAGCGGGTCCGCGAACATGGCGCGCGCCATCGGCGCTTTTTCATGATCGGGATGCGCATAGAGCCAAGGCAGCGCCCAGAGGTAATCGTAGGCGTAGATATGCCGCGGCTTGTCCCGCAGCGCGGAGACGTTCGTGGCCCAGAGGGAGGGCGACAGCAGCACGAATTCATC
>JADLAP010000176.1 GCA_020848195.1 Phycisphaeraceae bacterium
ATGGGCAGAGCCTGGGCCAACGACGCGACGCATCCGGCATCGTCCATCCCCACCGGGGTCTGCCACAACGTGCTGACATTCGGCAGGCCGACGTCGCGCACGAGTTGGGCCGCCGACTCCGCGGTTTCGGTCAGGCTGCCACCATGGAATTCAAAGGCGATGGGCAGACCGGCCCCCTGGGCCATGACGGCGATGCGACGCGCGTCCGCCGTGATCGCCTCACGCGCCGACGCATCCGTATCGGCGGGCCCCCTGTCTCCTGCCCACACACGGATCAGTGGCGCGCCCAGCGCGACGGCCGACGCGGGTACGCGGGCAAAACTCAGTCCGGCGGCCTCACTGCGACCGACCTTGTAGTATGACCCATAGGCCGCCACCGTCAGTCCGGCCTCACGCGTCAGGCGACCCACGTCGGCCGCCCTTGCCGTGTCGCCATGCGGCACGTGGATGTCGCCACCCCATTCGATTCCGCGCAGTCCCGCCCCGACCACGAGATCGATGATTTCACGCGGCGTGAGCTTGCGGAACGTGATCGACACGAGACCCGGTGACAAGCGCGATCGGCTGCCCTGTTTGTTCATGGTGCGTTCTGGAGAGTACCCGTTTGGCGGCCGGAAACCAGAACGGTTTGAGACGCGTTGCCATGGCTTGCCCGGTGCGCTACGATCCCGGGCCGATGACATCTGATCAGCAACCCCATCGAACCGAATCCCCAACACGATCGGAATCCGGCATGGCATCGCCTCAGCGTCCCAAATCCCCGCGCGCCGCCCGTATGCAGGAACGCATCGCCACCGCACTCGAGCCCTTCGTTGCGCAGGGGCTGGTGGCGGGCGCGGTGACACTCGTGACGACGGCCGACGAGGTGTTGAGCCTGGGCACGATCGGCTGGGCCGACATCGCGGCGCGCCACCCCATGGAAGAGGACGCCCTGTTCTGGATCGCATCGCAGACAAAACCGATCACCTGCACGGCCCTGATGATGCTGGTCGACGAGGGCAAGGTGAGTGTCGATGACCCCATCGAGAAGTACCTGCCCGAATTCAAGGGCATGATGGTCGCGGTCGAACAGGACGACGACCATGTTCTCCTGCGCCGGCCGGCCCACCCGCCCACCGTTCGCGAGGCGCTGAGCCACAGCTCCGGCCTGCGCTTCTCCTCTCCGGTCGAGACACCCACGCTCGATCGCCTTCCGTTGGACCTTGCCGTGCGCAGTCACACGCTCCTGCCGCTGCTGTCCGAGCCCGGCTCCAGGTACCAGTACTCCAACTCGGGGACGAACACCGTCGGCCGCATCATCGAGGTCGTCAGCGGCCTCCCCTACGAGCAGTTCATGCAGGAGCGGCTCTTCACGCCGCTCGGAATGAACGACACGACCTTCTGGCCATCGCAGGCGCAATGTGCGCGCATCGCCAAGGCGTACAAACCCAATGCCGACATGACGGCCCTGGAAGAGACGCCCGTGACGCAGCTCCGTTATCCCCTCTGGGACCGCACCGCCCGTTTCGCCATGCCCGCCGGGGGCCTTTTCTCCACCGCGCGCGACGTCGCGCGCTTCTGCCGGATGATCTTGACGCGCGGCACGCTGGATGGACGCCGCTACGTTTCCGAAGCCTCCGTGGCGCAGATGACCACCAAGCAGACCGCCGCAGGCGTTCCTGAGGCCTACGGATTCGGATGGAGCGTCGCGGAGGGCGCCTGCCTGCATGGCGGCGCGTGTTTCACCGAGATGAAGGTTGATTTCACGCAGGGGCTTGTCAGCGTATGGCTGGTGCAGAATTGCGGCCTCCTCCCCGGCGCCGAATCGAGCCGGCCTGCATTCCACCAGGCTGTTGCGCAGGCCCTCGCGAGCGCGGGGTAAAGAGCCCTTCCCGGCGCCGCGGATCGATTGAGACCGCCGTGCTCCGCATCGCGCCTACGGAGTCGACGGCGGAGCGTCGGCTCGGGACGCTGCGTCACGGGCCTGCTCCAGGGCTTTCACAACCGAGGCGGCGCGCGCATCGGGTGGATGGCCTGCCGCCCCTTTCCATCGCTGGAGCGCATACTGCATGGTATTGGCGCGCACGACCGCGTCCGCGTAGGCGGCCAGGTGCTTCGCCGTCTCCTGTGGGAACTCGGCGAAGAATGCTTCATATGCCGCCACGGCCTCGGCATCGGCCCCCATCTCCGTCAGGGCGCGGATCAGGCGGACATGGTTGGCCTCGACGCTGACGAGCTTGACGATCCGCCGCATGACGCCGGCGAGCTTGGCGGCGTCCTTCCGCTGCTCATAGGCCGACGCCAGCTTCAGCAACGTGGCCGTGTTGTTGGGCGAGAGCTCGGCATCGGCTTCCAGCAACAGCAACACCTGGCGGTCAGTCACGGGTGCCGGCGAAGCCCCCGGGGCCGGAGCCGCTGCGACCGGCATAGCGGCCGCCTCCGCCTGTGCGATATGGCGATCGATATTCTCGATGCACATCTTGTTGCGCATCTCCGCGCGCATGGCGCGCATGACCGTGACGCCCTGCGCCTGCGGGACTGTTCGCGGCATGGCGGAAGCGATCCGGAGCGCGGTATTGTCCGCCGCGACAGCCCAGTCACCCCGCTCCGCGGCCCGCGACGTCTGCACCATCGCCTTGAAGAGCGCAAGCGCTTCATCGATCCGGCCGGCCTGGGCATGGATTTCCGCCAGCGCGGAGGGGTAATCTGCGCGGTCCTGGAACTCACGGCTCCCCTGCCCCAGCAAGTCGATCGCCTTGTCGATCTGTCCCGCGCGCCTGTACGCCGCGGCCAGTGAGCAAAGCTGGTTCTTGCGCTCGCCGGGGAACTCCTTCAACAGCGTTTCCAGCACCTCCGCCTGACGGACGAAATTGCCCGCACTCTCATAGGCGGAGGCCAGGTAGACCATCGCCGTGACATCGCGTCGAAGCGCAAGGACCCGCTCGCGGTAGGTG
>JADLAP010000177.1 GCA_020848195.1 Phycisphaeraceae bacterium
AAAGATCAAGCGGAAAAGCTGCGAATTCATCGGGAAATAGCCACTTTTTCGCCGCGGAAGCAAATGATCCGGATCATTCAGGGATCACGGGCGGATCAAATCGTAAAGCTGCGTGCGACAACAACTTGGCTCGACGAGGGTCCGATTTTGATCCTTCAGGGATCATCGGCGGAAAAACGGGATCATCGGGATCAAAATCGACAAAAACAGGCTTCGCGGCGGTAAAAATCAAGCTTCTCGCCCCAGGCACTCCACCCAAGAGGTCGGAGTGACTGGAGTCAACGGAATACCCAATTTCGGATTTGGACCTTCGGGCATTCGCCGCTCACAACTCGCCCTCAGCGTCTTGCGGCTCGCCGATGAGTTGTTCGTAGACCGAGCGGCAGCGTCCGGCGGCTTCGTGCCAGGAGAGGCGGCGAAGCTCCTTGTCCGCGCCGCGGCGCAGCGTGGAAGCCAGCGGCGGATGGCGGAGCACGGCGAGGATTTTGTTCGCCATGTCGTCCACGTCCCAGAAGTCCACCTTGAGCGCGTGGGAGAGTACTTCCGAGACGCCGGAGGAGCGGGAGATGATCACCGGCACGTCGCGGCTGATGGCTTCGAGCGTGGAGATGCCGAACGGCTCGGAGACGCTGGGCATCACATAGACGTCCGCCATGCGGAAGACGCGGTCGAGTTCCGTGCCGCGGAGGAAGCCGGTGAAGAAGATGCGGTGGCCGATGCCTTCCCTGGCCGCCAGTTCGATGATCTGGCCCACGCGGTCGCCGGAACCAGCCATGACGAACTTGACGTTCTTCATGCGTTCGAGCACGCGTTTGGCGGCATGGATGAAATACTGCGGGCCTTTCTGGCTGGTGATGCGGCCGAGGAAGAGGACGACTTTTTCGCCGGCGCGGCGCCACGGGCCGATGGTCGCCGGAGCCGGATCGTCCACCGGGGCGCTGACGTCATCGAGCACCTGGCCCGCATCCACGCCGTTGTACACCACTTTCACGCGGGTCAGGTCCACGCCGTAGTGACGGTGGCATCGCGCGCGGGTCATGAAGCTGACCGCGATAACGGAATCCGCCACGTGCATGCCGCGGCGTTCGATGTCGTAGATGGCGTGGTTGATCTGGTGTCCGGAGCGGTCGAACTCGGTGGAATGCATGTGCACGACGAGCGGCTTGCCCGTACGCTCGCGGATGGCGATGCCGGCGGGGAAGGTCATCCAGTCGTGGGCGTGAATGACATCGAACCGCTCGTGTTCCGCCAGACGGACGCAACGGTCGGCATAGCGTTGGACTTCGAGCATGAGGTCCTGGCCGTAGGGTTCGGCGCACTGCTCGGCTTCGGTGGTCAGTTCGTGGCCGACGAAGCTGATGGGCGCGGGCTGGGCGGTTTCGTCGTCGTCGTGCTGATGGATCCATGCGCGGGATGCGCAGGGCGCGGGCGCGACGGCGACTGCGGCGGCAGCGGTGGTGGATACTTCGGCGAAGGTGGGAGCGGCGGCGGCTGGTTCGGCAACTCGATCGGTGGCCGCCATGACATGGGTGGTCCATCGCTCATACGGGCCAGGCAGGCGTGAGCGGATGATGCGGTAGGAGACGCCGGGCAGTTCGGGCAGCGCGGCCCGGAAAGGATCGGGCGAGCTGATCATCCGGGCATGGAGTCGATCCGCGCGGGCCAGGCCGTGCCACAGTTCGCCCGATGCACGGTCCCTGGCATGTTGCTCGGCCACGGCGCGCCATCGCCTTGCCTGCACATGACGCGGCAACACGAACAGCACTTCCACATTCAGATTGGACAGAGCCTTGGTCAGTCCGTAACAAGCTGTACCCAGACCCCCGGAGATGTAAGGCGGGAATTCCCAACCCAGCATCAATACGCGCATCAGGCACCTCGCCGGCCATGGCCTCCGAGTTGGTCCATGCCACAGCCTGCACGGCCTATGTCACGGACCTACCCGGCGGACGTCCTTGCCCGCCCCTACCTGCACGTTCAACAGCATACCGACTCATCGTCTGATATGCGATGCCAATCGCACGGGTAAATATCAAAAAGTCTGGCTGACGCCGCAGTTGCACCTCGGACCGAACGTCACGTTCAACTTTCATCCTTCGGCGACATTCCACCGAGGGGCCGAAACGTCGCCTCGTATGCCTGCAGCACCTGCGTCACCCGATCCACCATCGCTTCCCCGTCCAGACGCTCGCCCTTGGGCAGAAACACAGGTGAACGGAACACGTACTGCTTCTGCTCGTCGCGGAAATGCTCCACCGGCAGCCGGCCGTCGAAGCCCTGGTCCAACAGTTCCTCCTCCAGCAGTTCCTCGATCTTGTCACGCCTGACCATCAACTCGGCTTCAATCGACTCGCTGAGCCAGCGGTCCGGCGTGGACAGACTCACCCACACCATGTCGTGCTCCTCGGCCACCGACGCCTGGTAGGTCGCCTCGCGATCCACCTGCTTCGCCCGGCAGAGCAACGCTTCGTCCATCCGGCGAACTTTCCCGAACACTCCCGCTTCCCGCACCCGTTCGCCGACTTCCTCGTACAACGCCTGGCATTGGTCGCAAATCATCTTGTCACTCCCCACGATCCTGATCCCCTAAGCCTAGCCCGCATCGCCGTGTCAGGACAATCCCGCCGCCCTTTGCCTCACCGCCTCGAACAACACCACGCCCGCACACACCGACGCATTGAGCGAATCCACGCCACTCCCGGCCATCGTCACCGAGACCTGTTCCACGCCATCGGTTTCCGCCAGCCAGTCGTCGCCGAGGCCCTGGTCTTCCGCGCCGATGACGATGGCGGTCGGTCCCCGGTAGTCGATGTCGTGCCAGTGCTTCTTCGCCCCCGGCGTGGTCAGGACCATGCGAATGCCCCGCTGCCGCAGGATGGTCCGCAACGTCGTCCCGTCCGCAGCCGCGATCGGCAGCGTAAACACCGCCCCCGTGCCGGCGGTGATGGCGTTGGGATTGAAAGGATCGCACACGCCATCGGCGACGAACAAGCCTGATGCTCCCGCGGCCGCCGCTGTGCGCGCCATCGCGCCCAAATTGCCCGGCTTCTCAATCCCCACCGCCATAAGCACCAGGCAGGCCCCATGCTCAGCGCAGCAAAGCGTGGGGGTTCCCAGTATGTCCTCCACCGTCCACCTTGGCTGCACAAACACGCCGAGAATCCCCTCCGGATTTTCCCGGTAGCTCATCTTCGCCAGCGCGATGGTGCTGACGTCGAAGGTATCGCCCGCATGCTTCGCCAAATCAGCAAACCGCGGTGAGTCCATCGCTCCCATTTCGCCGCAGCCATACAACTCCCGCAACACCAATCCCGCCTCGGCGGCCCGCGTCACCTGACGCCAGCCCTCGGCGACAAACAAGCCTTCCTCCCGCCGCTGACGCGACTGCCACAGCTTCGCCACCGCCTTGACACGAGGGTTCGCCCCGCTGCTAATAACCGGCCATGCTTGATTCATGATCCGATCTTACCTCGTCATGCCCGCCCGTGAG
>JADLAP010000178.1 GCA_020848195.1 Phycisphaeraceae bacterium
CCCGCTTACTGCGTGCGCGGCTCTGGCGACATCAGCGACCCCAACTCGGCTTCGTAGATGCGATAAGTCTTCGACCGGATAAAACCCAGGCGACGCAGCGGGTTGAGCATCGCGTGGTTGTCTTCGAGAATCCAGCCCATTTCCACGTGATCGTACCGGCCGGACTGTTTCACGTGGTCCAGCGTGGCGAGGATGAGTTTCGCCCCGACGCCCAGGCGTTGCCACGCGGGCAGGACGCCGAGGATCATGCTGCGGGTGCCGCGGACATGGCGGAGGTTTCGCTTGAGTTGCCAGAGGCCCAGGGGCAGACCGAAACGGAACAGCCGGCCGTTGAGCGGGCGGATGGCTTCATTGAGGTCGGGCACGATCAGCGACAGGCCGACGGGCTGGCCGTCCGCTTCCGCCAGCAGCAGCAGGCGTTCATCGGCGAAGAACCGCAGATCGCGGGCCAGCGCGGCGAACTCCGCGTCGGTCATGGGCACGAAGCCCCAGTTGTTCCGCCAGGCCTGGTGATAGACCGTGCGGCAAAGCTCGATCTCGCGTCGCCAGCGGCGGCGGTCGAGATGACGGATGGTCACGCTGGACTGCTGCGTCAGTTCCGAGGCGCGGGCGAGCCACTGACGTGTGTCGTCGGTGAGGCCGTGGGTGCGGAAGCAGAAGAGATCCCTGGCTTTGGTCAGGCCCGCGGATTCGAGCATCGCCGCGTAGGTCGGCCGGTGATGGCTCATCATCAGGACGGGGGGCGTATCAAAGCCATCGACGAGCAGGCCGCAGGGGTAATTGGTGGAGAAGTCGAGGGGGCCGAGCAGGCGGGTTCGGCCGCGAAGGGCAAGCCACTTCGCGGCCGCGTGGAGCAGGGCGCGGGCGACCTGACCTCCGCCGCCGTCGGCGCATTCGAACATGCCGACGGCGCCGAGGTTGGTCCGGTGAAGCTGGTTGTAGTTGGGATCGTCGCTGACGAGGATGCGTCCGACAGGGCGATTGCCGTGAAACGCGAGGAACGCCTGGGCTTCGCCGTGCCGGCGGAACGGGTGGCGGGGCGACAGGAAGCGGCGCTGCTCCCACTTCAGCGGCGCAATCCAGTTCGGATCGTCGCGGTAGATGGACCAGGGCAGATCGACAAAGGCCCGGCGAAGCCGCCAGGTGGTCACGGGTTCAATCCGCACGGAGGGCGCGGGCATCAGCGTTCCATCGGCTGCCATGGCACGGGTTGATCGACCGTGGAGGGATTGCCCAGCAGCCGTTCGATGGCGGGATCTTTCAGCATGATTTTCAGCGATTCCGTGTCGCGGGTCAGTTCCTGCCGTAGAGCCGGGTAGTAGAGTTCGGTGAAGAAGAAGTACATGGCGGTCTCTTCGTCGATGAGATAGACGTCGGAGCGTTTGATGGTGGGCATCAGCAGCAGCCGGCCGACGGAGAAGTTGTGCAGCGTCAGCGGCGTTTGTCGGGCGTTGACTTCCACGGTGCGTTTGAGGACGACGGCTCGTTGGAGCCGCTGGAGGTCGTGATCGTCGCGGATCAGGAGGCTGAAACGCGGCCGGCCTTCGTTGTCGGGCTGGTTGAGATCCCAGAGCAATCTGCTCCAGGTCGAGCGGTCGGGGCAATCGATGATCGTGACCTGAGGCACGGGCTGGGCGAGCACCTGGTCGGCCGACTTGTCGTAGCGCCGGACGGTCCAGGTCATGACCACCGCCTTGCCGCGGAGTTTCTGGAACATCGCGTCGGAGGAGGGGTTCTTGTCTGGTGAAGCGGAAGTCGTCGGCGTTGCGCCGACCATTTCATGCAGTTGCTTCCAGAGCGATCGCACGTTGAAGCCGGACTGACTTTCGGCGCTGGGGTGGAAGAAGATGAGTTTTTCGAGGTTGACGCCGTCGTCGATGTCGCGTCGCTTGATGACTTCGTACATCTGGCGGTAGACGAGAATGCGTTCGCCGGGCACGTGCTTGTTGGCGAAGCGGTCGAAGGGATAGGTGTTGGCGAGATCGGCGTTGTGGCTGACGGCTTCGTCGGCCAGTTGCTGCAGATGAGTCACGCCGAGGTTGTCGGTGAGGAAGCCCAGATCGAAGACGTCTTCGGCACGGATGCGGTAGGCGTCGCGGAAGAGGCGGTTGCCGAAGCTGTCGAAGGCGTCCTCGTCCTTGGGCATGTTGCGGCCGACGACCTGGTTTTCGGGCAGGACATAGGGCGTGATGACGATGATGACCTCGCGTTTGATGCGGTCGGAGGTTTCATTCTGGAAAGCTTTTCCAAGGAAGGGAATATCGCCGAGGAGCGGAACTTTTTCCGTGGATTTGGTTTCGTCGTGGGAAACCAGGCCGCCGATGATGAAGGGCGTGTTGTTGGCCACGCGGGAGTAGGTCTGGACGCGGCGGGTGCTGATGCGCGGCGCGGAGGCCAGCGCCTGTCCGGTTTTGTCGCGCATGACCAGTTCCTGACCGGGGATGGTGGCGGAGACGATGCCGTCGATCTGCCTGGAGACCTGTTCGCCATCGTCGGAGACGCGGGGGCGGACGTTGAGAAGGATGCCGATGGGGATGTACTGGAACTTGAATTCGAGGCGATCGCCGCTGGTCACACCGGTGGCGCCGGTGGCGATGGGGATTTCCTCGCCGACGCGGATGGACGCCTGGCGGTGGTCCATGGTGAGGATGCTGGGCCTGGAGAGGATCTCGGCCTGGCCGTCCTTGATCAGGGCCTGAATTTTGGCAAGGAAATCGCCGAAGAGGTTTTTAAGCTGGATTTCCGCGGTTAGTTGTTCGCCCGCGGCGAGGGTGGGCAGGCTGCCGATGCGCCAGGTGTCGCCCGTGGCGGAGGTTTTGAGTTCCCACTGGAGGCCGAGTTTGCTCAGGCCCGTCTGGGATATTTCCAGGACCATGGCTTCAATGAGGATTTGCCTTGCCGGGAGGTCGATGGTGCTGCGGATGCGGTCGAGGAGTTGGGCAAACTGTTCAGGATGGGCCGGATGGTAGAGGATCATCAATTGCATCATGGGCGCGGCACTGGTGAGGTTGGGCAGATCGTGGGGGATGCTGGGGGTTTGGGTGAGGCCGAAAATGTTGACGGGGGTTTTGGGATCAGAGCCACCGACGAGGTTGACGGCGTCGCTGCCGGGCATGTTCAGGATCAGCGGAAGCGTGGCGGGATCGACCTTGGCGGTGGGCACGATCTGCACCTGTCCGCCGGGGCCTTTGGCGCCGAGGGTGTACTCGATGACCTGATAGCCCAACGTCTTGAGCAGGCCGAGGCAACGGTCGGGTTCGACGTAGCTGAGGGTGATCAGGCCGGTCTTGAGCTGGTCGATGCGGATGGTTTTGGCCTGGGTTTCGAGGGCTTTGTTCGCATCGGCAAGCAGCGCCAGCACGGCGGGAAATTCGGCATTGGCGCGGGGCAGGCCGCCGCCGGCGGGGAGCATCGCGCCGAAAAGCCACACGTGCAGCGGCTGGCTTCGGAACGTGCGGTATGCCAGTTGGATGACGAGGATGCCCTCGGGCGTGGCGCGGGCGAGCAGTCGTTCGCTGCGGAACTCCGGGAGGCTCGGCACCGCCGCGCGGTCCGACGTCAGCGGCGACGTGCTGTAACCCTTCTCCGCCTGCAGACGCGAGACGATCACGTCCAGCAGATCGATCGCCTCAATGTCGCTCAGGTCGGGCATGGGCATGAACTGGCCGACCGGCGAAGGCGGACCCTGCGGCCCGGCAGCAACGGGGGCACCGGGGGCACCGGGGGCGACCGGTGCCGGCGCGGCGGGATTGGCATCCTTGTTCGCCGCGGCGGGGCCTTCCACCGTGCCCCGCGCCGAGGCAATCAGCTTCACGATCGTGTCCACTTCCGCGTTGTCGATCTGCGGCTTGTCCGCGGGCCTCACCACGCCGGCGATCCACACCTGCGCCGGCATGTCGCCCTGACCGATCTGGTAACCCAGTTCCACCACATGCAGGCCGCGGTAATCCGGCCTCGCCAGTCGCACGAGACCGCGCACGGATTTCGGCGCCACCGCGACGGCCGGCGTCTGGTCGTCCTTCACCGGACGATACCCCAGTTCCGCGCGCACACGCGAGACCACGACGCTGAGCAGTTCCTCCACCTGCACATCCGACAGCCCGCCCTGCGCCATCAGACGGCCGGGAAATTCACCGGCTGGCGCGGGCGCTGGAACTGGAGTTGGAGCCGCAGCCGGCGCGGGCGCTGGAGCCGCAGCCGCAGCCGCTGCGGGGGTCGCTCCGGCGGGCTTGTCGTCGGCACGAGCCGTCCCCGCTCCACTCAGTCCCAGCACCATCGACAGCAGCAGGATCAGCCCAAGACTGGCGATGCTGGAAGAACTCCCGCGGCTCGAAGACTCGCCATGGGGCTTGGATGCGACATCGGGAACATCCCCGGGCACCGGACGCAGCGGCAGTGGGGCCGGCGCTTCGGCTTCACGCGACATCCGGGACAGAAACTCTTTGGCTGGTCCGTGATAGTCCACGCGTCCCTCCCGTATCTGCACCACCAGGTCCGCATGTTGCAACAGCTCCGGACGGTGCGTGATCATGAGCGTTGTTTTGCCCTGCATGAAATCGAAAATGGCGGGCATGATCTGCGATTCGCTGTCCACGTCGATGGAAGCGGTGGCTTCGTCGAGGATGAGAATCCGGGGATTCTTGAGCATGGCGCGGGTGAGCGTGATGCGCTGTTTTTCGCCGCGGGAAAGGCCGATGCCGCCTTCGCCGACGACGGTGTCGTAGCCGTCGGCGAGTTTGCTGATGAACTCGTGCGCGCCGGTGCGCTGCGTCACTTCCACGATCTGTTTCATGGTGGCCTCCGGTCGGGCGTAGCGCAGGTTCTCCAGAATGCTGCTGTTGAAGAGGAAGCATTCCTGGAATGCGATGCCGATGTGCGTGCGCAGGTGGCGGACGTCGATCTGCCGGACGTCCAGGCCGTCGACTTCCACCGTGCCGCGGTCCGGCTCCAGAAAGCGGGGCAGCAGACTTACCAGCGTGCTCTTGCCCGCCCCGGAAGCTCCGACAATGGCGCACACCTGACCCGGTGCGATCTCCAGGTTCACGCCCTTGAGCACCGGCTGATCTTCCCCAAAGCCCAGCCATACGTCGCTGAACCGGATCTGGCCCCGGATCGGCTTGAAGCTGCTGCCTCCGAGGCTCGTTTCCCGCATCCCGCTTTCGAGCATCTCGAACACGCGGTCCACGCTCGCCGTCGTCTTCGTCAGCTTCGCAAAGCCCGTCATCAGCTCCAGCACCGTCGGGTACAGCAGCCCCACATACGCGAAAAAGGCGATGAATGTGCCGGGCAACATGCCGTCCACCGGCTTGAGCACCTGATACGCGCCGAAGCCCAGCAGCGCCACCGTGCCGACGCCCACCAGCAGATCCGCCACCACCTTCTGCCACACGTGAAACCGCTTGCTCTCGACCTGGCTCCGCCGCGTCTGGTCGATGGCGCGGACGAAGGCTTCGCTTTCCCGCTGTTCGCCGGTGAAGCTCTTGACCACTTCCGCGCCGAGGAATTTTTCGATCAGATTGCCGTGCACGACGGACATCTGCTCCGCCGCCACGCGACTGGCCATCTTGATCGGCCGCTTGAAGTACACGAACGCCACCAGGTGCAGCGGCAGCACCACCGTGCTCGCCAGCGCCAGTTGCCAGTTGACCGCGTACACGATGGCCACGAGGCAGATGAACTGGAAAATCGCCTGCATCAGCGACGGCATGTCGTCCTGGATGAAGCCCTGAATGACGAAGCTGTCGTCCATCAGCCGGCTGGAGACGTGGCCCGCCTTGTTTTCGCGGTAGAACCGCAGCTTCATCTGCTGAAGATGCTCGAACATGCGGTTTCGCAGCGAGAAGCAGACGTCCTCGCCGACGCCCACAGCCGTGGTCTTGGCGGTGTAGAACAACGCGTTCCGCGCGACGTAGATCACCACCATGCCCGCGAGAATGAGCCAGAGCAGCGGCCAGTTGCCCTGCGGATCGCTCTTGGTCGGAAACACGCGGTTGAACACCACCGCCACCGCGGCCGGGATGAGCATGTTGATCAGCGTCAGCACGCTCAGCACGCCGACGGTCCACATCACGGAACCGGCATACGGACGCAACAGCGACA
>JADLAP010000357.1 GCA_020848195.1 Phycisphaeraceae bacterium
AAAGAAGAGAAGTTTTGTATCTGTTTATTCTTTTTCCACGAGATGAACTTACGTGCAGATCGATTGGTTTCATTAGCTCGAGTTTTGTTTACAAAATCATTGGCTTTGACACCAGCATAACGCTTGTTTTTATCAAGAGATTTATTTGGTACAGACATGATAATAATATTAATTTTGTGATCATACGATAAATAAAAAGATTTTTTATTTTTCTTGATTAGAAATATAAATGGACTTAATTCTACTGATCGATGAAAAATAGAATTCTAAAATCTAAGAAATAGAAAAAAATGATTTGTTAAGCCTTGTGTTCTTTTTTCCTGTCCTTTCCTGCAGACATAGGAGATGTATCAATAAATGAAGGTTCACTATCGGGAAACAATGGCGAATACATATTTCACAAATATGGAAAAGCGACATCTATATGACAAAGCTGAAAAATAGATTCTTAATTTGAAATCTTCGGGTTTCCAGTTCGAAAATAGGAGGAATGTCTTTTATGTAAAACAAAAAAAATTTTTTTCATTATAAAATTGAAATAATGAGTTGCCTAGCAACATTGATAACAAAATGTTGTCCATGTGAAACTTGATGTTCATTATGAGTTTTTGAAATACAATCATTCTCATAAACATGTCACAATATGACGATGATAACGACGTGGTCGGCGATGGACCAGGTTTGAATTCATAGCTATGCGCATAATTATGATTTAGAAAATTAAATCTAGGTCTTCCAGGAGTTGCTTTTACAGACAACACAACAGCCAATATCACTGACTATCCAATGAATTATGCTGATCCAAATAGTGCGATTGATGGTGCACAGGAACTGCGTATGTTATTTTCTCTTTCCAACTATTCCGTTTCATGTCGTATATGCTGTTCATTCCTCGACTGTTACATACCAAAATATTGCTCTCAGTAGTAATGCTCGATGTTCAATAGATATCTTCACATGCCATCAAATGTTTCATTTGAACGAATGACAATGAAACATGATATTCAGAAGTCGAATATTATGAGAAATGGTTTGACTGTGTTCAGAA
>JADLAP010000179.1 GCA_020848195.1 Phycisphaeraceae bacterium
ACCTGCTCCAACAAGGCAAACCCAAAAAGGTCGCTCTCGTCGCTTGCATGCGCAAACTCCTGATCCACCTTAACGCACTCCTCACCGAGAAAATTCATGCTTGACTTTCAAGACAGTCGCTCTCCCTCGAAGGGAGAGGGGATCAAAGCCACATGCGTTCGCCCTGGGATCAGCGTTCCAGAGCTGCCGAGGCCGGTTCATGTGCGTCCAACAGCCCTTGCCACCCCCATCGTCCGCAAGAATATCCCTCCTGGCCGCACCATCTTCGGTGCGGTTCCTCGTCCGCAATGCCATCCGTCATAGCCGCACCGTCTTCAGTGCGGTCTTCGCATTCTCCACGTCGGCGTCAGACTTGCCTTGACGGCGCGGGGGATCGGATCATCGGAGTCGGCGTTCGTCGCGGGTCTGCTCGCGGGTCATCGGGTCGCGGTCAGTTCCCGCAGCAGGCTTCGATATTCGCCGGCCCAGCGCAGGACGCGGCGGAAGAAGCCGGGGCAATACGGGAAGATGGCGCGGTGGCCGGCACAGAGCAGATCGGGCTTCCAGCGCAGCACCTTGCGGGCGGAACGCGCGTAGCATTCGGGGGATGAATGGTTGGCGGCGCAGCAGCCGCCGCTGCCGCCCCAGCGGTCGGTGGGGAAGAAGTTGTCGCCGCTGAACAGCACGCGGCGTCCGTCGATCGTCGTGGCGAATGCGTGGTGATAGCGCGTCTGGCCGGGGAAATCCCAGGTGCACAGGCGGTATTCGTGCCAGCCGGCCGTGCTCGCGTTGGCCAGCAGGCGTTCCACATGACCATGGAGCGGCTGGGGTTTGAACGGCAGCGCCCACGCGGAAGGCTTGCGGAGGATCGTGGCGATGCCCTGGGGAATCCAGATCGCCGCGCCCAGTTCATCCCGCATCGCCGCCAGACCGTTGGCGTGGTCGCCATGGTAGTGCGTGGCCATGGCGACGCCGACACGCGTCGCGCCTGTGTGCCGCATCAGCCAGCGGATCGCCTCCACATCGCCGGGATTGGCGTCGATGACGAGCGCTTCCCCTGTCCGGGAAACCAGGAAATAGCCGTTGTTGCCGAACTGGTGCAGGCTGGGAAGCACCCGGCAGACGTGCGGCGTCAGGACGGAAACCGCAAACCAGTCCACGCGCTGGTTCGGTGCGATGCAGTCGCGCAGCAGAGCCAGTTTGTCCAGCCGGCGAATCGCCAGGTCGAGGTCGCGTTCGGGATGTTCCAGGATCGGCCGGCCATGCGAGGGGAGAATCATGTCGATAGCGCGGGATCGCAGTTCCTGCAAGCCCTGCCGGGCCGCGCGTTCGCCGTCGGTGCGATAGTGGCTCCATTCCAGATGATGCGGTTGCCGGATCGTACCTCCGGCGCAGACGGCGTCGCCGCAGAGCGCCACGCGATGGGCGTCCCAGTCGATGAGATACGTCACGGCGGCCGGCGTATGGCCCGGAGTCGGAACCACGCGGACTCGGTGCTCGTGCCAATAGTAATCCTGGCTGGCGCTCAGACAGCATCGCACGCGAGGCAATCCGCGGGCCAGGGGTTCGCAGGTGGTGGGGACGGGGCTTTCCGGAGGCCGGCGATGGAAGGCGCGAACCCCTTCCTGGCTCAGAAACGGTTCGGCGTCGGCGACCGCCAACGCTTCGCCCCGCCACCGGGACAGACCATGGACCTGTTCCCGATGAGGATGGGTAATCAGGACCGCATCCACCTTGCGCACGCCGATGTTCCGCAGCGCCGGCACGATGCGCCCGCTTCCGAAATCGATCACCAGCGCGGCATCGCCGCGGACAAAGGCGTACACCTGACATCCATCGGCAAGCGTGAAAAGACCGGGAAGTATCTGTTTCATGGTGGCGAAAGGTTAACGCATCGGACTGACCTTGTCAGCGTGATACGCAGTTCACTTGATAAGCTTCCCTCGGGCATATCCACGAGCCGCCGGAATATCGATCTGCTTGCACTTGATTCGGCCTGACAGTCGCTGTCAGCCGCTGACCCACGCAGCTTTCGACTGAGCAAGTCCTGCACGGCGTCGCGGACCCGTCAATCGGGAAAGCTGACTGCACGCGGGAATGCGGGAGTGCGAGACGAAATCAGGAACAGGCCCGAACCCCAGGAAATGCGATGCCCCGTCCCGGAACAACAAAGCCTCCACAAGATCCAGTCTTGCGGAGGCTTATCTGAATGGGCCCGGCGTGAGTCGAACACGCGACCTCACCCTTATCAGGGGTGCGCTCTAGCCAACTGAGCTACGAGCCCGTATCGGCCTGTGCCGATGTCAGGCTCCACACTGTAAAACATCCGGCTTCAGGGGTCAAGACGGTTTGCGACGCATCGCTGCCAGGGCAAACGCATTGGGATCATGAGGCGGACGAGGGGAAATGACGAAGGTCCAAATCCGAAACTGGGTATTCCGTTGACGCCAGTCCCCCCTGCCTCTTGCGTTGTGGGCAGGGGCTGATGGCACACTTTCGCAGCCGGTCAACAAGCCCGTGCGAACCCGGCGGATGAGTTCCGAGGCCGTCAGCGGTTCCGGGGGGCCGGGATTTTGGTGACGCTTCGGACGGTGGCGGTGGCGTCTGATCCGCCTGCGGTGAGT
>JADLAP010000180.1 GCA_020848195.1 Phycisphaeraceae bacterium
CCGCGCCGCCAGCAGATCATCCAGCGCCATGTTCCGCTGCCTGGCCAGTTCAGCGAGGGGATAGGGCAGGTAGAGTACGTTGCGGGCCGGCTCATCGCGGTGATGCGGATCGCGGAAATTCGGCCCTTCGTCCAGTCCGTACATCGCCAGCGCCAGTTCCGCCAGCTTCGGATCATCCAACACATTGCGGATTTCCCGCGGATTCCACAGGTAATTCAGCCCTTCGCGCGAATCGACCTCGGCATCCTGCGCGGACCAGAACGCGCCGCTGGCGTCGGTCATTTCCCGCAGGATGTAGTCGCAGGTTTCCGCCGCGACTCGGGCGAACAGGCCGGGGTCGCCATCGCGCGGCAGGCGTTCATGGGCCAGCGCGTACAGTTCGGCAAGCTGCCCGTTGTCGTAAAGCATTTTTTCAAAATGGGGGACCAGCCAGCGTTCGTCGGTGCTGTAGCGATGGAAGCCGCCGCCGACCTGGTCGTACATGCCGCCACGCGCCATGCGGTCCAGCGTGTGCGTCAGCGCGCCGGCGATATCGGCATCCTGATTGTTGCGATGGACATGAAGGAGAAACCGAAGATTGAGCGGCTGGGGGAACTTGGGCGCCTGACCGAATCCGCCGTCGTCGGAGTCATAGGCCCGCAGCAATCGCCCGGCCGCCTGGGATACCTGATCCGCCGAGAGCGGCGAGGGGGTCGGCTCCGGAGCCAGGTGCGACCGCATGGCCTGTGCGACACGGCCGGCCTGCTCCAGCAGTTCGCCGCGTCGATCGCGCCAGGCCTGGGAAATCGCCCGTAAAACCGAGGGAAACCCAGGCCTTCCGTAAGCGTCCCGCGGCGGGAAATAGGTTCCCGCGTCGAACGGCTCAAGGCCCGGATCATCCGCCCCGGCCGCGCCCGGCGGCGTGAGGAACACGCTCATCGGCCAACCGCCGCTGCCGGTGATCATCTGCACCGCCGTCATGTACAGGTCGTCAATATCCGGCCGCTCCTCGCGGTCCACCTTGATGTTCACGAACCCGTCATTCATCAACGCGGCGATGTCCGGGTTTTCAAAGCATTGCCGCTCCATCACGTGACACCAGTAGCAGGTGGAATAGCCGATGCTCAGGAAAATCGGACGTTGCAGCTTACGCGCCAGCGCCAGCGTGGCCGGGGACCAGGGATGCCAGTCCACGGGGTTGCAGGCGTGCTGAAGCAGGTAGGGACTGGTCTGATCCGCCAGGGCATTGGGACGGCGTCCAGCCCCGACAGGTTGTTCATGATGACTCATGCAGGATGGTAGGCCGCAGGCTTATGACCCGGAAACATTGGCGATGGCTGGCATGGCGTGACCCGAGGCATGCAAACGGCTGATGGCCAGTGCGAGAAGTCGTTCGGGATCAGTTCCGTCAGTGGGGCACTGTGCGGTGCCGATGTGGACTTCGAGTTTCCAGACATGGCCGTCGCAGAGGCCGGCTTCGATGCGCCCGATGGCGTCGCGCAGTCGCTGCGCCAGGCGGCCGAGGTTTTCCTCGCTGGCGTCGGGCGTGAGGATGGCCAGCGTGGCGTCGTCGAGCCGGGCCACCGTGCAGTTGCGGCGAATCACGCGGCAGATGGAAGCGGACATCTGGCGCATCAGGTCGTTGAAGCCGGACTGGCCGATGACCTCCAGGAGCATGTCGTGGTGCTCGATGCGGACCATGGCGATGCCCCAGTCGGGTTCGGGCCTCATGGCGCGGTGGAGCATGTCGACGTGGAACTGGTGCTCGGTGGCCAGACCGGTGACGGGGTCCGCCAGGCGCGACGCGCCGAGCCGGTCGAAGAGCGAGGAGACTTCGACGCGGGAAGCGAGCAGGGGGAGCATGGCTTCGAGCAGGTAAATATGCTGCCGTTCGATGTGTTCGCCGCCTCGCCTTGCGATCCAGAGGATGCCGATGGGGCCGTTGAGTCCGCGCAGCGGCGCGCCGGCCAGGCAGGTCAGTCCCGCGCGATGGAACACCTTGCCCCACGGCGTCGAACGCGGCACTTCCGCCCAGAACATCACGTCGTCCTGATGCAGAATCTGCGGCATCAGATGGCATTCGACCGTTTCAATGATCTGACGGTTGATGTCCAGCGACACGGACATCGAGCCGCGATGCAGCAGTTGAAGACTTCGTTTCGGCCCCTGCGCGCGGCGAAGGGCCAGACCCACGACTTCCACGCCCAGCGCGTCGTACAACTGCTGTTCCGCACGCAGCAGGAACTGGTCGGTGTCCGTGACCTGGGCCAGTTCCTGTCCGAGCAGGCGGATGGCCTGAAGCTGCTGCGTCTGCTGGTTGAGCAGGCGCTGGCTCTGGACCTGGCTGGTGATTTCCTGCACGACCCAGAGTCTTCCGACCGGATGGCCGGCCGTGTCCTGTACGGGAATGCCCTGGAACTGGAACGTCCCCGCGCGGGACTCAAACCGCTCCTGCGCGGGACGTTCGAGATCGCCTTCGATCTGCTGCAGCCGGCTGAGGAACAGCGCCGGCTCCACGAGGCCCAGATCGTCCCACAGATGTTCGGGATCGTAAGGCAACCCGGTCAGCGACTGCGGCTGCGAGTGCAGCAGCGTCGCCAGCCGGCGATTGCACGCGGCGATCCGGCCATTGGCGTCCACCAGCAGGATGCCGTCGGACATGTGGTCGATGATGAGATTGAGCAGCCGGCTCTTGTCTTCCAGATCGCGCTGAAGCTTGCGGGACAGGCTGATGTCGCGCAGGGAAAGGCGAACGCTCTGAATGGAGCCTGTTTCATCGCGGACGCCGGCGCAGTCGAGGGAGACGTGGATGATCTGATCGCCGGCGGTCATGCGGATTTCGCCGTGCGGGCTGTGATCCACTTCCAGCCGATCGACCGTCTGACGAAGCACGACGCGATCCTCCGGCATGACGAGATCGAGAATGTTCCGGCCGACCAGCGACACTTCATCCCGAACCATCAGCAATTCGGCGGCCCGTCGGTTGGCTTCGATGATCTGCCCCGTGACGTCGAGGCTGATCATGGCGGAGGGCGCCAGTTGATAGAGGCTTTCAAACGCGCGTTCGCGGGTGCGCAGACGGTCGGCTGTGGTTTCCAGCCGGGCGAGCATCTCGCCGATAGCGCCTGCGAGCTGGGCGAATTCGCCGATGTGTTCGTCCGCCAGCCGCTGGAACGGGCGAGGGCCGGC
>JADLAP010000181.1 GCA_020848195.1 Phycisphaeraceae bacterium
CGCCACCGGCCTGTCGATCAAGAGCGTGGAATACGGCACCGACGAGTTCGTCAGCTTCGACATCGTTGATCGCGGCGGCCAGGTCGGCGCGGTGTTCAATCTCTCCGCCATCGATGAAAACGTCGCCGCCACCGCCACGGAGACCGACTTCGCCAACGTCAACAACGCCATCCGCGACGAAGGTCAGGACGTCGGCGCCATCATCAACGGCATTGCCGCCACCAGCCAGGGACGCACTGCCACCATCGCCACCGACTTCCTCGATCTCTCTATCGAACTGACCGAAGCCGGCGCTCAGGCGCTGGCCGCCATCGACGCCTTCACCATCACCGGCGGCGGCGCAAGGTTCAACCTCGGACCCCAGGTCAACACCGACAACCAGGTCAGCATCGGCATCGGCAACGTCGCCTCACGCAAGCTCGGCGACATCAACATCGGATTCCTCGATGATCTTGGCTCCGGTCGTGCCGCCAACCTTGTCGATGGCGACCTGCAGATCGCGCAGAAGATCGTCAACACCGCCATCTCCACGGTGTCCAATCTCCGGGGCCGGCTCGGCGCGTTCCAGAAGAACGTCATCGGCGCCACCATCAACTCCCTGGGCGTCGCGCTCGAGAACACCAGCGCCGCCGAAAGCTCCATCCGCGACACCGACTTCGCTTCGGAAACGGCAGAGCTGACCCGATCCCAGATTCTCGTCAGTGCCTCCACCAACGTGCTGGCCATCGCCAATCAGCAACCTCAAAGCGTGCTGTCTCTCCTCGGCGGTTAAACAACCTGATCGTCCCCAAGTCCACTTACGGCCTGTCCGCAACCGCGGGCAACCGATCACTGATGCGGGAGCGACGGACTCTATCGGTCCGTCGCTCCTTTTCATTACCCCGCGGACGGTTTCGAGGGCTGTCATCCATCCTTTCATGCCGCGTTGAACCATGGGCCGATAACACTTTCAAGGCCCGGCGGTACCAGGGCAAACGCATGTGGCTTTTGCCCCTCTCCCTTTCAGGGAGAGGATGGGTGAGGGTACGTCGTTCGATCACGTTTTGCCCGTGATTGGACATGCCGGTTTGCGTACGCCGAACCCTTACCCTGGCCCTCTCCCTCGAAGGGAGAGGGGATCAAGGCCACTGCGTTCGCCCAGTCGGCGGTCCCAAGGGAGTTGCTCCGTTCATGTGCGGCATTCTCGGCGTCATTTTCCGCGACCCGACCACCATGGCCGACGAAACCCGTCTGCGCGTGGCGCGGGACACACTGCTGCACCGCGGGCCTGACGAGGCGGGACTCTGGATCCAGCCCGGCGCGGCTCTGGCGCACCGACGCCTGAGTGTCCTGGACCTCACCCACGGCCAGCAGCCGATGGTCGATCCCACCGGACGCCATGCCCTGGTCTACAACGGCGAGGTCTACAACTTCGCCGAACTCCAGAACCACTACCGACAGCAGGGCGCGAACTTCCAGACCCGATGCGACACCGAAGTCGTGCTTCACGGCCTGGCGACCGAAGGGCCTGACGCGATCCACCGCTTCGTCGGCATGTTCGCCTTCGGCTACTGGGATCACCTCGAACGCAAGCTGTTGCTCGTCCGCGACCGGCTGGGCAAGAAGCCGCTCTACTGGTACAGCGACCGCGATCAACTGGTCTTCGCCAGCGAACTCAAGGCCATCTACGCCTGGCTGCGGCGCAAATTCACCGTCGATCCCGTGGCGGTGGATCAGTATTTCTCCCGCGGCTACATCCTGTCGCCCCGCACGATTTTCAAGGAAATCCACAAGATTCCCGCCGGTTGCAGGCTCGTATGGGACGCCAAACAGTGGGAGGGCCAGGTCCAGCCGTGGTGGGATTTTTCGCAGGTGGATGTGCCTTCGGATCCCGACGCCGCGATCGACAGGCTGGATGAACTGCTCACCGACGCCGTGAGCATGCGCCTTGTCAGCGACGTGCCCATCGGCTGTCTGCTCTCCGGCGGCATCGATTCCACGCTGATCACCGCCATTGCCGCTCGTCTGCGCGACGATCCCATTGAAGCCTTCACCATCGGTTTCGCCGAGGATCAGCAGCTCGACGAAACCCCTTACGCGCGCATGGTCGCCGAGAAGCACGGGTGCAAGTGGCGTCATCGGCGGGTGGACATCGGCGACTTTTCCGCCCTCATCGAGGACGTGTCGAAGTACCACGATGAGCCGTACATGAACATCGCCATGTTCTCCATGCGCCGCCTGGCGCAGATGGCCAGGCAGGATCTGGTGGTGGTGCTGTCCGGGCAGGGCGCCGATGAGCTTTCCGCCGGCTATCCCGGCCGGTATTCGTGGGCCGTCGGCGAGACGCCATCCAACTGGTTCGACAATCTGGTGGCATACCGGAAGTACACCACGATCATGGGCTGGAAAGCCGGGCGGGATACGATCTACTCGTCGAACATGGTGCATACGCTTCGCCGCGCCGGCTCGCCCATCGAAGACCTTGAACCCTTCCTCCGGCGTCATCCGGGTCTCGACCGGCTCAATCAGGCGCTGTATCTGGACGTCAAGACCAATCTGCCGGACTATCTCGTCTGCGTCGAGGAACGCATGTCCATGGCCGCCAGCCTTGAGGCCCGCAATCCGATGCTGGATCATCGGCTCGTGCAGTACATGCTTTCGCTGCCGACGTCGATGAAGGTGCGGGGCAATCAGTTCAAGTGGATTCTGCTGGAGCTGGCCAAACGGTATGGCCCGGTGGAAGCGGTGGATCGGCCGAAGCAGGGCTTCACGCCGCCGTATCGCACGTGGGTGGAGTCCCATGGTCCGGCGCTGGGCCGCTTTTTCCATGAAACCGACGACCTGATCGCGCCGGCTGTTTCCCGGTCCTGGCGGCAGGTGCTGCAACAGGGCCAGTACAACAACGCCAACGCGCTCGGCGTGCTCTATACGCTCATGTTCGCCAGTTGGGCTCGCACCTATGCCGACACCATCGGCGACTGGGCGCTGGAGGAAGCGCCTGCGGAAGACTGTCATGTTCCCGCCCGTCCCGCGTCGAGTTCCCGGCTTCGCACGCTCATGGAACTGCACGGCCTGACCACCGGGCTGGCTACGCTCTACACCGACCTCATCAGCGGCATGTCCCCGGCTCTGCCCATCCGCATCCTCGGCGACGACGACGGCTGGTACGCCTGGCTGACCCGCCAGTCCGGACGCACCGTTGTCGATCACGACCAGGACAACGCGCTGATCCTCGTCATCGGCCTCGCCGAAGCCTGGCGACAGCTCTTCGGCGAGAATGCCATCTCCCATGCCGCCACCGTCGCGCTGTTCTGTCCGTTCGCCACGCCGGATCATGCGATGACGCAGGATTTCATCAACCAGTTGCCGTCCCGCATGGCGGTCAAATCCCGGCAGATGATCAAAATGGACGACAAACATGCCGTGCTGCTGGCGCTGGGCAACGTGCTGGCGACAACGTCGTCCACGCCGCCGGTTTCATCCTCACCCTCCCGCCCCTGACGAGGCTTTCGACCATGTCCAATGCCGCGAACTTCAAGACCACGCCCGCGCACCTGAACGTGCTCCAGGCTTACCAGCGTGCGCACCAGGCGATCCTTTCCTCCCTGTGCAAGCCGCTGTTTTTCATCGTCGGCTGCCAGAAGTCCGGAACCACGTGGGTCAAGGCCGTCCTCGACGGCCACCCCGAAATCTGCTGCCGCGGCGAAGCCGTCTTCGGCCCCGTCCTCATGCCCACCCTCCAGCACCTGATGAAGATGTACAACAAGGCCATCGTCGATCGCAACGAGCAGGTCGGCGAAATCGACCCCAACCTCAGCATCAACGAAAGCCAGATTGATTTCCTCTTCGTCTCCGCCGTGGGCATGATGCTCGCCAGTTGGTCCAACAGCTCGCAGGCCAAGGTGTTGGGGGAGAAAACGCCGGAGCACGCGATCTGCCTGAACCTGCTCAACCGCTTTTTCCCGCACTGCAAGGTGATCCACATCATCCGCGACGGGCGTGACGTCGCCGTCTCCGGCTGGTTCCACAACCTCCGCTACGCCGGGGACAAGTTCAAGGAACAATTCCCCGATTTTCCCAGCTATGTCCGCCATATCACGCTGCGGCACTGGAAAGGCTATGTCTACTCCGCTCGCGCGTTTGGCGCAGCCGCCCCGGACCGTTACCACGAGCTTCGCTATGAGCATCTGAAAACCAAGCCGGAGGAACTGGTCAAGGGCATGCTCACGTTCCTGAACGTGGACAGCAGTCCTGAGATGGTGGCGCGATGCGTGGCGGCAGGATCGTTCGACAAGCTTTCGCAGGGCCGCAAACCCGGCGAGGAGAATCGCCAGTCGTTCTTCCGCAAGGGTGTCACCGGCGACTGGCGCAATCACTTCGACGACGCCGCGATGGCGGCCTTCATGGAAAGCGGCGGCGACCTGATGCGCGAACTCGGCTACGAAGCATAATCCTCACCTCAACTGTAGGGTCCGATCGAATATGGCCTGTACGCTCAAGAACATCAGCTACCGCTGTACCGCGGATGACAGCTTGCAGCCGGCGCAGGTGCTGGCGTCCGCAAGTCAGCGTCCGCGCCCGCTGGTGGTGGTGCTGCACACATGGAGCGGGGACTGGCGTCAGAACCTCGGCGACCAGATGGACGAAGCGGCACGCTACGACTGGCACGCCATCGAGCCGGATTTCCGCGGCCCCAACCGCCATCCCGACGCCTGCGGCTCCGCGATGGCCATGCGGGACATCCTTGACGCCGTGGATTGGGCGATCACGCATCTGAAGGTGGACGAAGATCGCATCTATCTCACCGGCGGCTCCGGCGGGGGACACATGACCCTCCAGACCGCCTGTCATCATTCCCGACGATTCGCCGCAGCCAGCGCCTGGTGCTCAATCACCGATCTGGCCGCGTGGCATCGTGAACACGTCAAGGATGGACAAGCGGACAATTATGCCAGGGACATCGAAGCGTCCGTCGGCGGCAAGCCCGGCGACAGCGCGGAAGTGGATCGCCAGTTGCACGCGCGGTCGTCGCTGTTCCACATCCAGGGCGCGGCGAACCTGCCGCTGGATATTTGCCACGGCGTGCATGACGGCAAACGGGGTTCCGTGCCGTTCCGCCATTCCATTGACGCATTCAACGTGCTGGCGAGACTGCACGGCGTCGCGCCCGTGTCCGAACGGGAGATGCGGGAACTGGATCAGCAGGGTCGCTTGTCAAAGCCGCAGCCCGGCGACATCGCGGGGGATCCGACGTTCAATGTGGACATTCACCTGCGGCGTGTCGCAGGCCTGGCGCGGCTGACGATTTTTGAAGGCGGCCACACGATCCTGCCCGCTGCGGCCTTTGCGTGGCTCGCGCCGTTCACGCGATCGGGCAAGTCGGTGAGCGATGCGATGCCTTTGCCCGCGTCACCCGGCGGGGTTGTCGATATTGGACGATGAAGCATTCCGCGACGCCGCAAGCGGCGAAAACTTCCGGGGGATTATTGCACGAGGCCTTTGGTCAGGCGCATGAAGGCGGTTTCGAGGTTGACCTTTTCCTCGTCGAGGCGGGTCAGGCGGAATCCGCCGGCGATGAGCTTTTCCGCGATCATCGGCACATCGGACGTCCGCGCATCGAGCATCACGCGGATGTGACGGTTGTCCACTGCGGCTTCGATCACGCCGGGAAGCTGGGCGATCAGTGTGGCTGCTTCGTCGAGGCGATCGGTGACGCCGACGTGGAGCACCTGGCCGACGCGTGCGCGTTGGAGGATTTCGTCGACGGTTCCCGTGAACTTGAGCTGGCCTTGTTCGATGATGCCGACCTTGTCGCAGAGGTCGGCCAGTTCGAGCAGGATGTGGGAGCTGATGAGGATGGTTTTGCCCATCCGGTGCAGTTCCTTGAGCAGTTCGCGCATTTCGATGCGGGCGCGGGGATCCAGGCCTGAGGCCGGCTCGTCGAGCAGGAGGACTTTGGGGTCGTGCAGCAGGACGCGGGCGACGGAGAGCCGCTGCTGCATGCCGCGCGAGAGCGAGTCGACCTCGGCGTCAACCTTGTAGGCCAGGTCGGTGAGGTTGAGGACGTCGCCGATGACCTGATCGCGTTTGGGGCCGTGGATGCCGTAGGACGCGGCGAAGAATTCGAGATATTCGCGGACGACCATGTCCTGGTAGGAGCCGAAGTAGTCGGGTACGTAGCCGATGATGGCGCGGACCTGTCGTGCGTTGACGGGACCGACGGACAGGCCATCGATGCGGGCCTCGCCCCATGTGGGCTTGAGGAGGGTGGCGAGGATTTTGATGGTGGTGGTTTTGCCGGCTCCGTTGGGTCCGATGAAGCCGAAGCAGTCGCCGGCATCGATTTCGAGATTGAGATTCGCCAGCGCCATGAGGTCGCCGTAGCGTTTGGTCAGATTGATCGTCTGGATCATGGGCATGGCGAGGAAATCCTGTCACGGCGTGGGCGTGGTGATTGGCCCCGTGGTGGTAAGTGGACACGACCAACGCACGACAGTCCAGCCGCGAGAGGGCAGTCGCCGGCCATCGACTTCCAGGGGCATCGGCAGCGGCGAATCGCTGAGATAGCCGATGAGGATCAGCCTCGGGCCGGCGAGCCAGGGGGTGATGTCGAGACCCCGGCCGAGGGTGCGGACGAAGTGGGTAGGGCCTTCCACGAGGGCGGTGGGCTTTTCCCACCATTTCGGCGGCGGCAGCGTGCTGTAAAAGCTCAGCAGTTCCGTGGCGGAGCGCACTTCATCGGGCGCGATGCGGACGCGGTCCATCATCTGGTCCGCCAGTCGCATCAGCGGTTTGTTGCCCATGAGCACCCAGAGGTAGCCGTTCCATGCATCGACGCCGCCGCCTTGTTCGATCATGCGGATGGGCTGCGTCTGGAGCGTGAGCGAGGGATCGCCGAGGAACTGGAGCACCTGATTGCCGGGCCAGGGCTTGAGCAGTCGCCAGACCCAGGGTTCCTCGCCGTTTCCGGGGCAGTAGATGACGAGCAGATCGGAGAGCGGGCCGGACAGGCCGTGGGTCAGCCGTCCGACGGGCCAGCCGCTGACGATCTGCATCTGGCCGTGGATGGCGGAGAAGTTGCCTTGCGGGCCGGCGAGGTCGGGCCGTTCCCTGCCGATCCAGACCATCTGCATCTGCTTGGCGGTGGAACGGAAGGGGATGTCCGCCTGGTGCGGCGCGCCGGCATCGACGACGTA
>JADLAP010000358.1 GCA_020848195.1 Phycisphaeraceae bacterium
GGCCAATGAGCTGCGCAAGATCCAGAAGCCCGATTCGGTTGGCATAAACGGAAAGCCCGGAAAAGTAACCTGGCAGATAGACCGCAATGTAAATACCACCAACGTATGCGTAGCCAACTGCAAGTTCTGTAACTTTTACCGTATTCCAGGCCATCCGGAATCTTACATCACGGATATTGAAACGTACAGAAAAAAGATCGAAGAGACCTTTCGCTTCGGAGGCGATCAATTGCTTTTACAGGGAGGACACCATCCGGAACTCGGCCTGAAATTTTACACGGACCTGTTCCGCCAGCTGAAAAGCCTATATCCTCAGTTAAAACTCCATTCCCTCGGCCCTCCGGAAATTGCACACATCACCAAGCTGGAAAGATCCACCCACACCGAAGTGCTGAAAGCGCTGGTGGATGCCGGGCTCGATTCCCTTCCGGGGGCCGGAGCAGAAATTTTAAACGACCGTGTGCGCAGACTGATCTCAAACGGGAAATGCGGAGGAAAAGAATGGCTGGATGTGATGCGGGCTGCCCATCAATTAAACATCACCACCTCGGCCACCATGATGTTCGGGCACGTAGAAACACTGTACGAACGCTTTGAGCACCTGGTGTGGATCCGGGAAGTGCAGAGTGAAAAACCGAAAAATGCAAACGGCTTTTTAGCATTCATCCCCTGGACCTTCCAGGCTGTGGATACCCTGTTGACCGAAGTGCGTGGAGTGAAAAACAAAACCACGGGAGAAGAATACATCCGCATGATCGCCCTGAGTCGCATCATGCTTCCCAATATCCTCAACATACAGGCCTCCTGGCTTACCGTTGGCAAAGAGATCGCTCAGATCTGCCTGCATGCAGGGGCCAATGATTTCGGCAGCATCATGCTGGAAGAAAATGTGGTTTCTGCTGCAGGGGCCCCTCACCGGTTTACCTCAAAAAGCATCCAAAAAGCCATACAGGAAGCCGGTTTTGAGCCCCAATTGAGGAATCAGCAGTATGAATACCGCTCTTTGCCCAAACAAATTGAAGAACAAGTGGTTAATTATTAACAATATACATCCTCATAATTCGCTTAATTATTTTTTGGTAAATCATAACTAATCCCTATCTTTGCATTCAATCTTCTTTAGAGTATGAAAAGAAATATCACCCTTAGTCCTATCTTTTCTTTCGCACTCCTTTTTGCGCTGGTGTTTATTTTTTCTTCATCCTGCCGCAGGAACAAAGATTGCGACCTCGTACTTACCATTCAGGACGGGGTTACCAAC
>JADLAP010000182.1 GCA_020848195.1 Phycisphaeraceae bacterium
CCCGAGGAAGGCGACTATCGATGGAAAATCCTCGATGAATGGGTCGCCTGGGCACGCAAAAGCGAACTGCCCATCATCGCAGGCCCCATCGTCAGCTTTGAACCCAATCACCTGCCCGACTGGCTCTTCATCTGGGAACACGACTACGAAACCGTCCGCGACCTGATCTACGAACACATCGAACGCGTCGTCGGCCACTTCAAGGACCGCATCAGCACCTGGAACGTCGTCTCCGGACTGCACATCAACAACCACTTCACCGTGGCCTTCGATCAGCTCATGGACCTCACCCGGCTGGCCACCATGGTCGTCAAGAAAGTGCAGCCCAACGCCAAGGCCCTCGTCGAGCTGCGCGAACCCTTCGGCGAGTACTACGGCCACAATCAGCGGTCCATCCCGCCCATGATGTACGCCGACCTGCTCATCCAAGGCTCCATACAGTTCGACGCCTTCACCCTCAAGCTCATGATGGGACAGGCCCAGCCCGGACAGTTCGTCCGCGACCTCATGCAGATCAGCAACCTCCTCGACCACTTCGCCCCCATGAGCAAGCCGGTCAACCTCGTCCTCTGCTGCCCCAGCGGAACCGTCACCGACGAAATGATTCAGGTTCCCGAAAACGGCAACCCCGTCGATCCCAACTGCGGATTCTGGCGAAAGCCCTGGTCCCCAGGCGTCCAGGGACACTGGTTCGAGGCGGTGCTCCACATCGCCCTCTCCAAGCCCTTCGTCGAAACCATCACCTGGCACGAAATCGCCGATTATCCCGACCTCGAAATGCCGATGGGCGGCCTGGTCACCGAAGACCTGCAGCCCAAGGCGTCACTCAAAAGCATGGCCAACTTCAGTCGCCAGCTCGCCTCGGACGCCAAGCCCCTCGAACATCCCCTGCTCGACGAAGCCCCGGCCTGATCCCCCGGAACTTGTCCCCGAAGGCATCGCATGGCAACTTGTCGCCAAGCCTCATGATGAGCAAAGCGAATCGTGGGGGGTCGCTTCCCGATCACCGGGTTACGCGGAAGATCACCATGCCCGCGCCTCGCAAAATCCCGAACCTGCGATACGCCCTGCTGGCGCTGCCGGTCTGGTTCGTGGCCCTCGGTTTGACAGTGCATCGACCGCTTCGCGTGGATCAGTTCCAGCCCCGCACCACCGGCCTGCGCATCAACGTCAACCGCGACGACGCACACCGGCTGCAACTGCTCCCCGGCATCGGTCCCAATCTCGCCGCGACCCTCGTACGCCACCGGCAGCAGCACCCGCCCTTTCTCCGGCCGGACGATCTGCTTCACGTCCGCGGCATCGGACCCCTGACGTTGCTCGCCGTGGAACCTTACGTGTCCTTCGACGACCTCACGCCGCACGCGGTTCGCCCTTGGCCTGCCGCCCCAGCCGCGCCAGCATGCCCGTCATGCCCGTCGTCGTGGCCACCACCGCCTCCACCACCGGCCCAGCCTGCTCGTGTCGCACCGCCACCGCTTCGAGCACCCGGTCCACCAGATGCGCGGGAGTCTCCGGCTCCGCCGGTTCGCAGGTGATATCTGTCGCATCATCGTCGTCGTCGGCCAGTTCGATGTCTTCCGCCTCGGCGGGCGACAGGTCCATGTGAATCTGCCCGTGGATTTTCGCGCCGGGATGCACGCACAGCCGCGGCGTGCGGATATCCCCCACGACCACCGCGCCGGGCAGAATGTCCACGCTCCGCCTTCCCGTCACCGTTGCCTCCACCCGGCCGGCGACGCTCAGGCGATCCGCCGTCACGGAGCCAGCCACGGTCGCACACGCGGCGATTCGCAGCCTGCCGGCGACGAACAGCCGGCCCGTGACGCGGCCCTCCACCACAGCGTCGCCCGCTCCCTCCCAAGGGTGGCGATCCCCATCTCCCTCCAATGTTTCCCCGATCGTTCCGATGTGCGTATGCGACATGACATGCCTCTCCCACCATGGACCGCGTCACCGTCCCTGGAAAGGCATCGGATCAATGCTCGGAAAAATTCACCGCTTTTCCGCGCAGGCTTCGCCGACTGCGCGGACGGGTGTCCCGTTCCATCGTCGGCGGATAGCCCAGCAGCCAGTTCAGCCATCCTCCAGCCCTGCGAAACTGGTGAAGATGCTCATCCGTCAGCATCTTGAGCCAGAGTTCTTCATGAATGACTTCGCCGTGATTGTCCTTGTAGCGGGCGTAGACGCTGGACGTGGTCTGATCGATGGATCCGGGTGTCGGCTCCGTTTCGCCATCCTTCACGTAGTACAACGTGGAAAGGCCGTGGGTACGAGCCAGCACGTAGATCGGTCCGCCGGAGCCGCCGATGAAATGCGGCTGCGCGTTCGAGAATCGCAGCATGTTCGGGTGGAAGCTCAGATCGAACGACGTGCACAACTCACGCAGATGCTTTTCCGGATCGTCCCGCAGGTCTTCGTAATGCAGCACATGCCGCCGGCATTCACGATCCAGCAACATGCGGAAATACCGGTTGCGCGTCTGACGCCGCCACACCTGCGTGTATTGCCGGATGGACTGGCCCGGCCGCTTGTTCATCGCGCTGGCCACGAAGCCCCGACCGTCGCGGAGGATCAGCACATTGCATCGTCTGATCCGCGGATGACGCAGATCGGCCCGGAAATGCCTCGAATTGTTCACGATCAGCACCCGCTTGCCGGTGACGCGGGCGATCTGCATGAACAGGTTCTCATCGGAGCCGACCTTGATCCGGCTCCACACCGGACACTCCGGCCCGTGCAGCGTGCAGGTCGGTTGCCGTTGCTTGCGCAACGAATCGATTTCGCCGCAACTGAAATGGTCCGGGTGCGCGCCGAGCATCAGGTTCAACCAGGTCGAACCCGTGTACGACACCGCCATGATGTTCACCACCGTGATCGTCCGCGCTGATGCGTCGCCGTTCGATGGCGTTGTCTGCGTGCTCATGGACCGGACTGAGGACATGAAAAAAAGATAACGGATCAAAAAACATCGTGCGACCCTTTTGCTGGACTTTTTTGATGTTTTTTTCAAAATCTCGTGAATATGGCCGTGAATTGCGGCGAAATCATGGGAATCATGGCCCGATCCGAGTTTCGCGGGGGTCGCATGACCCACGCCATCAACATGAAATGCGGATGCATTTTGTTTCGCCATTCGGGCATGGTCATTTGTTATTTCCCCCACATGTTGTCGCTCAATAGAAGTGTCCTCATCCGTCGGGTATTTGACGGCGATGGAGACACTGATGATGAGCGTGAAGGAACGGGATCGGTTGGGGATTTTGAGGCAGGTATCCAGCGGGACATTGCCGTTGTCGGGTGCGGCGGCGGCGTTGGGTCTCAGCTACCGTCAGGTTCGACGGGTGTACCAGCGTTGGCCAGAGGAAGGCGATGCGGGGCTGGTGCATCGGTTGCGTGGCCGGGGAAGCAACCGGGGTCTGGGCGGGGGTTCGCCGTCAGGCGGTGGAACTGTACCGGGAGCATTACAGCGACTTCGGCTGCGTGCTGGCGTGCGAACATCTGTCGGATCGTCACGGGCTTGAGATCGACGATCAGACGCTGCGGCGTTGGTTGATGGAGGCGGGACCGTGGCGTCGTCGTCGTCGTTCGCCGCGTAAGCGTCATCGTCGTCCGCGTCGTGCGTGCTTTGGCGAACAGGTGCAGTTGGACGGCAGTCATCACGACTGGTTTGAAGGTCGCGGCAAGCCGTGCGTGCTGATGGGGATGATCGATGACGCCACGGGGCGGGTGCTGGCGCGGGTCGAA
>JADLAP010000301.1 GCA_020848195.1 Phycisphaeraceae bacterium
AAAGATGCTGTAGCAATATATAATGAATATAATAAAATGGCGATGGTCGATTTCGACTTGCCGGATGCCGATATCAAAGCGATATTGTCATTCATTGCTGTCAAAAGCGGTGGCGCTGCTTCGGCAACAACCGATACTGCAAAAGCTGCGCCGGTTGCCGATGCGTCATTATCAGCGACTCCCGCACAGATCGAAGAAGGGAAAAATTTATTTACAGGGGCTACTGCTTTTGTAAACGGAGGTGCGTCTTGCATTTCTTGTCATAACGTTAATTACACGGGAGTGATTCCCGGAGGTTTGTTGGCTAAAGACCTTACAGCAGCACATAGCCGCTTGGGAGGCGATGCCGGGTTGCTGGCAATTTTAAATGCACCTCCATTTCCTGCAATGACTCAGGCCTATAACGGAAAGCCGATTACTGAGCAGGAAATTGCAGCATTGACCGCATTCTTATATAAAGTAGATAAGGATACACAAAATCAGGTGGTTGATACAACCAATTACTTGTTATTTGGAGGATTGGTCGGTGTCATTACTTTGCTCTTAATCATTTTTATTGTATGGAACGTAAGAAAAAAACATACGGTTAAAAAAGATATTTACGATAGACAATTAAAATCAATTAACTAGTAATTTAAAACCAAAATATATGAGTTGGATTGAAGATATTATCTCGCCCCAAACCAGGAAATGGGAGGAATTCTACCGCAACCGCTGGCAATATGATAAAGTGGTACGTAGTACCCACGGTGTGAACTGCACCGGAGGTTGCTCGTGGGCAATTCACGTAAAAGATGGTATTGTCGTGTGGGAAATGCAGCAGGTAGACTACCCTCAGTTTAATAAGGAGGTGCCTCCTTATGAGCCAAGAGGCTGTCAAAGAGGAATTTCCTACTCCTGGTACTTGTATAGCCCTATTCGTGTTAAATATCCAATTATGCGCGGTGCTTTATTGGATCTATTTAATAATGAGAAGAGAGCTACAGGTGGAGACCCGGTGAAAGCGTGGGAAAATTTACAAGCCAACCCCGAAAAAAGAGCAAGATATCAAAGAGCAAGGGGGAAAGGTGGTTTCAGAAGGATCAGGTGGGATGAGGCATTGGAGTTAATTGCGGCTGCAAATATCTATACGATTCAGAAGTATGGTTCTGACCGTATCATTGGATTTGCTCCGATTCCTGCAAAGAGTATGTTAAGCTATGCTTCAGGAGCAAGATATATTCAACTTATGGGAGGCGTAAACTTATCATTCTATGATTGGTATTGCGATCTTCCGAATGCGTATCCTGAAATATGGGGAGAACAAACCGATGTGTGCGAAAGTGCTGACTGGTATCATTCCAAGTTCTGCGTTTCTATGGGAGCTAATTTGGGAATGACCCGTACACCGGACATTCACTTCTTCTCCGAATCAAAACATAATGGAACGAAAACAGTGGTAATGTCTCCTGACTTTAGTATGGTAGCTAAACACGCTGACCAATGGATACCTTGTCATGCCGGATCTGACGGTGCTTTTTGGATGGCTGTTACACATGTTATCCTTGAAGAATATCATGTAAAACGCCAGGTGCCTTATTTTATAAACTATGTGAAGCGCTATACTGATTGCCCATTTTTAGTTCGCCTGAATAATGAGAATGGAAAATTAGTTCCGGGCAGAATGATCCGGGCAAACGAAATGGCACAGTATAAGGACATTACTAATGGCGATTGGAAGTTTTTAAACTTTGATACTAAAACAGGTGGTTTGGTTGTTCCCAAAGGTTCGATGGGCCATCGCTGGGATGATAAAGAAGGTAACTGGAATCTGAAGTACGAGGATACAGTTACCAATGGTGAATATGATCCGGAATTAACATTCCTTTCTAAAAATGAAGGTGTGGCACAAGTTGAATTTGTAGAGTATGGCTTGGATAAAAAAGCCTTACGCGGTGTGCCGGTCAGGTACCTTAGTTTAGCGAATGGAGAAAAAGTTCCTGTTGCCACCATTTACGACCTTACTATGGCACAGTACGGGGTAAGTCGCGGATTGGAAGGTGATTATCCTAAATCGTATGACGATAAAAATCAGGCATATACTCCGGCTTGGCAAGAGATATTTACCGGTATTGGTCGCGATACAGTATTGCAGCTGGCACGTGAATGGGCTAATACAGCAGAAATAACTGAAGGAAAATGTATGGTGATTGTTGGAGCAGCGATTAACCATTGGTTCCATGGCAACCTTATGTATCGTGCCGCTATTATGGCCCAAATGCTTACTGGTTGTAATGGCAAGAACGGAGGTGGAATGAACCACTACGTGGGTCAGGAAAAACTGGCCCCAATGGATTCTTGGTCTACAATAATGAGTTCCAAGGATTGGGGAACTGTTGCAAGATTACAGCAGGGGCCAATTTGGCATTACATCAATTCTTCTCAATGGAGATATGATGGAAATCAAAGATATTACAACTCAGTTCCAGAGAATAAATTAGCACATATGCATACAGCCGATTGGGCTGTAAAAGCGGTTCGTAACGGTTGGATGCCTTATTATCCTCAATACAATAAAAACAATTTTGAAATAGTAAAAGAAGCTCAACAGGCCGGTTGTAAAACCGATGATGAAATGAAAAATCACATCGTTGAGCAGCTAAAATCGGGCAAACTTAAACATGCTGTTGTTGAGCCGGATGAGGAAATAAATTTCCCCAGGAACTGGTTCATTTGGAAGGGCAATGCTATCGGAACATCGGCAAAAGGTCATGAATATTTTTTGGATCACTATTTGGGTACTCATACCAATAAAATTGCAGATGAAGTAGCCGGAGATATTGTTCAGGATATTACTTACAAGAAAGAAGGGGCAAGAGGTAAAATGGATCTCGTTGTAGATATCAACTTCCGTATGGACACCTCTGCATTATACTCAGATATTGTTTTGCCAACGGCATCATGGTATGAAAAGGCAGATATCAACTCAACAGATATGCACTCCTTTATCCATCCGCTGGGAGCTGCGATCGACCCTGTTTGGGAATCTAAATCAGATTGGCAAATATTCGAGGCGCTTGCTAAATTAGTCAGCGAAATGGCTCCTAAATATTTACCTGGAATTATGAAGGATGTAGTTAACTCTCCTCTTTCTCACGATTCCAAGGACGAGATTACTCAGCCCAGATTGCAGGACTGGAGCAAAGGCGAATGTGAGCCGATTCCCGGAAAAACTATGCATAAAATTTCATTTGTTGAGAGAGATTATTCTAAAATATACCAGAAATATATTTCCTTAGGAAAGGGAGTTGAGAAAAATGGAGTAAGC
>JADLAP010000183.1 GCA_020848195.1 Phycisphaeraceae bacterium
CTGCTGGGCCGCATGCCCTCGGCCGTGGGCTACCAGCCGACGCTGAGCACGGAAATGGGCGACCTGCAGGAACGCATCACCAGCACGAGCAAGGGCGCGGTGACCAGCGTGCAGGCGATCTACGTTCCAGCCGACGACCTGACCGACCCCGCTCCCGCCACGACGTTCAGCCACCTCGACGCCTTCGTCGTGCTCTCCCGCGGCATCGCGGAAAAAGGCATCTATCCCGCCGTGGATCCGCTGTCGTCCACGAGCCGCATCCTCGAACCCGGTGTGCTCGGCCAGGAACACTACGCCGTGTCCCGCCAGGTGCAGTCGATCCTGCAGCGGTACAAGAGCCTGCAGGACATCATCGCCATCCTGGGCGTGGATGAACTGAGCCAGGAAGACAAGCTGATTGTCGCCCGCGCGAGGAAGATTGAGCGCTTCCTGTCGCAGCCATTCTTCGTCGCCGAGCAGTTCACGGGCTTCCCCGGCATTTACACGTCGCTGAAGCAGACGATCGACAGTTTCCGTCGGTTGTGTGCCGGCGAAGGCGACGATCTGCCGGAAAGCGCATTCATGTACGTCGGCACGCTGGACGACGCCCGCGCCAAGGCCGAGAAGATGGCCCGCGAGGCGTAAGGCGTTATCGTCAGCATGTGAATATGTATAGCCGCGAGGCCGAAGGCCCGCCGGTTCGGGTTGTGTTCTCCATTTCATCTACCCCCGTTACATCCCATCCAAACGGGACGCTGTTACTCCATAAATACCGGGTTCCTCCCAAGGCAGGCGGCCCATGCGCCTATCAAACTGCATGGGGGAGCACGGATTCAGGAACACAGGTCCAGCCCTGTGAAAAAAACCTTGACAAGGCGAGTGATATCCGGTTTAATAATCCGGGTTATCAAATCTTTCGCGATCTTCTCGACAGGAGCCGTCCATGCGTAGTACATCTCGTATCCCGCGTGGCTTTACGTTGATCGAGCTTCTCGTGGTCATCAGCATCATTGCGCTTTTGATCTCCATTCTGCTGCCGGCGCTGAGCAAGGCGGTTAACGCCGGCCGGGTGACGGCCTGCGCCAACAACAACCGCCAAATCGCGCTGGCGTTCGGCATGTACCAGAGCGGCAACAAGGATTACTTTCCCTGGTCGTACCCCAACAGCAACAGCAGCTTGATCTGGCACATGACAATGGCCAGTTACGTGGGCATGACGCCGTGGGCGGATATGGGGAACAAGATCAACTGGCAGACGCCGTGGTGGTGTCCATCCATTCAGACCCGCGCGGCTCTGATCGGCGATGGCGGATGGAGCCAGGCGTGGTTTACCCGGTACTACATCAGCTATTCCTATCCGACGTACTATACGGGCAGCTTGAAAGCGTTGGGCGGCGGTATTGTGGCAAGTCATCCGCCGGTGAGGATCGGCGATGTACGCGCGCCTTCTCGCGTGCTGAATCTCATCGAGGCCGGTACGGGATTTTTCAATACGGCGGCATACACGGCGGACAACATGGACGGCGCCGCGTGGTTGAATTACGTTCCCGGCTACAGTGACGGCATTGGTCGCCATCCCGGCACGGGCAAGGGAACCAACATCCTCTTTGTCGATGGCCACGTGAGCTATTTCGCCGACGGCGAAGCCCTCTACACGCAATACGCCACGGGAGAGCCGGGAATCTCGCAGTATCCGTTCAACGGCGACCTGAAGGATTGAGTATCCTCGAGACACCATGCCTCGCATGACCCGACGAGAACTGGCGCAGATGGCCAACGTCACGCCGGCGGTGGTGACGGCGGCACTGACGGGCCGGCCTCAGTCCATACGCGTCAGCGACCGCACCGCCGATCGCATCCGTCTGCTGGCCAAGCAGCACAATTATCAGCCCGACATCCGCGCCCGCGCGCTCAGTCAGGGCAAGTCCATGCTCCTGGCGTATCTATCCCGGGAAGGCGCCCAATACTGGAACTGGCATCAGGTCCAGGACATTCAAGTCGCACTTCGCGGCACGGATTATTCCGTCATCCTCCATCATCACCGGGGCACGCTGGAGGACGAAGCGTATCACGTGCAGCAGGCCTTGCGCCAGCGCGTGGACGGCCTGTTCGTCTGCGGCGGCTTTCTTTCCCTCGACGGCCAGACGAATGAACCGCTGTTTCGTCATCTCCAGGACGAAGGCGTCCGTATCCTTCAGTTTTACAACGTCATCCCCGGCCTGGTCAGCATCAATCACGACGACCGGGCCATGAGTCGGATGGCGACGCGCCATCTGATCGCACAGGGCCATCGGCGAATCACGTTCCCCATGTATGTCAGTTGTCTGGATCAGCGAGTGCCGCGGGCATTTCTCCATCTGCGGAATCAGGTCGAGGGTTATGTGGAAGCGATGGGGGAGGCGGGGTTGACCACGGATGTCTGGCATTTCGAAGCACCTGCGACGGGCCGGTCGGGCTTGAACCAGATGATCGATCACGGAATGTATGTCTGGTCCCAGCTCAAGCAGCGTCCCGGTCGTCCCACAGCCGTGTTGCTGCATCACGATTTGCAGGTCATCGGCCTGATGCGCAGCGCGATGGCCGACGGGATTCGCATTCCGCGAGACCTGTCGGTGATGGGTTGTTGCGACATGGATTTGTCCCAGGTCACCAGCCCCGCCGTAACGACGATCTCGACGGACGACTCAGGCATGTTGGCTGGTCGGATGATGCTCGACATGCTGGCAGGGCGGCCGGTGCAGGATGTATTTCTGGAGCCGAGCGTGGTGGTGCGGGAAAGCGTTGCGCCGCCGCCGGACGATCCGCGGCCGCTGCGGGGTTGATGGGGTTGATGATATGAATCGCGTGAAGGGCAAGCCGGCTCGTGGCCGGCGTAGTTGTTCCTGCGCTGTTGTCTTGTCAGGTCAGGATGTCATGTTGCATCACACCGAATTCAAAATTGTTGTCGTCGTTCTGCTGTGTGTCTGTGTGAACCCGCGACTTGTCGGGGCGGAGGACGTGTTCGTGCCGCCGCTGCGCCCTGCACGGGAAACGCTGCCGCTGAAGCCGATTCATCGTTACCTCATTTCCACCGACACGCCGACACCTGCCGGCCAGCCGAACCCGTATGCTGATCGGCTCAACCACTTCCTCGGCATGGCGCTGCAGAACAAGCTCAATCTGACGGAACTCGGCCAGGGCAAGCAGGCGAATGAGGTTCCGGAGTTCATGCAGGTGGCCCTGTGGGGTCTGCTCTCGGCCGACAGCAAGTTTCGCGAACGGGAGGAATGGATCGCCCTGTTGCAGACGGGCATCGACAAGGCCTTGGAAGACTTCCGCGAGGCCGACGACGAAAAAGGCCGGCCGGCAGGCATCATCGGGCCGGAGATGACATTGCCTTTGTACTCCACCGCCATGGTCGAACTCGATGGCCGGACGGAGCTGATCGAACGTATCGGCGTCGATCGCGTGCGGCAATACCGCGACATGATCGTCCACAGCATCCGTTGGACCGTGGACGACGCCAGATGGCAGAAACACCGGCAAACGGCTGTCGGATGGTTCAACCTGCTGACCCACGTGATCATGCCCGTGATTCACGGCTGGGTGCTGACGGAGGAGCCGAAGTTTCTCGCCATGGCCACCGATGTGATCAATCAGGAAGTCGATCTGCAACTGCCCAACGGCATGATTCCATATGTGCCCTACGGCCCGTTTGAGATGATGTACTACCACGCGGTGGATGTGCGGACGCTGTATCTGTACTGGTGGTACACGGGCAGCGAAGTGGCGGCGGGGGGCTTGAAGAAAGCCGTGCCGTACTATCCGCTGAACATCGAGCCGCCGTACCACTGGAACGACGGGCCGACGATCTGGTGGAAGCTGGCGTGGCGGACGTTCTGGCCGGCTCAGATCGCCATGACGGCGGTGGCGGCAGGGGACGGTGAAAACGCGGAAATCGCCCGGCAATTCGCCCGTGACAACGTCAGCATCGACCATTATGACGCTCTTCTCAATGCCCAGGCTTTTCAGGAACTGGCCTGTAGAAACATCGTCTCCAAGCCCGTGCGCGATCGGTATGTGGTTCAGGATCCGGACCTGCGGGATGGCTTGCGTTTGCGCTACGCCCCGTGGTCCTGCACCTTTTCCACCGGCTCCAGCACCGTCACGCGGGCCAGTTGCATGGTGACGCACTGGGAAGAAGGCAAGGCATCGACGTATGACGCGATGATCCTGGCCCGGCCGGTGATCTGGTTCAGCGATCCGAAGCAGACCGAGCCGGATTATTCCACCATGCCGCCGAGCGAGGTGCTGGGCGTGACATGGGCGGGCGATCGCGTGGGACTGGCGGCCACGAACTACTCGCCCATGCTCACCAGCCGAACGTGGGATATCCCGAAAATCACTGGCGCGTGGAATTGTGCGGAACTCTGGCTGATGACCGACCGCGCCATGGTGGGCTTGATCGACAGCGAAGCGATGGCTCCGCAGGCCATGCGCGAATTGGCCCACGAATTCCGCTTCTTCGGCCCCGGCAGCACCGGCGTTGCCGACGGCGACCGCCAGTGGCGCTATGGCCGGCTTGGCTTCCATGTCTGGGCGACCGACATGGAACAGGTTCACGTGGAATCCGCGCCGTTGAGCCTGTTGAACGCCAAAAACACGCCGGCCTGGCAGGTCTGCCTCAGCGATGTCCAGCGCAGTTCCCGGCCGATGCTCATGGCCGACGAACGCGACAAGGATTGCGTCGTGCCTCCGCTGCGCATCGTGACGACTCCGTACCGCCGGTTCAGTCTCGTCAGCGTGGAGCCTCAGGGCGATGCGGTGGCGGTCACGCAGGTGCAGCGCATCGGCGTCAATCCCCTGGCGTTTGAGGCGGCCATCGGTGGACGGACATATCTGGTCTACTTCAACCAGACACACCGGCCGGTGAAGGTCGAACCCGGCGCGGACGTCAAGCTGATCCACGCCACCGCGGCAGGTCACCCGGAGTACCAATGGGATCAGAAAACGCTGGCGATGCCGGCGCACTCGGCGGCGGTGATGATGCGGCAGTAACCGGGACGGGGCGGAACGGGGCGGGCCTGCGGCTGCGCCGCTAAACTGTGCCGCTGGATGCACCATGGGCATGAACATCTCGGACCCCCGCCAACGCCGAAGCCGGGGGAGAAGCCGTTGCCGTCCTCGCGCCGAAGGTTCCTGCAATACCGCAAGGACCGGAACAAGAAGGACGACAAGGACGCGCAAACCACCCTCGGCCCCGACGGCACGGAACAGTCCGTCAAGCCCGTGGACAAGGCCACGCGCCGCCGCTACCTCCGGCAATACCTCCAGTGGCTGCGGCCGTATGTCGGCAACATGGCCTTGGTTTTCACCGTCGCCATCGCGGCGGTGGGCATGTTCTCCGTCAAGCCGATCTTCTCCGCGTGGATGATCGACAAGGCGGTGCTCAACGACGCGTTGCCGGTGGAGCAGCGGATCAAGCGCATGGCCATGTACGGCTCGGTGCTGATCGGCCTGACCGTGCTCTCCGCGGTGGCCGAGGCGTGGCGGACCTACCTCGTCACCGTGCTTAACGCCAAGTTCGTCTACCGCGTGCGGCAGAACCTGCACGATCACGTGTTGCGATTGCCGCTGAGCGATCTGTCGCAACTGAAGGCTGGCGGCGTGGTGTCGCGTTTGAGCGGCGATGTGGACGCCACCACGGGACTCATCCAGATGGCGGTGATCAGCCCGGGCGTGGCGCTGGTCCAGGCGGCGGCGGCGCTGGGCATCATCGTGGTCTGGAACTGGAAGCTGGCGATGGCGGCCATGGCGGTCGTCCCGCCAATGGTGCTCGCGCACGGGTTCTGGGTGCGGGGAATCAGGCCCATTTACCGCAGCATGCGCGGCGACCGGCAGGCGGTGGACGCCCGCGTGACGGAAACCTTCGGCGGCATCCGCGTCGTCCGTTCCTTCCGCCGTGAAGTGCGCGAGGAGCAGGATTACGCCGTGGGCCATCACACGGTGATCCGCAAAAGCGTCTTCGCCCACCTGCTGGAAATGGGCGTCAACAGCGCGTGGGATCTGCTCATGCCGGCGATCACCGTGGTGGTCGTCTGGTACGGCGGCTATCTGCTGGTGCATGGTCAGGCCACCGTCGGCGAATTGTTCGCGTTCCAGTGGTACGTGTTTCTGCTGCTGGGGCCGGTGATGCGGATCGTCACGTCGATGAGCCAGACGCAGCAGGGCATGGCCGCGATGGAGCGTGTGTTCGATCTGCTGGACAAGCCGAAGGACAAGCCCGACGCGCCGGGAGCGGTGGACGCGCCGCAGCCGGTGCGGACGCTTTCGCTGGAAAACGTGGACTTTTCATACCGGCCGGGCACGCCGGTGTTGCAGCAGGTGAGCCTGGACGTGCAGGCGGGCAGCATGGTCGCTCTCGTCGGCCCCAGCGGCGCGGGCAAGACGACGCTGACCGATCTGATCGCACGCTTCCACGATCCCGTCGCCGGCCGCATCCTGCTCAACGGCGTCGATTTGCGGCAGATCAAACTCGACAGCTACCGCCGGCTGTTCGGCATCGTCGAACAGGATGTGTTTCTCTTCGACGGCACGGTGCGGGACAACATCGCCTACGGCCGGCGTACGGCGACATTGGAGCAGATTCAGGACGCCGCACGCCGCGCCAGCGCCCACGACTTCATCACCGCCATGCCGCGGGGCTACGACACTCTCATCGGCGAGCGCGGCCTCAAGCTCTCCGGCGGCCAGCGCCAGCGTCTCTCCATCGCCCGCGCTCTGCTGGCCGACCCCGCGATCCTCATTCTCGACGAAGCCACCAGCAATCTCGACACGGAAAACGAACAACTGATCCAGGCGGCCTTGCGCGAGCTGTACCGCGGCCGGACCACGTTCGTCATCGCCCATCGCCTGAGCACCGTGACGCACGCGGATGTGATCGTGGTGATGGATCAGGGCCGAATCGTCGATCGCGGCACGCATGAATCGCTGATGGGCAAACCGGGTTTGTACCGCGATATGGTCGAACGGCAGCGGCAGAGTTTTGACATTGCCGGCGCGATGTGACGGCGATCAACGTTTGCGCAACTGGGCGAACCGTTCCAGAAAACGTTGCTCGGCGACCTCGGCGGTCCAGGGTTCGATGCGATCCGGCAGAGGTGTTGCGTTCAGCTTCCATGGCGCGGGCGGCGTTGCCATCAGGTCGCGGGCTTCCGTGGCCAGCAACGTGTCGTCCGCCATCTTCACTTCCGTGGGCATCCCTTCCGGGGGCATGGTCAGGCCGAAGTGGCGCATCAGCACGTCCAGCAATTTGTCTTCCTGCTCGCTGAACCAGGGCAGTTGCGATTTCACCGGCCGGGGCAGGTCGGTCAGGTACGCCTCGGCTGCGTCATGCAGCAAACCCCACAGCGCATGCTTCGCCGGCGCGACCTGCGACACCCGCACGCTGTGTTCCGCCACGCTGTAAAAGCAGCGGCAATGCCCATTGAACCGGCATTGCAGGCTCAGCGCATGGGCGATGTCCGCGATATCAATATCCCCCGCCCGCGGATTCAGCGGGAAAAACTGCCTGCCTGTGTAGGTCTGAATCCAGTCCATGATTTGAATTAGCCGCAGATGAACGCAGATGAACGCGGATAAGACAAAAAAATGGCATTGATTCTGTTTTTGCTTTCTGGCATTTATCTGCGTTCATCTGCGTTTATCTGCGGCTAAAAAGCTCTTGTCATTACGCCAGCGTAAGGTTTTTGCCGTGGGGGCCTGGCTCGAAGATGTGAATCTTGTTGAGGTTCAGGTGGAGCGTGGCCTTCTGGTCGTGCTGGAGATTTTCCGCCGGGACGCGGGCGACGATGCGCTTGTCCTGGCTGGTGAAGGTGAACACGTCCATGGCGCTGCCGAGCGGTTCGACGACGCTGACGATGATGGGAACGGTCTGATTGGGGCCTTCGCCGAAGCCGGATTCGGGATGGAAGCGGATGCCTTCCGGGCGCAGGCCCATGACCACGGGCTTGTTGACGTGGCTGGTCAGGAGCCTGGCTTTGTCCGGGGTCATCTGGATTTTCACGCCGGAGCCTTCGAAGAAGATGTCGCTGCCGATGCCCGCGAGCATGCCGTCGAGGAAGTTCATCGGCGGCGTACCGAGGAACCCGGCCACGAAGCGGTTGACCGGCTTGTCGTACACGTTCATGGGCGAGTCGCACTGTTGGATTTCGCCGATGTCCATGACCACGACGCGGTCGCCCAGCGTCATCGCCTCTTCCTGGTCGTGGGTGACGTAGATGGTGGTGGTGTTGAGCTTGTGGTGCAGGCGTTTGAGTTCCGCGCGGGTTTCGACGCGGAGCTTGGCGTCGAGGTTGGACAGTGGCTCGTCGAAGAGGAACGCGGCCGGCTGGCGCACGATGGCCCGACCGACGGCGACGCGCTGGCGCTGACCGCCGGAGAGCGCCTTGGGCTTGCGCTCGAGGAAGGGTTCCAGGCCCAGCACCGCCGCCGCTTCACGCACGCGCTTGTCGATGTCGGCCTTCTTGTACCCGCGGAGCTTGAGGCCGAACGCCATGTTCTTGTACACCGTCATGTGCGGGTACAGCGCGTAGTTCTGGAATACCATGGCGATGTCGCGGTCCTTCGGCGGCACGTCGTTGACCACGCGCTCGCCGATGCGGATCGTGCCTTCGGAGATTTCCTCCAGGCCCGCGACCATGCGAAGGGTCGTGCTCTTGCCGCAGCCGCTGGGGCCGACGAGCACGATGAACTCGGCGTCATCGATCAGCAGGTTCACGCTTTTCACCGCGCGCACGTTGCCGGGATAGATTTTGCCGACATTTTCCAGAATGACTTGTGCCACTTAGGGTCTCCGCTGCTGGGGCGATCACTCCACGCTGGCCGCGGAGGAGGGATGCGGCGATTGACGCGGAAGCGAAAAAGATGCAGTAGTCTACCAGTTCGACGCCCAAAACGAAAGCCAAACGTTTTATCGTTCAGCGGGGCAAATCCGCTGGACGACATGGGCCTGCTCACCGCATAATCCCGGCAATGAATGATTCCAAGGCAACCGGACAACGTGGCGGACACCGGCATCGATCCAGCCGGCGATCTCGCAGCCATGATGCGGCCCAGGCGGAGGCGGCCCTGACGCCGTTGCCCGATGTGCCCGACCATCCCCTGATCGCGTCGGGCGATCCTGAAATGATTCAGACTCCCGATGCCCTGGACCAGTGCGTCGCCGCGCTGCGACAGGCGGGTCAGTTCGCATATGACACGGAGTTTATCGGTGAACTTTCCTATCACCCCCAGCTCTGTCTCGTGCAGGTGGCCACCTGCGACCGCGTGGCCTTGATCGATCCCATGGCGGGACTCGATCTCACCCCGTTGTGGGAACTGATCGCCGACCCGGCCGTGGAAACCATCGTGCACGCCGGCCAGCAGGACCTCGAACCCGTGGCCCGCTATCTCAACCGCGCGCCGGCCCGCATTTTCGACATCCAGATTGCCGCCGGGTTTGCCGGACATCCATACCCCGTCGCTCTGTCCCATCTCGTGAAACATTACGCCGGCGTGTCGCTGGGCAAGGGCCTGACCTTCACCAACTGGGGCCATCGGCCTCTCTCGGCGGTGCATCTGCGCTACGCCGCTGACGATGTCCGCTACCTACCCGCGCTGCGGCAACGGCTCGGCGATGATCTGCGACAACTCCATCATGAAGCCTGGGCCGCGGAGGAACTGGCCGGCCTGCAGGATGTCGCCGCGTATCGTCCGAACCCCGAAGCAGCGTTCCTGCGATTCCGCGGAGCCAAAGCCTTGCGCAAACGCGATCGCGCGTTCCTGCGCGAACTGATCGTCTGGCGTGACGCCACCGCCAAACAGATGGACATGCCCCCGCGTTCGCTCATGAAAGACGAAGCCCTGCTCGGCATGGCGCGGCAATCGTTCAAGTCCATCGAGGATCTCCACCGCGTCCGCTTCCTGCCCCGGCCCGTCATCGAAGCCGCCGGCCAGGCGATCCTCGACGCCTTCACCCGCGCCTGCAACGTCCAGACCCACGAACTGCCCCCCAGCGACGGCGGCGAGGAAAGCCCCGACGAACGCATCCGCGTCGACAGCCTCTGGGCGTTTGTCTCCGCCTGCTGTCACGCTCAGCGGATCGACCCCGCCCTCGTGGCCAGCCGTCAGGAAGTCGCCCGTTTCTTCCGTGCACTGCGCCGTCGTCAGTCCCTGGAAGGTTGTCGTCTGATGACCGGCTGGCGCCGCATGGTCCTCGGCGAACCGCTGACGCAATTCGTGTACGGCCAGTCGCAGGTGACCTTCGCCTGGCGCGACGAAGGATTGACCCATCCCCCGGAAGTTCCCGTATAGCGGCGCGGCCGAAGGCCCGCCCCGTCTTTTCGCCGACCAACCAACTACCGCATCGCCCAATCCTGCACCGCGCTCTTCCACCCATACCCGAACCGCGCATAGTCCCCGCGACGCCACGCCTTGAAAATCCCGATCGCCGCCCCAGCCCTGTTCATCGACCCCAGCCTCTGCCGCCAACGCCAATGCCGCGCGTTCGCTTCCGTCAGCTCGCCATAACGCGCCTCCCGCAGCCGGTCGCGCCATGCCTCCAGCCGCTGCGCCAGCGAGATCGCCCGTCTTGCCGCCCGGTCGAAGTACGCCTGATCCATGCGCTGCCGCGCGTAACGCCACTGACGCCACAGGCCGCGCGTCGCCTGGCCCACCTGCTGATTCGCATGTCGCCGGTACATCACCAGCGGCTCGGTGATCGGGCGAACGTCCATGCACGCCGCCGCGATCCGCGCGATCCACTCGTCATGCACATACTCCGCCGACAGCGGCAGCACGATCTCCCGCAATGAAACCCGGAACATCATCGCGCAGCCTGTCACCACATTGAACCGCAGCAGCGTTTCCAAGGCTTTTCCCCCGGATATTTCCCGTTGCGTTGTCGGACTGAATCCCAGCGCCCGCCACTGCGTCATGCCCGTGGGCCTCAGAGCCTCGTCCACGACATCCAGATCGCAGAACACCAAGCCGACGCGATCGTCCGCTTCCATCACGCCGGCCAGTTCCTCCAGCTTCCGGGGTCGCCAGACGTCGTCCTGATCGCACAGGGCGATCAGTTCGCCGGCACAGAGGCGGATGGCTTTCTCGAAATTCGCCGTCACGCCCAAGCGATGTGGATTGATTTCGTGCCGCACGGGAAACGGCGACTGTTTGGCAAACGCCGCGGTGATCTCGTTCGTGCCGTCCGTGGATGCGTCATCGACGACGATCAACTCATCGGGCAACCGCGTCTGCGCAGCCAGCGACTCAAGCTGCTCCCGCAGGAACCGCCGGCCATCGCAGGTGCATAATGCCACGGAAAGTTTCACAGCCAAAAGCCCTTGTTTTCCCGCTGTTTCCCGCTACCTCGGCCCCAACCGTCCGCGCAGCACATCCCAAACGCCCTGCACGCAGGCCTTGAGTTTAGACCAGCGATCCTTCTCGCACATGATCGCCAGCACGCTGTAGAACGCCACCTGAACCAGCCGCCGCATGACCCAGCGAGGCTCATGTCCGACATGCAGCCGCGCCAGCGTCAGCACGTTGCGGACCATGTAGTACCGCCGATTGGCTGAGTGATGCGACACCGTCCATGGAACGACGGCGTTTTCGTTCGGCCGACCGATGGCATGACGCAGCAGCGGCTCTTCGCTGGCGAGAATTTCATAGCCATATTGCCGCAGACGCAGGCAGTATTCGTGATCCACCTCATCGATGAAGAAATCCTCGCGGAACGGCCCCGTTTCGCGGTACGCCTTCAGCGACAGCATCGACCCGGAGGTGATGACCACTTTACGGCGGATGCCACCGTGTTCGGCGCAGCCCCGGTACGCCGGCTTGCCATGCCGGTTCAGATAGTTCGCGCCGATCATGCCGATGCGCTGCGGCTGCGGATGTTTTTCCACGATCTGCTGCAGCGTCCGCGCCAGCTCCGGCTCAGGCAGCGAATCCTGATCCATGCAAAGCAGCCATGTCGCGCCATCCGCCATCGCCTGCGTGGCTGCCTGGTTCAGCGCCGCCGCGATGCCGAGATTGCTCGGAAGACAAATCCATTGCACATGGGTCGTTTCGCCCACGGCCGCCTGAAGCTGCGACACACGCTGCGCATCCGAGCCGTTGTCCACCACGATCAGGCGATTGACCTGTTGCGCCAGCAGGCTGATTGTCCTGGCTGTGTCGGGACCGGGCTGCCATGTCACCACCACCACGGAGAGGTGCTCTGTTTCGCCTGTTTGGGGTTTCATGGCGTATTTCCCGCTTGTTTCCCGGCAAATCGCGCCATGGCATGCCGATATGCGTCCAAGGTCTGATCGACCATGCCCACCATCGTGCAATGCGTTTCGACCCACGCCCGACCGGCCAGCCCGCGTAGGTGACATTGTTGCGGAGATTGCAGCAGTTCCACGATGCCCTGCGACATGGCTTTCGTGTCGAAGCACGGAATCAGTTTCCCGTGGCGATCTTCCTGCACGCTTTCCACCAGCCCGCCGACGGCAAAGGCCACCACCGGCCGGCGACACGCCAGCGATTCGATGGCGACATAGGGAAAACATTCGCCCAGCGAGGGAATCAGCGTCAGGTCGGCCGCCTGATACGCCGCGGCCAGTTCCGCTTCCGTGGAGGCGAAGCCGGTGACCATCGGCAGATCGCGGGCCTGTGTCCGCACTTTCTCCGCGCCTTGGCCCAGCAGCAACACATGCGCGTCCACCTGTTTCCTCGACTGTCGAACAGCTTCCAGACCAAGGTCCAAGCCTTTATGCACATCCGTGGCATTTGCGGCCAGCATCAGCACCACCGGACGATCCTGCGGCAAACCGAGCGTTTGCCGCGCCTGCGCCTGGTCCATCGGCTCCTGCGCGGCCACGAGCATGCCCGTACCGTGGCGGATGCGTTGGATCGTTGCCCCGGAATACCGACCGCACTGGCGGATCATGTTTGCCATGTGGTCGGAAGGACACAGATGCAACGTCGGCTGCGGCGCGGTGCGATCGAGCCAACGCCCCAGTCGTCGGCTTTTGAAGGTGTCGTGATACGGGCTGTATCCAAGCCTCGCCCGCAGGCCACCCAGTCTGGCCGCCGTTTCCTGTCGGCTGATTTTGCCTTCCAAGCCGCAGATAAAGCCGTTGGTCGCCGCCCATTCATCGTGGTGCATCCAGACGGTGGGCATGGCCCGGCACAATTGCGCCGCGGCGCGGATCGACATCCATCCGCCGCCAAGGTGGTTCAGGTGCGCCACGTCGAATCGACCGGGAGCCTGACGCAGTTTTCGGATCGAGCCGCGATGTCGCTCGTCCGTCAGGTCGGGCAGCACATCCAGTGTATAGAGCTTTCGTTCGATCGGAGTGCGGATCGGCACAACCCAATCGGGCAGATTCGGCTGCGGATCGGCGATCCACACTTCCACGTCGTGGCCTCGCTCGCGGAGCAGAAGCGACATTTCCCGCGTGTAGCGTTCCGCCCCGCCGCCGGTGAAGCCGTGATGGATCAGCAGTATCCGCAAGCGATCCGTCTTTCATGAAGTCGTACGGCGTTTGCCGCTCAGCGGTCGACCCAGCGTCGCGCCATCTGAAATGGCAGCGTGGGATTGAGCGCAGCCGCCTGCGACGCGCGAATCAGTCCCGCCAGTGTTCGGCCCTGTCGCATCAACCGGTAAGCTTCGGACCATCGTACCCGCCCCCGTACAGCACGGTGAATCTTCCGCTGACTGGCCCACTGATTCAACTGATCCTGAATCTGCTGTACCGACGCATGGTCACACACCGACGCCAGCATTTCCAGCCGCTGCACAAATCCGTCGAGGATGGCCATATCCACCGCCCGGGCGCTTACCTCGTGGGCCAGCAGCCAGGCTTCGTCAAGTATCGCATCATTTTCCACCGGGTCGGGCCGGCCCTGACGTCGCCACTGCGCCGCCACTTGCGCGGACAATGCCCGCACCGCCTGTGTCACCAGCGTGGTCGTGGACACCTGGCCTCCATGCACGCGGCAGGAAAGCAGCGGCTTGGCGAGATTGGCCACATCGTGCCGCTCGGAAATGCGAAGCCAGAGGTCGTAGTCTTCCGCATGTCGCAGGGGAGCGCGATAGCCGCCGAAGGTTCGCAGCACTTCACGCCGGAGCATGACGGAAGGATGGATCATACAGCAGGAATGCTGGAGTTGCCGTCGCACCTCGGCCGGCTCGGTCGGCGGGGCAAGGATATGCGACACTTGGCCGGCGGGACCGATCACCCGGGCCGCGGTTCCCACCAAGGCCACGCGGTCATGAACCTTGAGAAACGCGGTCTGATCCGCGAGCCGGGAAGAATCTGCGATATCGTCGCAGTCCATCCTTGCGATCAGCGGCGATTTCGCCTCGGCGCAGCCGCGGTTGAGCGCCACGACGATGCCCTCATGCGCCTGTTGGATCACGCGCACCCGGCCGTCCTCGCTGGCCAGTTGCGTGAGAATGTCCAGGCTCGCATCGGTGGAGCCGTCGTCCACGGCGATCAGTTCCAGATCGTTGAGCGACTGGTCCAGGATGCTTCGCGCCGCCTGGCGCAGATAGGCCTGGCCGTTGTACACCGGCATGACGACGCTGACGACTGGTTCGGCGGGCTTGGGGTTCACATTCGGATCCATCGTGCAGGCACGGGGTCGGCCAGATGTTCGCCGGTCTGGTTGAACCATCGTTGCGGGGCGATGACGATTTTGCCCGGCTGCTCCGTCAGCCACGCACCCCACCAACTGAACGAACTGTTGGCGATGATCGCGTGCCTGCACCGGCTCATCACCCGCATGTCCCTGTGCGGCCTGTCGGGCTGATTCAGTCGCACCACCTCGGCGGGGCCGGGCCAGGTCAGGTTCGCCTGTGCCCAGTCCGGATCATCCGAAACCACGAAAAACCGCGGTTTGCTCAGCTTTTTCGCCATCATTGCCGCAGCCTGGGTATAGTACGCCGCGTCGCACACGCCGTGGTACTGGCGCGTGGCGGGATTGCTCACATAGTCGCCACGCCGGACATGCACCGCCACGGATTCGGCGTCGCCGATCTTCGCCAGATACGTTCGTTCCCGTTCATCCGGCTCGTCGCGCCACGTCATCGCCTGTTCGATGATCCGGCGATGCGACGCGAAATAGGCTTCAGATTGCCAGTAGCCGTCGAGCAGCACATGGCCGTCGGCCTTGAGCACATCGGGATCGAACCGGCCCGTGCGTTCGCGGATCACCCGCGGCCCGCCGGGATAGAGCCTGCCCCATGTTTGTCCCTGCCGCAGCCAGATGCGTGTGCGGGACAGCACCGCGATCGCCGCGCTACGCAGGCCCCACGGCAGCCGCGCCGGCTCATGGCGGAACACGTCGAGGGCATAGGCTCGCAGGGCGTCATGGTCGATCTGGGACCGATCCACCACGAGCCGCCTTCGTCCATCCGCCGTCATCGCCAGCCCCAGCGCGTACTGGAACATCTGGTTGCCCAGCCCGCCGCTGAGACGGAGGATGACATATGCTCGGTTGGGCATAGTTGTCATGCTTGCGGTTTTCCTGCCCAACGGCAAATGAACCGGTAGATACCAAGACGCAGTCGCCACCAGCGAGCATGCCGCGCAACCGCACGGGCTTGATTCCGTGTTGCGCCGCAATCCAGCAAGGTCATTTCCCCCTGAATATTCCACGCGACGCACATACGCGCCAGGCACTTCCAGTGTGATCGATGAAGCATTCCCCGAGCCGAGAGTCTGTTGGCCACATACAAGAACTCGCGAATCTGAAGTCGGGGATCTTCGCGGCACAAGGTCGTCATCGACGTGGACATGCCTGACGTCGTGTTCACGAGCGGTTCGGAGGTATACATCAATCGGGGATGTTTTTTGAGAATGTCGATGTAGTACGGCACATCCACATACCACACCAGAGCTCGGTCGTATTCCGTGGCGGTTCCATTGCGAACCATCGTCGCGGAGGGTGATCCGACCAGGTTGTCAATCAGCAGAGAACCAGGATTCCGGCAAACACGATCCATCGATACGGAATCTGGCGCATGGATTCGCATCGGCTTTCCGTCGCAGTCCGTGACTTCCGTCGCGGAACATGCAATGGCCGCGGCAGGCTCCCGATCGAGCATTTCCGCAAATTGTTCGAGACTGTCTGGACAGCGAAGCCAATCGTCATGATGCAGGATTTTGACGTATTGCCCCTTTGCCAGACGCAATCCCGCGTTCCAGTTTTCCGGCGATCCAAGTCGTTCGGCATTGCGCTGGTAGCGGATGTTCAAGTTGTCGGCAAATGTTGTCACAACTCGTTTAACGGAATCATCAGGCGTGTCGTCGGTGACAATCACCTCCAGCGGCTGCAAGGTCTGCGAGGCCACGGATGTCAACGCCCGACGCACACCTTCAGGATGCGCATAGGCGGGCAGGCATACGGTGACCGACGCTCGCACCATCAGCGTAAGCCCAGCAAGGCCAGCAGGAAATCCGGCGAGTCGTATGACTCGCTGATCTCCGGCTTGCGGTATGACTGATACCAGTGGTCCATCAGTTTCAACTCCGCGGCTGCGCACCACTGGCGGACCACGTCCGGGGAAATGCCAAACGTGCGATGGTGTATCCGTGCCGCGTCCGTGCCTTTCTGGCGATAAGGTGTGGAGATCAGGATGCGACCCTGATCCGTCAGCACGTTGCGCAATGACCGCAGTACATCCGGAATGTCAGATGCATCGAGATGCTCGATCGTCTCGAACGAAATCACAATATCAAATCGTCGCCCTGAAACGTCCAGGCATCGAATGTCGCCCTGTTGATAGGTCACATTCGGAAAGCTCTTGTACCGTTTGCACGCAGCCGCCACTACGTTGTGGGACAGATCAACGGCTAGCACATTTGCCCCATTGACGCCCAGCAGGATGGAACCGTAACCCATGCCGCACGCGACATCGAGGATGTTTACGGCGGACTTGGCCATGGCGGAGGCGAATTCATAACGGCGCAGATGGCATCTCTGATTGGCGTTGAGCAACGACCAGTCCGGTATGCCTCGGCGAAGATCGATGTCAATGCGTTCGCCGGACCGCGTCAGGCGATGTGATCGCAGAAAGGGTCGAGACAGCCAGTTGGCGAAGCGTTGCAACCGCATCAAGAACGGTCCTTTCCACTTACGCAACGGCAATCATCACCATGGCGGCGGGGTATTCCAGGCAGACGATTCCGCACTCTTTGAATCCCGCCTGAAGAACGTAACACCAGACATCCGCGCCGAATTCCGTGTGAACGAAATTGCCTGGATCCCTGTCGTTTTCGCCGCCGTGGTGGGACGGCGCCAGGCCGGCGCGACTTCGCGTCATGCGGCCGACAATCATCGGTACGGTGAAGGCACAGACGCCGTCTGGTACGAGAACCCGTCTGCATTCCGCAAGGCCTCGTACAGGATTCTCCACATGCTCAAGCGTTTCGGAGTGGACCACGAGGTCGTAGGAATGATCCGCCAGTTCCGCCATGTTCATGATGTCCGTCTGCGGATATGAAACGAATCTCAGATTGGGCAGTTTGGCAAGATAGGGATGAAGCAGGCCTGCCTCATTGATTTCAAGCACACGCAGCGATTTTGCCGTGGTCGTGCGGACAAAATCGCAAAAAAGGCCGTCAAACCGGTACGTTTGCATGATTCCCGATGCCAGAGCCATTGTGCGGAGTTGCGCATGGCATTTGAGGCAATGAAACCCCTGTTGACGGTTGATGTATTCCACCTCCTGCGGCGAAAGCTGCCATTCGGCGATCAGACCCGGCCAAAGACATGGTGACTGCTTGAGGCGGGACGAGCCGCAGACGGTGCATGATTGAATGGTGGGTTGCCAGGTCATTGCGGTATCCGATTTCATGCTGGCGTCGTGGCCCACTGATAGTTGGGGAGGACAACGCCGGGGAGCATGCCCGTGTAGCCGGCACGGTTGGTCAGGCCGTGCTGGTCTTCAGCGATGGTCAGGCTAATTCCCGGCGTGATGTGGAAGTGAACGACCCATGGAGCAAACGTCGTCATGGCTGCGTTCACATGGATGATGCCTGGCGAAATCAGCGGGGCGGGAATGTGGAGAATTGTTTTGTACACGCCGGGTTGTTTGGGGATGGATGACGATTGATGGTCGATCGCTGTGGAAATGCACACGCCATCCGCTGTGTAAAGGTGAATATTGGGGATCAGTATGCAGGAAGACTGGAAAACGCGATAGGTCATTGCAACATGGAACGGCGTGCATTGTTCAATCGTGCTGACACAACTTTGATCATCAGTTCCGGCATCCATCGACAGGATGCGAACCACATCGTCGCCGGGAGCGGAATCATCATCGTTCCACCTCCGAACGGCGTACTGGTCATCCATGTTGTCACGATACCGGCCGATGGTCGTGCCGACCTTTCCCACACAGATCAGTTCCCCTGCATCAAGCAGCATGGCCGAGGTGCAGAGGGTTTGAACTGCCGTCATATTGTGGCTGACAAACAGCACCGTCCTTCCCGTGCGTGACACTTCGCTCATCTTGCCCAGGCATTTTTTCTGGAAGGCCAGATCGCCGACGGCGAGGACTTCATCGACCACGAGGATGTCCGGCTCCAGGTGTGCGGCCACGGCGAAGGCGAGGCGGGTGTACATGCCGGAGGAGTAACGTTTAACAGGGGTATCGAGGAACTTTTCCAGTTCGGAGAAGGCGACGATTTCGTCGAAGCGTTTGCGGATGTCGGCGGGGGTCATGCCGAGGATGGCGCCGTTGAGGAAGATATTTTCCCGGCCGGTGAGTTCCGGGTGGAAGCCTGTGCCGACTTCGAGCAGGGAGCCGACGCGGCCTCGGATGTTGGCGTGGCCTTCGGTCGGTTCGGTGACGCGAGAGAGGAGTTTCAACAGGGTGGACTTGCCGGAGCCGTTGCGACCGATGACGCCGAGGACTTCGCCTTCCTTGAGCTGGAAGCTGACGTGTCGCAAGGCCCAGAGATCGCTGGCGGAAGCCCCGGAAGTTGCATTACCCCCACGGCTCGCGGTTCCGGGGGTGTTCGCCATGGGGCTTGTGGGGGGATGGAACAATTTCCGAGTAGCGCGGAAGGGGAGCGTTGTCAGGCCGACCATCGCCTCGGACAGCCGGTGGTAGGGGGCGCTTGCGCCCAGGCGGTAGCGTTTGCCTAAATCTTCAACCTCGATGGCGATATCGCTCATGTCGGACGACCATTATAGCGGTGGGTCTTCGATGGCTTTTTCGTTCAGGCTGCGGCAGTTGCAGGCAGGACGCGCCGTGTTACAATCTCGCCCAAAGGTAACACGATGGATTTATCTTCACATCCCGGCGTGGCGCGTTTCAGCGTCTCCCTGCCCAAGGCCCTGCTCAACGACCTTGATGCCATGGCGCAGCAGAAGGGCTACGACAACCGTTCGCTGCTGATTGCCGACATGATCCGCGACTGGCTCGTCGAACACCACCGGCATCAGGGCAAACACGAAATCGCCGGCACCATCACGCTCGTCTACGACCACCACAAGTCGCACGTGCAGGAAGCCCTCACGGACATCCAGCACGACCATCACGACCTGATTATTTCCACGTTGCACGTCCACATGGATCACCACAACTGTCTGGAAGTTCTGGCGGTCAAGGGACAGGCAACTCGCGTGTGCGCGATCGCCGACGCCTTGATCGGCGTCAAAGGCGTCAAGCACGGACGGCTCACGGTGACCACAACCGGAAAGGACATGCACTGATGTTTCGGCAGGGATTCACGGCCATGTTGGGCGCGATGCTTCTGGCGATGCCCGTCTGGGCGGGCAGGCCTCTGGAAACAGACGACTCCGATCCGGTGGAGCAGGGGCATTTTGAAGTCGAAGCCGGCTTCGCCTATGAGCGGGACGGCCACGACAACCACTACGAAGCGCCAATGGGATTGACCTTCGGCCTGTTGCCCCGCATGGAAATCGGTGTCGGCTTCGGCGGCGTGATGGAGCAGCGCGAAAGCGACAGCCGAAATGTCGAAAGCTTCAGCGACATTGAACTGGGCGGCAAGCTCAAGCTTCTCGACCAGGACACGGCATGGTTCGACCAGGCCGTCGCGGCTTCGGTCAATCTGCCGCTGGCCGACGATGAAGACGACCTCGGCTCCGGCTACGTGGATTACGACGTGTCGTGGATCGCCCAGCGCACGTTGGGCGAAAAGACCGCGCTGCTGTTCAATCTCGGCTACACGTGGGTCGGCGAGGACGACGCGGACGAAGACACGGACGTGCTGCACTATGGGCCGGCCGTCACGTATGACCTGACGGACAAGCTTCAGCCGGTGGCGGAGCTGTTGTTCGAGACGCCGGTGGAAGGCGGCAAGACGGCCGCGGGCTTCAATGTGGGCGTGCGCTACATGTTGACGGATGCCGTGACGCTGGACGCCGCGATCGGCGGCCACGTCGCCGGCGACTGGCCCGACCTGCTCGTGACGACCGGGCTGACGTGGGGATTCTGAGGCTGATTTTAGCCGCAGATGAACGCAGATGAACGCAGATAAATGCAATAGACAGAGATTGAATTCAATTCAAATACTGATTGTTGTTTTGGGTTTTCATCTGCGTTTATCTGCGTTCATCTGCAGCTAAAAAAGAGGATTTGCGATGCATATTCCTGATGGATTCGTGGACGCCAAGACGGCGGTGACGATGGGCGTGTTGTCGGCGGCGGGGCTGGGCATTGCCTTGCGGCAGGTCAACAGGACGTTGCCGGCGTCGAAGGTTCCGTTGCTGGGTCTGGCGGCGGCGTTCGTGTTTGCCGCGCAGATGCTCAACTTTCCCGTGGCGGGCGGCACGAGCGGGCACATGGTGGGCGCGGTGCTGATCGCCGCGCTGCTGGGGCCTGGCGCGGCCGTGGTGGTGATGAGCGTCATCCTCATCGCCCAATGCCTGCTCTTCGCCGACGGCGGCGTCACCGCACTGGGGGCCAATGTCTTCAACATGGGACTGGTGGCGGGCGTTGGCGGGTGGATGATCTACCGGCTGGTGACGCGGGTTTTCCCCGGTCTTTTCGGCATGATTCTCGCCGGCGCGTTCGCCGGATGGTTCGGCACGGTGCTGGCGTCGATCGTCTGCGCCGGCGAGCTTGCCGCGTCGAACATCGTGCCCTGGTCCACCGCGCTGCCGGCCATGGCGGGGGTACACCTGCTCATCGGCATCGGCGAAGGCGCGATTACCGCGATGGTCATTGCCGCCATCGGCAAGACCCGGCCCGATCTGCTGGGACTTAGGCCCACCGGCGAAGCGATGGCGATGCCATCGGGTCAGGTCGGCTTCGGTACGATGCTGGCGCTGGGATTGATTATCAGTCTGGGCCTGGCGATATTCGTGGCGCCGTTCGCCTGTCCGTGGCCGGATGGTTTGGAGAAGGTGGCGGGCACGCTGGGATTTGAGCATTTCGCAGCGGAGGAGCCGGTGGTATCCTCGCCGATTCCCGACTACGCCATGCCGGGTGTTTCCGTGGAAGGCGTGGCCACCGCGCTGGCGGGACTCGTCGGCACGGTGTTCGTGTTCGCCATGGCGTGGGTGCTGGCCAAGGTGCTTACGGTGCGATCCGCCCCGGCAACCGCCACGTCCGGTGGCACACAGGCATGACAGGTGAATCCCGATGCATCACCCGCTCTTCGGGTTTCCCACAGTTCATCACAGTCTGATCCACCGCTGCCCGGCGGGGATCAAGCTGACGCTGGCTCTCGTGCTGGCGACGGGCATGGCGATGTTGCCGCCGGACCATGCGGCATGGCTCGCCATCTCGGCCGGGGTGCTCGTGATCGTCACGCTGCTGAGCCGGCTGCCTTTGCGGTATATCCTCTGGCGGCTGATCTGCCTGGAACCGCTGGCGGCGGGCGTGGCGGTCATGAGCATCTTCGGTCCCGGCGGCTGGCGGCTGTTTCTCGTCCTCATCGCCAAGACCACGCTCTGCCTGCTGACCATGATTCTTCTGGCGTCCACCACGTCTTTCAGCGATCTGCTTCGCGCGATGCAGCGCGCGAAAGTGCCCGCGCTGCTGATCACCACGCTGGCTCTGATGGTGCGGTATCTGTCGGTGCTGACCGAGGAATCGCAGCGGATGCGCCGCGCGCGGATGAGCCGGACCTTCACGCCGCGGCGGAACCTGTCGTGGCACAGCCTCGCGGGCATCGCGGGACAACTGTTCATCCGCGCTTCCGACCGGGCCGAGCGCGTCTACGCCGCCATGACGGCACGAGGCTGGCAATGACCCCCCCCGGAAGTGCCCCCGGAAGTGCCCCCGGAAACCCCGAGGGTGAATTCACCTTGAATGTCACGGGATTGACGTACAGCTATCCCGACGGCACATCCGCCTTGCGCGGCATCAGCCTGGACATCGCCGAAGGCCAATGCGTCGGACTCGTCGGCCCCAACGGCGCGGGCAAGAGTACGCTGCTCTGGCATCTCAACGGCCTGCTGCCCGAGGAACCCAGCCGGGACGCGTCCTGCGTGCAGGTCGGCGGATTGCTTGTCATCAAGGCGAATCTGCCGGAAATCCGTCGCCGCGTGGGCCTGCTGTTTCAGGATCCCAACGATCAGCTTTTCTGTCCCACCGTGGCGGAGGACGTGGCGTTCGGCCCGCGGCAACTGGGATTAAGCGAAGACGAAATCGCGCGGCGCGTGACGCAATCTCTGGCGGAGGTGGAACTGACCGGCTTCGAACATCGCGCCACGCACCGACTCAGCAGCGGCGAAAAACGTCGCGTCTGCCTCGCGGGCGTGCTGGCATGCGATCCGCACATCCTCGTGCTCGACGAGCCGACGCACAGCCTTGATCCCCAGGGCAGGCGTGAGTTGCACCGACTGCTGCGACAGATCAAGGTGACACGCCTGATCGCCACGCACGACCTGGAACTGGTGGTGGAACTGTGTCCGCGCGTGATCGTGATGGACCACGGCGTCATCGTCGCCGACGGCCCCACGCTCGACATCCTCGGCGACGAGGCGCTGATGCTCAAACACAGGCTGGAAAAGCCGCACATCCTGCATCACCGCCACCCGCATGGGAAATGATCGAATGACGAAATCCGAATGACGAATGCCAAGACGCGCGGGCAGTTTGCCCGCGGCTGGAACAGAGTCTTTCATTCGTCATTCGGATTTGGACCTTCGGTCATTGTCCAATGACGGTCATGTATCCATTACACGCCCAGCGCCTTGCGGGCCTCGTCGATGAGCTGCTCCGCGGCGGTTTCGTCGCGTGCTTCGGCGATGATGCGGAGGATCGGCTCCGTGTTGCTCGGACGCACATGCACCCAGCGGTCGGGCCAGTCGACGCGGACGCCGTCCTGCGTGTCGATGCGCTGGCCCTGGTAGTGATTGCACATCGCCGGCTCCAAACGCTGCTTGATGGCGTCGCTGACGTCGAATTTCCGCTTGACGATGGCGTAGGCGGGAATGGCGCGGATGATTTCGTGCAGGGGTTTGCCTTCGCGGGCCAGCAGGTCGAGGGTCAGCGCCATGGCGACGAGGCTGTCGCGGACGCCGACGACGGGGGGCAGGATGACGCCGCCGTTGCCTTCGCCGCCGACGATGGCGTTGGATCGCTGCATGACCTGGGCGACGTTGGCTTCGCCGACGGGGCTGCGCAGCACGCGCCCGCCCACGGCCGCGGCGATGTCTTCGATCATCCGGCTCGTGGACAGATGGGCCACCACAATCGGCGTGGTCGTTCCCGTGGGCAGCCGGTGTCGCAGCACGTGATGCACCGCCAGGGCGAGGGTGTATTCCTCGCCGATGTACCGGCCTGTGTCGTCGACGATGGCCAGCCGGTCGGCATCAGGGTCCTGCGCGAAGCCGGCGTCGGCGTGATGTTCGCGCACCGCGTCGGTCAGTCCGGTGAGATTTTCCGCGATGGGTTCCGGGGGATGGGGGAAAAGGCCCGTCGGCTCCGCGCCCAGATGCACGCGTTCCACGCCGAGGGCATCGAGCAGGGCGACGGCTTCCGGGCCGCCTGCGCCGCAGACGCTGTCCACCACGACCTTGAGCTTGCGTCGGCGGATAGCGTCGACATCCACCTGCTGGAGCACGCGATGGACATGGACCTGCACGGCGGTGGGATCGTGTGACAGGCAGGGGAGATCGGTTGGGCCGGCGTAGCTGGCGGCATCGTGGTGAAAGTCGTCGATGATGCGTGCGGCCTGATCGGCCGGGGGCGCGACGCCGTCGTGACGCAGCGCCTTGATGCCGTTCCACGGAAGGGGATTGTGGCTGGCGGTGACGACGATGCCGCCGTGAGCGTGGAGGTGGCCGATCATCACTGCCACGCCGGGCGTGGTGGCGATGCCGAGGCTCGTGACGCGGCATCCGGAGGCGATCAGGCCCGATGCGACGGCGAGTTCCAGCCACTGGCCGGAGGGGCGGCTGTCGCGGCCGAGGACGACGTGCGGCTGGCGCTGCTGTTGCGTCATCCACTTGCCCAGCGCGGCCGCGTATCGCGTGGCGATCACCGGCGTCAGCGACCGGCCAATCAGTCCACGCAAGCCGCTGACGCTGAGCATCAGGGGCGCGTCAGAAGTGGACATCAGGTCACCTCCTTGTCCAGCAAATGGAGCCGTCATCCCTGACGGTCCGGTAAGAACATTTCCTCCCCGCTTCGATCAGCATCGTTATACCGCATGTTTCGTGCGTTTGCCGGGCAATGTTCAGATTGCAAAGCCCGATAGTTGCGGGGCTGCCAAGGATAATCCACGGGGGTAGCCTCAAGTTGTCACAGGTCTGATCCGATGAGTTACAAGTCGGCATCGTCGGCGATGTGTAGCCGGCGGAAGTTGCCTCGTGGTTTGGCCTGCAGGACGGGGGCGGGGGGAAGTGGTATGGAACGCATTCGCATCACATCGATCTCGCCGGGAACCTGCGTCAAGCAGACGATATTCTCCGCGACTGGTCAGAAGCTGCTCAACGCGGGCGTGACGGTGACGCAACGGCACATTGATGCGATCGTCCGCGCCAGCGGCGCCATCGTGTATATGGCCGAAAGTCTGGCGGACCTGCAGGAATCCGGCGTTCTGGAGAGCGGGCCGGCCGCAGGCGCCGCGGCATCGTCGTCGGCGTCGTCTGAGTCTGAAACAGCCGCCGCATCCGCGGCGACCACGACTGCTTCTTCCACGCCGCCGAGGCCCAATCGCCGCGCCCTGGTCGTCAATCAGGCCATGGCCGACGCCCTCGTCGCCGATCTGCATCAACGCATGCGCCGCATGGACCTGCGCATCAAGTCCTCCTCCCGCCATGCGAAGGGCAATCAGGGCGAAGCGCTCGATCCCGCCCGGCTGGAGCGGCTGCGCAAAGAATCCGTCGACCATATCCGCGGCATCTTCGCCTGTCTGGAAACCGGCACGGAAATCGCCCACGATGAACTGGACGTCATCGTGACGAACCTGCTGAAATGTCTCGACGATTGCCCCACGCAGTTCACGCAACTGGCGCTGTTCGATCATCCCATCGACGACTACATGTCCGACCACGCGTTCAAGGGCGCGGTCCTGGCCATGGCGGTGGCGGCGCAGATGAACTGGAGCGAGGAGAACGTGCGCCTCGCCGGCGTGTGCGGGCTGGTCTACGACGTCGGCATGCTGCTGGTCAGCAACCGAATCCGCACCGGCGCAGGCCAGTTAACCGATACCGATCGCCAGCTCGTTCGCCGTCATCCCAGCCTCGGCGTCGCGCTGCTGCAACTGATCCGTCCGCTGGACAGCCTGGTGCAACTGGCGACGCTCCAGCACCACGAACGCGAGAACGGCACGGGCTATCCGCAGGGCTTGTCGGGCAGCGCCATCTGCGACCTGGCGCGGGTGCTCGGCGTGGTCGATACATTCGGCGCCGCCACGGAAAAGCGCAGATACCGCGAATCCAAGCTGCCGTACACCGCCATGGAGGAAATGCTCCAGGGCACGTCGCGGCAATCGTTCTGGCCCGCCGCGGCCCGGGCGCTGGTGCAGGCGGCGGGGCTGTTTCCGGTCGGCTCCTTCGTTGAACTGTCCGACGGACGGGCCGCTCGCGTCGTCTCCGCCAATCCGCGGCAACTGGATCGTCCCATCGTCGAACCGATGGCCGGCAGTTCCGCCTGCCTGATCGATCTGGCCCAGCTTGAGAAGAAGCAGTTGTCCGTCCTCAAGCCGATTCCCAAACCGAGGGCCAGTTTCCGCGCCGCGTAAGGTTGTTCCTCGCTTTTTCCGCTATTTCACGCCTTCAAGCACGTACAGCAGCACCGACGCCGGAGGCAGGCCCCTTGCGTCCACGCCCGTTGCGTCGTTCACGATCAACTCGCCGTGAAACGCCGCGGCCGGGATGTCGCGGGTCTGAATCGTCACGTTGGCCGCGTCGAGATTGTTCGCTCGCGGATCGCCCGTCATCGCGTGCAGTGTGATGCGCTGCGCCTGCGTGAACGGCAACGTCACCTTCACCGGCACAAAACCATCATCGAGCCGCGAGGGATAGCCGTTGAGTTTTCGTGAGAGCAGAAACAGGTTCACCCGATCGCCTTGCCGCGTGGCGTAGGCGGCGACCATCGGCGCATCCGGCATCGCATCACGCCGGGCCGTGCGGGGCAGATCGGCCGTCAGCACGCTGATCGTGCGGATACCGAGGAAATCGCCCGTGCCCTGTCGGTTGTACAGGCTCAGCGCCATCCAGCTCGGATACGCCTGGCCGCCGTTTTCCATGCGGGCATGGCTGGTCCAGTACAGGCGGTTGCGGGCGAAGGTGAAGAAGTTCTGCAGCGTGTAGCCGCGATGTGAGCGGGCGAGGAAGTTGTCCAGCGTGGCGGTGCCGCCGGCGAGGCTCTTCAACACCTTGGATTCGGCTTCGGTCTGGTCGGGGGTCATCTTGACGCCGTTGAGGCCGTTGAGGTTATAGCCGGGGCCGGCCTCGTAGGTGCCCAGTTCCAGATCGCCGCCGAATTGCCTGCGATGTTCCGCCAGCCAGCGGCGCTGCGCGTCGGCGCGGGGGATCGCCACCTGCGCCGTCTGGCTCAGCGCCTGGAAGAAGAATTCATCCGTGACCTGGGCCGGCGATTCTTTTTCATCCCAGCCGCCGTTGTACTCCGCCACGGTCATGTAGCGCGAGTGCGGACTGGTCATCGCCGACTGCTGGCCGTAGCCGTCGGCTGTCGTGCGTATGGCCCAGCCGCCAAGGACGAACGACATCCGCTTGTCCAGGTCCGCCGTCCAGTACGGGCTGCTCTTCATCGCGGCAATCACGTGTTCCTGGAACAGGCCGTAAATCTCGCCGTTGCGGTAGACCCGGCCCGTGGCTTCGTCGGTCATCGCCATGCCGTTGAAAATCCACGGGCGAAACAGGAAGTTCCACGTCTCGTTGCTGATCTCAAACAGGATGCGATCGAACGCCAGGCTCCACGGCTGCGTCCGGCCCTGCTGATATCGCTTGTACGCCCACGGCTTGCCCCGCGGCGTGTCGGTCCGCGGGTCATACGGCGCGGCCAGATACTCCACCAGTCCTCGCCATTCCTCATCATCGAGGCACATTTCAATCTGCAGCCACGGATTGACACCGCCTTGTTCAAAGCTGTGCAGCAGGCTGTCCAGCGTGTATTGCGACTGAACGTGCAGGCCGCTGCCGATCTCCATGCCCCGGGCGTTGGTCAGCGCGTCCAGCGAGTAGCCCATCGGCGACTTGATCAGGCTGTGCGTGCGGAGAAAGCTGAGCTTCGATTCCCGCAGGACGGCGACATCCTCCGGCACAAACGCCGCGCATTCCGCGCTGTCTTCATACACGCGGACATTGTCCACCCATACGACGCCGGGGCCTTGGAACTGCAACTGCATCTGGCCGACCTGCGTGCCCGCGGTCAGACGGCGAGGCACGCGGAACGTGCCCCGATGTCGCACCCACTCTCCCGTCAGCTCAAATGTCAGCGGGGGCATTTCCTCGGACGTGTACGGCTCGGTCAGCCGGAACGTCGCCGGCTTCGTCACGCCTTGCGATCTGGCCCGGAACTCCACGACATACGTTTTGTCCGGGTCCAGCACGCGATACCAGTTCTGTTCCGTGCTGGAAAAGACGTACTGACCCAGAACAACCGGCTGGTCGTCGCGCAGGTCCAGTTGAAGGCACGTCTGGCCATGATCCTTGAACTCCGCGGGCAGCGGCCCTGGATGTTCCACCAGCGACCAGGTTCGATTGGCGTCATTTCCAAACGGAATCAGCTCCGGCCAACTGTATTCCCTGATGTTGTGGATTCGGTTGGCGCAGCGCTGATCCGGATCCCACCGGCGGTATTCCTTGTCCAGAAACACCAGGTCGCCGGTTTTGAGCTGTTGCGCAGGATCGGTTGGCCGCTGGGACAGGACCAGGTGAAAGCCGCGTTGTTGCGCGGGCGCGTCGTCGCTGACGAGAACCAGATACCCCGCCAGCTTCGGACCCGGCGAGGCATCCCATGTGAACGTGATGATGCCCGTGTTCGCATCGACTTTCGCCTGAACATGCGCGGGCGAGGCGATGTCCCGCGCGGCGGCCCCGTCTTCATCCGCCGGGCGACGGAGTTTCAGTGCCACCTTGCTTTGGACTGGATCGGCGTCCTTTTCAGGCACGGGGGGAACCGGCAGTTCAAGCACATTGGACGGCTGCGACTGCCGGCCCTGTGCATCAACCGCCACGACACAGAACCAGTTGCTCACCCCGCGACGCCAGAAGCTGGGCAGTCGGATTTGCGTCGTGGTCGCCGATGGACTGGACAGCAGCGTCGGGGAAAAGCCCGGAGCCGCGGTCCATCCGCTGGCGTCGTGCCGGGCCACCGTGTCCGTGCGCACCAGCGCGAACTTGCCATCGCGGATGCGGTAAACCCTCGCCCTGGCCCCGGTCCACAGGCCGCCGCGCCAGACGTTGTAGCCGTCAATGCTGGACTTGCCGACGATCATTTCGTCCGGCGAATCGCCTTGCACGTGGAACATGCGACGGAACGTCAGCGGCTCAAACGCGCCGCCATTGAGCCACGTGTTGGCCATGCCCCGGCCGAGCGTGGCGGCGTAGGGGCCGGGGTCGGCCGCGACGACTTCCGGGGTCACCTCGAACTCCGCGGGCGTCGAAGAACCCTGCAACGTCAACGCGGTGCCTGCCACCGCCGCTGCCGCCACAGCCATCATCGCCAGAACCGATCCTTTCATCGCACGCTTCATCATGGACCTCCATTGGCACATGGTACGGCCCACGGCGGCGCGTGACGATGAAACCACGCTGTTTCTTCCGGTTCTTGTGTAGGTAGACGCAACATCCGGGGAAAGCATTGACTTGCGAACGATAGTCCCGCGGTGGCGAAATCGGGGGCTTCGCCGCCAGCCCCCGAACCGCAAGCCCTCGCATTTTCATCGTCTTCTGGCGGCTCGCAGGGCTGTGATGGACTGCTGGGAAGTGGGATTCCACGCGGCCCGGCATCAAGGGATTGGGTGGGCGAGAGGCTTGATTTTTACCCCCGCGAAGCCTGTTTTTGTCGATTTTGATCCCGATGATCCCGTTTTTCGGCCTATGATCCCTGAAGGATCAAAATCGGACCCTCATCGAGCCAAGTCGCTGCTGCACACAGCTTTACGATTTGATCCGC
>JADLAP010000359.1 GCA_020848195.1 Phycisphaeraceae bacterium
TGACCGGCACCTTCAAACGGGCCATTTCGAATAAGTTCTTTGCAATAGCCTCAGCCTGTCCCCGCTCTTCGGCTTCAATGCCGGGGTAGGCTCCGGGAGTATCAATAAAAGTAACAACCGGCTTGTTAAACTTCTCCGCAAGCTTCATCAACCGCAGGGATTTACGGTACCCATCCGGGTTGGCCATGCCAAAATTCCGGGCCTGGCGCTCTTTGGTGGTTCTCCCCTTTTGCTGTCCGATGAACATAATGGTTTTACCATCTACTTCCCCAAAGCCCCCGATCATTGCTTTATCATCTTTTACAAAGCGGTCACCGGCAAACTCGGTGAAATTTCCCTTGGTTAAAGCCTGGATATAGTCTAATGTGTAGGGCCTGTCGGGGTGACGGGAAAGCTGAACCCGCTGCCAGGGGGTGAGATTTGCATATACCTCTATCTTCTTGGATTTTATCTTTTCTTCAAGCTGCCGGATGGACGCAGATACATCCACCTTATTTTTTAAAGCCACTACTTTGAGCTTTTCAATTTGCTCGGAGATCTCTTCGATGGGCTTTTCAAAGTCTAAATAATTCATACTTTACGAATTACGAATGAGTACAAATCGGCAAATCTCATTCATTAAGTCACGAATATAGTAATAATGAAAGAATCCCATCACCCACAAAAACATCTAATTCGTATATTCGTAGGCATTCGTAATTCGCAAAAAACGTGATCTGTTTTCCCAACGCCAAGATCAACATAGGCCTTAACATCACCGAAAAACGGGCGGATGGGTTTCACAACATTGAGACCGTGATGTACCCGTTAAAAGAGATCGTGTTTGATGCGCTGGAAGTTATACAAGGTTCAGGAAAAGAGGTTGAGGTTAAGGGATCCGGAATAAGGATTCCCGGAGACAATAAAGACAACCTCTGCGTAAAGGCATATCATCTGATCAAAAAAGATCATCCGCGGCTTCCTGATATCAATATCTATTTGCACAAAGTCATTCCCATCGGAGCAGGGCTTGGAGGAGGCTCAGCCGATGCTGCGTTTTTCATTCGTCTGCTGAACGATGTCTTTGAGCTGGGAATTTCTTGGGGCGAGTTGCATCATTACGCCCGCCAGTTAGGAAGCGACTGCTCCTTTTTTGTGAGCAACAGGCCTGCTTTTGCGCAGGGAAAGGGAGATCAATTAGAATCCATTCAATTGGACCTTAGTAGATATTATATTGTTTTGGTCTGTCCGGATATTCATATCAACACTGCGCTTGCGTACAGCGGGGTGAAGCCCAAAAAGCCTATGCGTTCCCTGGAAGAGGATATTCAGAAACTTCCCATATCCCAATGGAAAAAGTACATCAGCAATGACTTTGAGGACTCTGTGTTTCCAAAATATCCGGAACTGAAAAAGATCAAGGAAAAGCTATATGTCCTGGGAGCTACATATGCTTCTATGAGCGGGAGTGGATCGGCCCTATTCGGGATCTTTAAAAA
>JADLAP010000184.1 GCA_020848195.1 Phycisphaeraceae bacterium
ATCACGGCGGCAAGCACGGACGGGTGGGATCTGGACCCGACGAGCATCGCATCGTTGAACCTCGGCACGGTGGGTGCGGCATGGGTTGACGTGGACGGCGCGATCACGACGCTGACGGTGACAAGCTGGGATACCGGCTCGATCGAGGCGTACGCCTTGACGACACTGAACAGCACGGGTGTCGGCGCGTTCAAAGCCACGCTGGACTTGTCGGGCCAGGGTGTGACCACCGGCAACACGCTGGGCACAGCGACGATCAAGGGCGCGCTGGGCAACGGGGCGGACACACAGGAAGCTGCGCTGAAATGGACGGTCGCCGGCAAAATCGGCAGCATCACGGCGGCAAGCACGGACGGGTGGGATCTGGACCCGACGAGCATCGCATCGTTGAACCTCGGCACGGTGGGTGCGGCATGGGTGGATGTTGACGGCAACATCACGACGCTGACGGTGACGAGCTGGGATACCGGCTCGATCACAGCCAACGCCTTGACGACGCTAAGCAGCACGGGCACCGGCGCGTTCAAGGCCACGCTGGATTTAGAGGGCGCAAGCCTGGCGACCAACGCCAACACGCTGGGCACAGCGACGATCAAGGGCGCGCTGGGCAACGGCGGCGACACGGATGAAACGGCGTTGAAGTGGGACATCACCGGCAAGATCGGCAGCATCACGGCAGGCAGCGCGGACGGCTTTACGCTGCTGGTCGGCGACACCGACACGCTGGTCGCCGCGGTGAATTCGCTGAGTCTTGGCGTGGTGGGGTCGTCGTGGATGGACGTGGACGGCGCGATCACGACGCTGACGGTGGCAAGCTGGGACACCGGCTCGATCACAGCCAACGCCTTGACGACGCTAAGCAGCACGGGTGTCGGCGCGTTCAAAGCCACGCTGGACTTGTCGGGCCAGGACGTGACCACCGGCAACACGCTGGGCACAGCGACGATCAAAGGCGCGATGGGCAACGGGGCGGACACACAGGAAGCTGCGCTGAAATGGACGATCGCCGGCAAAATCGGCAGCATCACGGCGGCAAGCACGGACGGCTGGGATCTGGACCCGGTAACCATCGCCACGCTGAGCCTCGGCGATGTGGGGGCAGCCTGGGTGGAAGCTTCGTCCAGCATCGGCTCCGTCACGGTGAAGCAGTGGGAAACGGGACTGATTAAAGCGCAAAGTCTGGGCAAGCTGACCAGCACGGGCACGGCCGCCTTCGCCGCGGATCTGCTGCTTGAAGGAGGAGCAGGATCGTCACCTGTTTTGGGCGTCGTCTCCCTGGCCGGCACGCTCGGCGCGGGCATGGTCCCCGGCGTCGAAGAGAACCCCGACACGCCTTCCACCGTCTGGGACATCAACGGCGCTATCACCAGCATCACCGCCAAGAATACCAACGGCTTTGAACTGACCAACAACCAGCTCGGCGAAGGCGGCTTGCCCTTCAATGTCGCCACGCTGAGCCTTGGCGCTGTCACCAATGGTTTCGTGAACACCATCGCCGACATCACCACGCTGACGGTTCAGGGCTGGACCGGCGGCACGCTGGATGCCGCCGCGGTCGCCACGCTGACGAGCAATGGCAACTTCCGCGCGGATGTGAACCTGACCGGCTCCGCCGTCGCCAACAAATCCACCCTCGGCACAGCCAACATCACAGGTCAACTCGGCTCCGGCGACGACGGCGATCGAGCCGCGTGGACGCTTTCCGGCGCGGCCACCACGGTCTCCGTGACCAGCATCAACGGCCTGGATTTCCTGGGACTCAACACGCTATCGACCTTCAAAGCCACAGGCGTGGTACAGAACGCCGACCTGCGTCTGAACACCAAGCTCGCCAGCTTCACCGCCGCCGGCCTGAACAACGCCAAAATCTTCGTCGATGTCCAGGAAGATCAGGACGAGCTTCCCGCCTCAGCGGATGACTTCGTCAATCACAACGGTGAACTGACGAATGTCACCCTGACCGGCGTCGGCCAGACCCAGGCGTTCGTCAACTCCATGGTCGCGGCATGGAAGATCGGCAAGGCCAGCCTCACTCTGGTCGCCCAGAACCCCAGCGCCACGCCCATCGGCGTCGCCGGCAACACCATCGCCAGCCTCACGGCCAAGGCGGGCAATCAAGGGCAGATCACCGTCACCAACAGCAACATCCTCACCGACACGCTCTCAGCCGGCACAAACTTCATGGTCCAGGTGATCGAAGACGAAGTGTGATCCGATGCGGCACTGACGCAAGACGACACCGCTTTCACCGCCATGCGAACGTGACCGGCCGGGACTGCGCATGAAAAAACCCGCATTACTGCGGGTTATGCCGGTCCGGCGAGAATGACCCCGACGGGATTCGAACCCGTGTTTTCAGGATGAAAACCTGACGTCCTGGACCGGACTAGACGACGGGGCCTTGGCCTCGCCTTAGGACAGGTCGGCATTGTAGCCCCTGTTTTCATTTCGGCAAGGGGCGGGTTCCGGGAGTTTGGCCGCCAGCCGCGCCCGGAACGCCATCCGTCACAGCCGCACCGTCTTCGGTGCGGTCATCAGGGCGGCGATACAATCCCCTGATGCCCCGCAGCCCCCGCGATGAGTTTCAACTGGTCAGCGACATGCGGCCCACCGGCGATCAGCCGCAGGCCATCGACGCCCTCGTCGAAGGCATCCAGACCGGCAAAAAGTACCAGACCCTCATGGGCGCCACCGGCACGGGCAAGACGTTCACCATGGCCAACGTCATCGCCCGCGTGAACCGTCCCGCACTGGTCATCAGCCACAACAAAACCTTGGCGGCCCAGTTGTACGAGGAGTTCCGCGATCTGTTCCCCGATGCGGCCGTGTGCTATTTCGTCAGCTACTACGACTACTACCAGCCCGAGGCGTACATTCCCCAGCGGGACATCTACATCGAAAAGGACGCCTCGCGCAACGACAACCTCGACCGTCTGCGTCTGGCCGCCACCAGCGCCCTGGTCAGTCGCCGGGACGTGATTGTCGTCGCCAGTGTTTCCTGCATCTTCGGCTTAGGTTCACCGGACGAGTACAAGCGTTCCGTGCTGAGCCTGGCGGTGGGGCAGACGCTGGATCGCCGGCAGTTTTTCCTGTCGCTCAACGACATGCAGTACACCCGCGCGGAGATGGACTTCCAACGCCGCACCTATCGCGTGCGCGGCGACGTGATCGAAGTTTTCCCCGGCGACGAGGAATTCGCCTACCGCATCGGCATGTTCGGCGATGAAATCGAATCGCTGGCCCTGATCAACCCCACCAGCGGCGAGCTGCTCAGCGAGGACAAGCAGATCTTCATCTTTCCCGCCGTGCATTACATCGTTTCCGAAGACCGCATGCAGCGGGCGTTGCAGACGATCGCGGAGGAACTCGATCAGCAGGTGTTGCATCTGCGGCACGAAGGCAAACTGCTCGAAGCCCAGCGCCTGCTGGCCAGGACCAAATACGACCTGGAGATGATCCAGGAAGTCGGCTATTGCTCCGGCATCGAAAACTACAGTCGGCATCTCGACGGTCGGCCCCCGGGAAGCAAGCCCTACACCCTGCTGGACTACTTCCCCGATGCCCAGTCGGGCACGTACCAGGGCGGCTACGTCGATGGCTCCCGCGACGACATCGACTATCCCGACCAGCGGCTCACATCATCAAGTGAAACTTCCGGGGGCGGAAACACTTCCGGGGGCGGGGACGCTTCCGGGGACTGGCTGCTCATCATTGATGAGAGTCACGTCACCTTGCCGCAGTTGCACGCGATGTACAACGGCGACCAGCAGCGGAAGAAGGTGCTGGTGGACCATGGTTTTCGGTTGCCCAGTGCGATGGACAACAGGCCTTTGCGGTTTGAGGAGATCGAAAAACTCTGGCCGCAGGTGGTGTTTGTGACGGCGACGCCGGGACCGTATGAATTGAAGATCTGCGAAGGCGCGGTGGTGGAGCAGATCATCCGTCCGACGGGACTGGTCGATCCGTGGATTGAAGTCCGCGGCGCGCAGGGCCAGGTTCCAGACCTTGTCGCCATGGCCCAGCAGCGGGCGAAGCAGGGCGAGCGCACGATCGTGACCACGCTGACCAAGCGGCTCGCCGAGGATCTGGCGTCCTACATGGCGGAAAAGGAAATCAAGTGCCGCTATCTGCACAGCGACATTGAAACGCTGGATCGCGTGACGATTCTGCGTGAATTGCGCGAAGGCGATTATGACGTGCTGGTGGGCGTGAACCTGTTGCGCGAGGGACTGGATCTGCCGGAGGTATCGCTGGTGGCGATCATGGACGCGGACAAAGCCGGCTTCCTCCGCAGTCCCACATCCCTGATCCAGCAGATCGGTCGCGCGGCCCGCAACGTCAACGCCACGGTCATCCTCTATGGCGATCAGATCACGCCCGCGATGCAGCGTGCGATGGATGAAACCAGCCGTCGCCGGGAGATTCAGATCAAGTACAACGCGGATCACGGCATCACGCCGCAGACGATCCGCAAGGAAATCCGCCGGGGGATTGAAGTTGAACTTCGCGCGATGCAGACTGCCCGCGCCGCGGTGGCCGCCAGCGAGCAGGAGTACGATCGACTTGAACTGATCGCGGAACTGGAGAAGAAGATGCACGCCGCCGCCGCCGCGTTGGAGTTCGAGCGGGCCGCGACGTTGCGCGATCAGGTCAAGGAACTCAAGGCCATGCCGGAGATGGGCAAGGTCAGCCGCGGCAAAACAGAACGCAAAACCGATCGCCCCGGCACTCCGGGCAAACGCACGCCGAAGTTCCGTCGAAAAGGCGGTGCAAATGGTCTGTCGTAGCTGCGGCGTCTTCGCCGCAGTCCGCCGAATCATCTATCATGTTTACACCACGCGGGCGTGGCGGAATTGGCAGACGCTCGGGATTTAGGTTCCCGTTCCCGCAAGGGAGTGCAGGTTCGACTCCTGTCGCCCGCATTGACGTTTCGGTATTTTCCTCCATAACCTGACAATTGTTGGAACATGTGATCGCCAGTCGCACAGGAGACTGCGATGAACAAACGCAAACCCTACTGGGAGATGACCACCAGGGAATTGGCCAGGGCGACCGAAGCCTTCGACCGGGAAGAAACCAATTCCAAGGTTCAGCCCTTGACGGAGGCTCATCGCAAGCGATTGCAGCAAGCCAAACGCAAGCGTGGACGTCCGCAGCAGGGTCAGGGCGCCCGTGTGATTTCTCTGAGCATGGAACGATCCCTGTTGGAACAGGTGGATGATCAGGCCAAGGCTCAGGGCATCAGCCGCGCGCAGTTCGTCGCCGAAGCGATTCGCCAGCATCTTACCGCGTGACATCGCCATGCCAGGCCCGCAACTAGCCACGGATATCGTAGATGTTTACGTCTTCCGCCGTGCCGCGGCGGCAAGGGATGTGGCGTTTCTTCAGCTTCGCCGGGCCGAGGCTCCGATGATCGGCACGTGGATGCCCGTCATCGGCCATATCCATGAAGGCGAAACCGCCACGGCCGCCGCGTTGCGCGAGCTTGAGGAGGAAACCGGCTTCGCCCCCGGCCAGGGGCTGCTGGGCTTGTGGTCGTTGCAGTCGCCGAACATCTATTACCTCGCGGACATCGACCGCATGATGCTTGGGCCTTGCTTTGCCGCCGAGGTGAATGTCCACGCCGTGCCCCGGCTCAACCGCGAGCACGATGATTGCCGCTGGATTCCCCGCGATCATGCCGATCGCGCGTTTCTCTGGCCCGGTCAGCGGGATGCGGTTAAGCAGGTCGTGCGGGATATCCTCGATCCGGATTCTCCGGTGGCGGACATCCTCCGCGTTTCGCTTGGCTGACCGTGGCCACGACCTGCGGTATCATGTCGCCCCTTACCCCATAGTCATACGGACCCGCCAGGACATGGATCATTTTCAGTACCGCAATGGACAGCTCTTTGCCGAAGAGGTCAGTCTCGACGATCTGGCCCAGCGCGTCGGCACGCCCACGTACGTCTACTCCCGCAAGACGATCGAGGAGCATTACGCCCGGCTCACGACCGCGTTCGCCGCTTGCAGCCCGACGATCTGCTACTCCATCAAAAGCTGTGGCAACCTGCATCTGCTGAAGCTGCTGGCTGCGCGCGGGGCGGGCATGGACGTCGTCAGCGGCGGCGAACTGCACCGCGCCAGACTCGCGGGCGTGCCGATGGACAAGGTCGTCTACGCCGGCGTGGGCAAGACGGACGCGGAAATCCGTCAGGCTCTCGACGCGGGCATCGGCTATTTCAACATCGAGTCCGAAGCGGAGTTTGAGAACATCGCCGCGATTGCCCGGCAGATGGGCAAGGCGGCTCGCGGCGCGCTGCGGGTCAACCCCGACGTCTCCGATCCCCGGACCCACGCCAAGACGACCACGGGCAAGAAGGAAACCAAGTTCGGCGTGGACATCGAACGTGCCCGCCGATTCTTCCGTGCCTATGGCCGCAATGAAAATCTTCGGCTGTCGGCGGTTCATCTGCACATCGGCTCGCCCATCTACAGCCCCGATCCGTACGTCCTGGCCCTGGACAAGGCGCTGTCGCTGATCGCGGACCTGCGAGGCGAGGGCTACGCGATCGAGGCCATCGACCTCGGCGGCGGCTTCGCAGCGGACTATGAAACCGGCAAGTCGCCGGCCTATGAGCAGTATGCCCAGGCCATTGTGCCCAAACTGCTCGGCCACAACCTGCGCGTCTTCCTCGAACCCGGCCGCACCATCGCGGGCAACTCCGGCATCCTGCTCACCCGCGTGCTCTATCTCAAGACCGGCGGAATGAAGAAATTCGTCATCGTCGATACCGGCATGCACCACCTGATCCGCCCAGCACTGTACGACTCCTTCCACTTCATCTGGCCCACGCGGGTGAAGCCGGAGTTCCTGCCCGTCAGGCGAAGCGCCGAACTGGACCTGCCCGGCCTGGAAAAGGCGGACGTCGTAGGCCCGATCTGCGAAACCGGCGACGTCCTGGCTGTCGGCCGGATGTTGCCCCCCGTGCAGCGCGGCGATTTGCTCTGCGTCTTCACGGCCGGCGCCTACGGCATGGCCATGGCGAGCAACTACAACGCCCAGCCCCGACCCCCGGAAGTCCTCGTCGATGGCGGCAATGTCACCCTCATCCGCCGCAGGGAAACGTATGATGATCTGGTCGCTCAGGAACTGACCGCGACGCCTGTGGCGTAAGATCGGCTTGTCACGATGGCCAAGGAACGATTGATCTCGGCGGTTGCGCAGGACCCGGTGGAAGAGCGGCTCAACCAGTCGCTGCGACCCACGAAGCTGTCGGACTACGTCGGCCAGCCTCGCCTCGTGGAGAAGCTGACCATCGCGCTCCAGGCTGTACAGCAGCGAGGCGAGCCGATGGAGCATGTCCTGCTCCATGGCCCACCGGGACTTGGCAAGACCACGCTGGCCCACATCATCGCCAATGAGCTGGGCACGCATCTGACCGTGACCTCCGGGCCGGCGCTGACCAAGCCGGGCGATCTTGTCGGCGTGCTGACCAAGCTGGCGGCGCGGGATGTGTTGTTCATCGACGAAATCCATCGACTATCGCCGGTGATCGAGGAATACCTCTATCCTGCGATGGAGGATTTCAAGATTGACGTTTCCATCGACTCGGGCATGCACGCGAAGGTGATCACGCTGCCGATCAAGCCGTTCTGCATGATCGGAGCCACCACGCGAGCGGGCCTGTTGTCAGGTCCCATGCGGGCGAGATTCGGCCTGACGCACAACCTGGAGTTCTACGACCAGATCGACCTGCTGCGCATTCTGCCGCGCAGCGCGTCGCTGCTGAAGCTGGAGACGCGGGATGAGAAGGCGCTCAAGACCGTGGCGGCAAGGTCGCGGGGCACGCCGCGCATCGCCAACCGGCTGCTGCGGCGGGTACGGGATTACGCCCAGGTCAAAAGCGATGGGGCGATCAGTTCGCCGCTGGTGGCCGAAGCGCTCAAGCTCGAGGGCGTGGACGAACTGGGCCTCGACGAACTGGACCGCAAGTACATGGAAGTGATCGGCCGGGTGTACGAAGGCGGTCCCGTGGGTCTGGAAGCGGTGGCGGCGACGCTCAGCGAAGACGCCGGCACGCTGGAGGACATGGTGGAACCCTACCTGCTTCAGCTTGGTTTTCTCGCCCGGACCCGTCGCGGCCGGCAGCTTACCGCGGCTGGGGCGAGTCATGTGGGCCTGTCGCTGCCTGCGCCAAACCCAACCTCCAATGGGGATTTGTTCACGTCGGAAGCGTAAACGGGCGCAATGCCCCAATGCCCATGTCCGAATGACAATACAAAAAAGTTCTTCACCACGACGACACGACGGCCATCACGAAAAACGTCACGTTTTCAAGCGAACCGTCGTGCTCGTCGTGCCGTTGTGGTGAATCTCGTGTCTTTCTTCGTGACTTGGATTAAACCGGCAGAATCGGCCAATCCGGGTGCTGGATCGACCGCCGGCTGTCGTACCGCTGGGCGATCGGGACGCGGCGACCGAACCCAAACGCCCGGCCGGTGATTTTCAGCCCCGGAGCTGCCTGCTTGCGTTTGTATTCATTGCGGTCGATCAATTGCACCACGCGGAGCACAAGGTCGGGGGAATAGCCGGTGTCTTCGACGATCTGGCGGGCGCTGTGTTCGCGTTCGACGTAGCGTTCGATGATATTGTCGAGCTGGTCGTAGGGGGGCAGCGAGTCCTGGTCGGTCTGGTTGGGGCGAAGTTCGGCGCTGGGCACTTTGGCGATGGAGCTGTCGGGAATGACTGGCCCGCCGTATTGCTGGCGCAGCGGCGAGTGGGGGGATTCATTGATCCACCGGGACAGCTTCCACACCAGCGTTTTGGGCACATCGCTGAGCACCGCCAGACCGCCCGCCATGTCGCCGTAGAGCGTGCAGTAGCCCACCGCCAATTCGCTTTTATTGCCGGTGGTCAGGAGGATGGATCCGAACTTGTTGGAGAAGGCCATGAGGATGACGCCGCGGATGCGGGCCTGAATGTTCTCCTCGGTGGCGTCCAGAGGCAGGCCCTTGAAATGGGGCTGCATCATCTCTTCAAAGCTCTGATGCGCATCCTCGATGGCGACGCTGTGGTAGGCGATGCCAAGCCGCTTGGCGAGGTCGGCCGCATCGTCGCGGGAATGGCCGCTGCTGAAGCGGGATGGCATCGACACGCCGCGGACGTTTTCCTTGCCCACCGCCGCCACCGCCAAAGCGCAGGTCAGCGCCGAGTCGATGCCGCCGGACAGGCCCAGCACCGCCGACTTGAACCCGCATTTGCGCATGTAGTCGCGCAAGCCCAGCACCAGCGCGTGATAGGCGGATTCCATCTCCCCTTCAGGCCTTGCGATGCGAGGCAGTTCCACCTCCGCGTGATCCAGATCGAACACCAGCAGATCAGGCTCGAACGCCCTGGCGTGGGCGATCAGTTCGCCTTGCGCATTGACCGCGCAGCTGTTGCCGTCGAAGACCAGTTCATCATTGCCGCCGACCTGGTTGCCGTAGATCACCGGCAGGTGATGCCGCCGCGCGGTGTTGCGCAGCAGTTGCACCCGCAGTTCCTGTTTCCGCAGCACGAACGGCGAAGCGGAGCAGTTGATGATGACCTGCGCGCCCGCCTTGGCCAGCCGGTCGATGGGTTCGATGTGGTAAAGCTGACGCGGCAACAGGTCGCGGTCGGTCCAGAGGTCTTCGCAGATGGACACGCCGATGCGCACGCCCATGAGGTCGATCACCTCGCC
>JADLAP010000185.1 GCA_020848195.1 Phycisphaeraceae bacterium
AAAAGGTCAAGTCAGCGATGAAAACGGTGATGATGCCATGAAAATGCCCCGTTTTCGCGCCGATTTACGCACCGGCGACGTCTAAAACGTAACACTTGACCCAAGAAAAGATCAAGGGGAAAAGCTGCGAATTCATCGGGAAATAGCCACTTTTTCGCCGCGGAAGCAAATGATCCGGATCATTCAGGGATCATGGGCGGATCAAATCGTAAAGCTGCGTGCGACAACAACTTGGCTCGATGAGGGTCCAATTTTGATCCCTCAGGGATCATAGGCGGAAAAACGGGATCATCGGGATCAAAATCGATCAAAACAGGCTCCGCGGGGGTAAAAATCAAGCTTCTCATCCACCCAATCCCTTGATGCCGAGCCGCGTGGAATCACCTTTCCCAGCAGTCCCTCACAGCCCTGTGAGCCGCCTGGGTCACGCTGTAGCCTTGCTGACGAATCAGACGAACCGCCAACTCTTTGAACTCCCGCGTGTATTTCCGCTTTGGGCATGGCAGTACGCTCCTTCAACAGCCATGATGCTGTCTCGCGGCGCGCCCACCGTTCGTGGGGAGGTCCATCATGGCGGTTAACCCGGAAAACGAAAAAGCCCCGGCGGGGAAACCGGGGCTCAGGGGGGAAGGAGGCAGACACGTCAGGGAGAGTCACACCATCCTGGTGTGCAAGGGAGAGTCGTTGCGTTCAGGCCAGTCTGGCCTCGATGATTTCCCGTGCGGGAAGCTTCCACAGGCGGCATTCAAACACGGGTTGAGTCAGCATCAGCACGATCCGCATTCGTTCGCAAAGCTGCGTGTCGCTGTGGTGGGCAGCGGCGATTTCGTGTTGACGTTTGGGATCAGAGCGTTCCATTCGCAGGCCTCCACCCGGATCATTTCGTTTCACACTGGCGATCCTGACACCTCTACCGTACAAAATGCGCGGCCAGGAAAACAAATGAAACGCTTGTCCTCAGATCAGAACGGTCCATTTGCGCGGACTGTGTCGATGCTGCGGGCAGCCGGGGTTGGCGTCAGGTTGGAAAGGGGCCTTCAGTCGCGGAGGGGCAGATTGCCGAGCATGTTTTCAAGCCCGGAAAGAAGCTGGGAAAAGACGGTTTCCACGTCCGCGCGGGCGTCAAGGACCAGATAACGCCGGGGATCGTTGCGGGCCTGTTCGAGATAGCCCTGACGGACGATGCGGTGATAGTCCGAACCTTTCTGTTCCATGCGGTCAAGGAGCGGGCTTAGCCGCGTCGCTGCCGTGGCTTCATCGACATCGAAGACGACGACCAGATCGGGCCAGCATTGGCGCAGGGCAATCTGGCCGGTGCGCAGGATGTCCGCCACGGGAATGCCTCCCGCCGAGCCTTGATACGCCATGGTGGAGCTGATGAACCGATCCGCCAGCACGAGCTTGCCTTCGCGCATGGCCGGCTCGATGCGCTGGGCGGTCAGTTGCGCGCGGCTGGCCATGTAGAGCAGCATCTCGCAGCGCAGGTCCATGTCGTCATTGGCGGGATCGAGCAGAATCGTGCGAATCTGTTCGCCGATGGCGGTGCCGCCGGGTTCGCGGACTTCGCACAGGCCGACGCCCTGCTGCTGCACGAGCGCGGCGAATCGCCGGAACTGCGTGGACTTGCCGCTGCCGTCGGGGCCGTCGAAGACGATGAACTTGCCGCCCAGGTTCCGCATCCATGTCAGCGTCGTGGCATTCATGGCGGCAAAGGATAACCGATGGCGGTCGTTTCATGATCGAGTGAATCCATGCCTGATGACCGAATGTCCAAGTCTGAATGGCGACAAGGACGCGACGCCGGGTTTTTCATTTGACATTCGGATTTGGACATTTGATGGCTTGACGTCCGCTACCATATCCCCATGCCCACCGAATCGCAGAACCCGCCGGAAACGTATCTGGCCCCCTACCGCCAGTGGGCCAGCCGGTACGGCACGGATTTCGGCGTCACGCTCTGGGCCAGCCCCCGCAGCCAGCAGCGTCGGTTCGAGGTCATCGCCGAAATGTGCTTCCTTACCGGCAAGCGCATCCTCGACGCCGGTTGCAGCCGCGGCGATCTGGCGGATTTCCTGCTGCATCGCGGGGTGATGTTCGACCAGTACATCGGCATCGACGCCCTGCCGCCGGTCATCGACCACGCCAAAAGCCGGGCGTTGCCGCGATGCCGGTTCCACGTGGCGGATCTGCTGAACCATCCCGGCGTGATGGCCAAGCATCGGCCTCAGATCGTCGCCATCTCCGGCACGCTGAACACCATGACCGACGATCAGGTGTTCCGCCTGCTGGACGCCGCCTGGAACGCCGCCACGGAAGTCCTCGTGTTCAACTTCCTCTCCGACCGCTGCGGCCCCGGTGCGCCGCCCCAGGACGACTACGCCCGACGCATCGACACCCTGGCGCTGCTTCAGTGGAGCTTTGATCGGACCTGGTGCGTGGTCTTCCGTCAGGATTACTTCGAGGAAGGCCACGACGCGACCATCCTCATGCGCAAACGCGGCTGATGCTCACGGTGTGATCGGCAGATGCCTCATGCCCCCCGTCGGCATCGCCTCCGGTCCCACCGGCGTCAGCGGCTGCGTCGGCATGGAAAGCGCCACTTCGCTGTCCGCCGCTACGTCGCACATCTGCTGCGCCCGACCGCCGACGGTGTTGCCCGCCACCGTGATGCCCGTGCAGTCCAATCCCACCCGTACCGCCGGCTCGCCGGGGCGCGGCGTGATGATGTTGCCGGTGATGACCAGATCATGCAGCCCCGGCGCCACGATGATCTGACCGGTGATGCCGTTGTTGGGCGCGTTGTCCGCCACGGTGTTGTTCTCAAGACGGACATGGTCGCCGCCCTGGGCAATGGGTTTGCGGAAGCTGACGCCGCCACCCTTGTTGTTGAGGATGGCGTTGCCCGCGATCAGGTGATGCGTGTCGCGTTCGCCGATGGACAGACCCGCATGGGCGTTGTTTTCCAGCCGATTGTCGCGGCAGATCGAATACATCGTGCGCAGGCAGTAGAACAGGCCGAAGCCTTCGTTGTCATGCACGTGGTTGTTCGCCATGACATAACGGACGGTGCCGGAGCCGGGATGCAGGCCGCAGCCTCGGTTATGGTGCAGGTGGCAGTGATCGACGGCGATGTCCGTGCATTGCTGGAAGCTGACGGCGTCGCCGTTGTAGTTGAGGATTTCGAGGTTGGTCAGTCGGACTCGTCGGGTGCGGATCATGAAGACGCCGCCGCCGCGGCAGCCGTTGAGACAGAACGTTTCCTCCGGATTGCCATCGAGCGTGAGTCCTTCGACCACGGCATCCTCGACGTTTTCCGCCTCGATCAGCGAAAAAACGCTGACAGCCAGACCGCCATGCGGGGGCAGATAGTCATGCTGCGCCTGCCGGTCGATGAAGAACCAGTCGCCATCGCGGTCAATGATCGTGGCCACGGTGGTGTAGAAGCCGAAGCCGTGATCGTCGAGGATGTGCACGCCCATGCCGACCTCAAAGAGCGACGGATCCCGCACGGCAAATTCGCAAAGACCGTAGCCGAGATAGTGGCTCAGCGGGCTGCGGACGCTGGGGACTTTCACCAGCGTCGCGCCGGGTTCGCCGATGACATGCACCCGGCTTCGCAGCCGCAGCGCGTTGTTCATCATGTACCGGCCCGCGGGGATGCGCACCATGCCTCCGCCGCGCGAAGCCGCTTCGTCGATCATCGCCTGAAGTTGTTCATGGTGATACAGCATGGGCGGGTTTATATCCGGGCCGAGTCGCATTCACAATCCCGCGGACAGGCCGTACAATTCCACCATGCCCACCTATCTGTACCAGGTCATTCTCGACGGCGACGATGCGGACGAAGGCCAGGTCTTCGAGGTCGTGCAGAAGATGTCCGATTCGCCGCTGACGCATCATCCGAAGACCGGGCAACCCGTGCGGCGCATCATCACCGCGCCGAACATCGCCACGCGCTATACCTCCTCGCACGAGAAGAAATCCCTGAGCAATGAAAACCTCGCCGCCAAGGGATTCACCAAGTACGAACGCGCTGGCGACGGCCAGTATGTCAAGACCGCCGGCAAGGGTCCAGATCACATCTCCCGTGATTAACGGCAATTAGAAATTGTTTTAACGCATCGCCGCGATTTGTGGCGGTATTTTTTGATTCGACTTGACAAGTTCTGCAAGATTTTGGAAGATTACTGTCGTCACGCATCCCAGACGAGGTCCAACATGATCGCACAAGCCGATCCCTCCTTGAATCGTGCCCAGGTCGAGCAACTCGTCCGCGAGACCCTGCGCCGCCAGCTCGGGCAGCCCGTCCGCGAGACGATCAAGCCCGCGTCCAGCAACGCCGGCCCCAATCCACTGGTCGTCAATGTCTCCGCACGCCATGTGCATGTCAGCCAGCAGGACCTTGAAGTCCTCTTCGGCCCGGGTGCGAAACTCACCAAGCTCAAGGACCTCTACCAAGACGGCGAGTTCGCCAGCGAGCAGATCGTCAACATCATCGGCCCTCGCAACCGCATGATTCCGAACATCCGCATCCTCGGCCCTTGCCGGAATTACACCCAGGTCGAACTGTCCTACACCGACGGCATCTTCCTCGGCATCGATCTGCCTCTTCGCATCAGCGGCGATCACAAGGACACCATCGGCTGCGTTATCGTCGGACCCCACGGCGCGCTGACCCTCAAACAAGGCGTCATTCGTGCCGAGCGCCACGTCCACATGCACCCCGACGATGCCGCGCACTTCGGCGTCAAGGACGGCCAGTACATGCAGCTCAAGATCGACGGACCTTGCGGCCTGACGTTCGATCGCGTCAAAGTCCGCATTCATCCCAAGGTCAAACTCGAAATCCACATCGACACCGACGAAGGCAACGCGTGCGACCTTCGCTCGGCCACACGGATGGAACTGATCAAGTAATGCTCAAGGAATTCGTTTTCACCCCGGCATAGCCGGTAACAGCCCGGAGAAACACACATGGCACAACAGGCACTGGGATTGGTTGAAACCAAGGGATTGGTGGCGCTGATGGAAGCCAGCGACGCCATGCTCAAGGCGGCGAACGTCACGATGATCGGCTGGGACAAGGTCGGCAGCGGCCTGGTCACCGCGTTCGTCACTGGCGACGTGGCGGCAGTCAAGGCGGCGGTCGATGCCGGCGCTGCGGCGGCTGGTCGCGTCGGCGACGTCGTCGGTGTACACATCATCCCCCGTCCGCACGACGAACTTGCGGCGATGCTCCCCAAAAAGAAGACCGCGAAATAACGCTCGCGCCGCGCACGTAGCGCCGCGACTTGTCGCGTCTTCTCTTCGTCCCGTTTGACTTTCGCACTCTTTTCAGCTTTGGAGCTGTACACATGAACGCACTGGGCATGCTCGAAACCCGCGGTCAGACGCCTCTGGTGGAAGCCACCGACGCGATGCTCAAGGCCGCCAACGTGGAACTGGTCAAATGCGTCCCGATCGGCGGCGCGTACATCACGGTCATCGTCCGTGGCGACGTCGGTTCCGTGAAGGCCGCCGTGGACGCCGGCGCTGAAGCGGCAGGCCGCGTGGGCGAACTGGTTTCCGCGCACGTGATCGCCCGTCCGCACGAAGGGCTGCTGGACTGCTTCTGATTCCGCTCGTTTGACGCGAGAACGCCATGATTCTGCTGATCGCCAATCTCGGCTCGACGAGCTTCAAGTACAAGCTCTTCGACATGGACCCGACCCGCCTGGGCGACCCGGCGGGTGAGCAGGTCATCGCTACCGGCGCTGCCGACCGCATCGGTCAGGGCCGCAGCGAGTGGAAGGTCGAAACCGGCGGACAGAAGAAGGAAGGCACGACCGATCTTGCCGACCACGGCCAGGCGATCGATCTGCATCTGCGGGAGCTGGCTGCTCTCGGTTGCACGCAGGCGACGAAGCTGGACGCGGTAGGATTCAAGGCGGTCCACGGCGGGCCGATCTCCGGCGCGGTCAAGGTGGACGATCATGTGCTAGCGACGATGGAGCAGTTCGCCGACGTCGCTCCGCAGCACAATCCGCCCTACATCGCCGCCATGCGGGCCTTCCGCAAGCAGCTTCCCGGTGTCCCGCAGGTTGCCGCGTTCGAGACGGCGTTCCATCAGACGATCCCGATGGCGAGGCAGGTCTACGGCATTCCGCACGAGTGGACCACGAAGCTGGGCATCCGGCGTTACGGATTCCACGGCGCCAGCCATCGCTACATCGCCACGAGGATGAAGCAGCTTGCCCCCAGGGCGAGTCGGGTCATCAGTTGCCACCTCGGCGGCTCGTGCTCCATCTGTGCGATCGAGGAAGGCAAGAGCGTCGCCAACAGCTTCGGCATGACGGCCCAGTCGGGCACGTTCCATGCCTCGCGTGTCGGTGACTTCGACGCCTTCGCCCTGCTCAAACTCCTGTCGCCATCGACCGGGCTGGACCTGGCGACGGTGTGGAAGAAGCTGGGCAAGGAAGCGGGCTTGCAGGGCCTTTCCGGCGTCAGCGCCGACCTGCGCGACGTCAAACAGGCAGCCGCCAGCGGCAACGCACAGGCGAAGCTGGCCATCGACGCCTTCGTCGAATCCTGCCGGCACTACGTCGGGTCGTACCTGATGGCGATGCACGGCGTGGACGCGATCGCCTTCACCGGCGGCATCGGCCAGAACGAAGCCGGCATCCGGGCGGGCATCTGCGCCGGGATGGATTTCGCCGGCATTTCGATGGATGAAGCCAAAAACGCTTCGGTGGCGAAGAACGCCGAGGCACGGATTGATGCGGCCGGCAGCAAAGCGGAAATCTGGGTGCTGCCGACCAACGAGGAACTGATCGTCGCGCGTCAGACCGTGGAGGTGCTGACGAAGACGCAACGTTGACGAACGAAGAACCCCGACGGCTCGAAGACTCGCCATCGGGCTTGCGACAGACACACGACTTTTTGGATGAAAACTTTAGGAGCCAGACCATGGCACAGCAGGCAATGGGCATGATTGAGACGAAAGGTTTGATCGGCGCGGTCGAGGCGCTGGATGCGGCCCTGAAGGCGGCGAACGTGAAGTTCGTGCGTCAGGACAAGGTCGGCAGCGGCTTCGTCTGCGTGACAGTGGAAGGCGACGTCGCTGCGGTTCGCGCGGCGGTGGACGCCGGCGCGGAAGCGGCGCGGCGCGTGGGCGAAGTGCTCAGCGTGCACGTGATCGCCCGTCCGCATGACGATGTGGCGAAGCTGTAAGGCCAGAGCAACCGGTGGTCCCGCGGGGGCCTTCGGCCCGCCCGCTAAACGCCGTTTGTCAGGGAGTTTTCCCATGTTTCTCGGCCGCGTCAAAGGACATGTCGTCGCCACGGCGAAGGACGACTTGATCAAGGGGCACAAGCTCCTGGTGATTGAGCCGCTGAAGGTGGACTACGACAACGACGCCGTCGCCGCGGGCGGCGTCGGCGGAGGCGGCAAGTTCGGTCCCACCGGCCGCGCCATCGTGGCCATGGACAACCTCGGCGCCGGCGAAGGGCAGCTTGTCCTGATCGTGCAAGGCTCCAGCGCCCGCCTGGCTACAGGCATGAACAAGACGCCGACGGACGCGGTGGTGGTGGGCATTGTGGACGAGGCCGTGGTCAGCGGCCGCAAAATCTCGTGAGATCAATCCCCATGGATCAGCAGCAACTCATTGCGTCTGTCGTGCAGGAAGTGCTCAAGCAGATGGCTCCCGGCAAAACCGTGGCTACCGCGTCCGTCATGACGCCGGCCAGGTCCGTCAGCACCACCGGCATGTTCGACAACGTGGATATGGCGGTCGAGGCCGCGTGGAAAGCCCAGGATCAACTGGCTTCAGCCGGCCTCAATGTCCGCGACGGCATCGTCAAGCTCCTCAAGCGGATCGCCGGGGAAAACGCCCAGGCGTGGGGCAAGGTGGAGCTGGACGAAACCAAGCTCGGTCGGCTCGATCACAAAATCGCCAAGCTGCAACTGCTGGAGAAGATTCCCGGCGTGGAGTTTCTCAAGACCCACGCCCACAGCGGCGACGCGGGCATCGGCCTCGATGAAGCCGCGCCGTGGGGCGTCATCGGCGTCATCACGCCGGTCACGCACTCCATTCCCACCGTCACCGCCAACGCCATCGCCATGATCGCCGCCGGCAACGCCATGGTGGTCAACGCCCATCCGTCCGGGGCCAAATGCCTCGCCATGGCCTGCTCCGTCTACAACCAGGCGATCAAGGCGAAGTTCAACATCGATCCACTGATTTGCGTGATCGAAACGCCGACGCTGCGGTCGGCGGAGGAGATATTCCAGCATCCGCGGATTCCGCTGCTGGTGGCCACGGGCGGGCCTGCCGTGGCGCGGGCGGCGATGAAGCAGCCCAAGCGAGCCATCGTCGCCGGGCCTGGCAATCCGCCGGTTGTCGTCGATGAGACCGCCAACTTCGACGTGGCTGCGAAATCCATCATTCAAGGCGGCGGCTTCGACAACAACCTGCTCTGCATCGGCGAAAAGGAAGTCTTCGTCGTCGCTTCCGTGTTCGACAAGATGATGGCAGCGATGCGCAAGGCCGGCGCGGTCGAATTGTCCGCGGGCTACATTGAAAAACTCACCGCCGCCGCGATCCGATTCGACAAGGACCATCACGCGGTCAACAAGGAATTCATCGGCAAGGACACGCAGGTGCTCGGCAAGATGGTGGGCCTGAACATCGCCGACGGCGTGGACCTGCTCTTCGGCGAAACGGCCGAGTCCAATCCGTTCGTCGCCGAGGAACAGATGATGCCCTTCGTGCCGTTCGTCCGCGTGCCGGACTTCGAGCATGCCCTGGAACTGGCGATCACGCACGAGCACGGCTTCGGCCATACCGCCATCATCCACTCCAACAACCTGGAGCACATCACGCGGATGGGCCAGGCGATGAATACCACGCTCTTCGCCGTCAACGGCCCCAGCACCGGTTGCCTGGGCATCGGCGGCGAAGGCTATCCCAGCTACTCCATCGCCACGCCCACGGGCGAAGGCGTGACCAATCCCCTGACGTTCACGCGTTTCCGCCGCATGTCCGTCAGTGGCGCGATGCGCATCGTGTAAGGATCGGTTGTGCAGCTTGCCCTTGTCCGAGGTCGGGCCACCAGCACCGTCAAGCATCGCTCGATGCAGGGCGCGAAGCTGCTGGTATGCCACCTGCTGGACATTGCCGGCAAAGCCAGCGGCGATCCCGTGCTGGCGGTGGATCGGCTCGGCGCGGGCATCGGCGACAAGGTCGTCCTGACCAGCGACGGCTTGGGCGTGCGCGAGCTGCTCAAGGACGACTCCAGCCCCGTCCGCTGGTGGACCCTGGGCATCGTGGATTAAGTCGAGTTGAACATGACGCCAAGTGATGAACAACTCGTGCAGACCATCACCCAGCAGGTGCTCGCGGCGCTCGGGGCAAGCCCCATGGTCAGCGGAGCGAACCGTGGGGATAGTTCCGCGTCTTCAGTCCACGCTGCCGAAATCCACGCCCCGGCCGGCACATGCACCGGCGATTACTCCAAGTTCAAGGAATCGCCGGTTACAACCGCTACCGAAACTGAAATCGCCGCCGCGGAACCAGCTTCCCCCGCACCCATGACCGGCATCATCACGGCCACGCAGCTTCAGCAGGCGATGTCCCAGTCGCCCGACGGCGTGGCGGTGATCGCGGTCAGCGCCAGGCTGACGCCGCTGGCCAACGATCTGGCTCGTCAGAATCCGGGCAAAATCCGCCGTGCCAGCCCGTTGAGCGCCAACCCCGGCGCTACCGGACGCGAGGCGACGATGGACCTGCCCTGGCTCTGGTGGATCGACGGCGTATGCCCCGTGGT
>JADLAP010000186.1 GCA_020848195.1 Phycisphaeraceae bacterium
CCGTGGCGCCGGAAGGACCAGACCGAACTGCGATCCCAGAACGCATGTTCCGGCCACAAGCGTAAAGAAGCCCACCCCGCGGTTATGATCCAACATATCGCGCAGTAACAAACGGGGGAAGAAGACGAGTCGGCTCAGCGTCAAAACGCCGAGCACCAAGTACGACAGGAGATTCAGCCCCGTCAAAACCAAGGCGGTGCCGTGAAAGCCCGACAGATTCACCGCGATGGCCACAATCCCCGTCGCCATAACCATGGCAAAGTATGCCGGATGGAGTGTCCGAATCGCCTCGGTCAGTCGTGTCATATTCAAGATGTTCGCTCGTGCGTTCACGGACGGGACCTCTTGACCCCGTCGTCAGGAATTAAGCCCGGCGTTTTGATTCCGCGATACGGGTTGTGCAGGGACCGGGCGCCACAGGTCCGTTACAACTGCGGCTCAACCTTTTCTGCCTTTACCACCAGGACCGCGCGCGCCCACGGGAATCTAGCTTTGGCCGAATCGAAAGCGGGGCCCGAGCTCTGCAGCTGTGCTTGGCCGATAATTGAGCAACCCTTGCCTGGACCGTGAGCGCCGACAACCTGGCGCGTGCCACAAAGCAACTCGACGCGGCTATCGCGCGTCAGGTTCCGCTCCGTCCGATGCATGAGGCCAACCGGGATCAGCACGGTGTCGTTATCGATTCCCAGCGTGCGCACGTAATCGCCCCAAGTCGCCACCACGTGGGGCCCGTCTGGCCCTGTGGTGGCGATGGCAATCCACTCCGTCTTCTCGATCACTTCTCTGCAGATGCCTTCAATCGTCGTCATGGCACTTTCCTTCCTTTTCCCGTCTCCCGATGCGTGTTGCGATTACGAATGGAGTCCTTAATCTCCTGGGACGTACTGAGCTGAAGAATCTGATGGGCAAACGTTGTGGCCGCTTGCATCTCCGTTGCGCGAATTGCGTTCTTGATTTCCAGCATCTCACCGGGGTTGCCGCCGCGACTCCGGAATCCGAGGCCCAACAGCAATTCCGTGAAGGCTGGGTTGCCAGCCATCTCGCCGCAGATGGATGCATCTGTGTCGTGTGCCGTGGCCTCGTTCGCCACCCGATGGAGCGCTTGCAGCACGGCGGGATGAAGCGGCTCATAATAGGCCGCTACTTCACTGCTCGTTCGATCCGTGGTCAGAAGGTATTGGACCAGATCGTTCGTGCCGACACTCAGGAAATCGACCTCCTGCACCAGCTTCGCGATCATGATCACGGCCGCCGGGGTTTCAATCATTGCACCGACACGGATGTTGGGGTTGAACGGCTTGCCCTCGGCGGCCAGGCCGGCCTTCGCACGTTCGATTGCCGCCTTGGCCGCCCGGAGGTCCTCAACGCCTCCAACCATTGGGAAGAGAATCGCGACGCGATGCGTTGCGCTCAAACGGAGGATGGCTCGCAGTTGCGCTTGGAGGATCTCGGGGTGAGCCAACAACAGGCGCGTACCGCGAATGCCCAAGGACGGATTTGCTTCCCATGCGAGCGGAAAGTACGAAAGCAACTTGTCGCTGCCGATATCCAGGACCCGGATTCTTACCTCGCGGTTCTCCATGTGGTTCGCCGTCGCTCGATACATCTGGATTTGGTCCTCTTCGGGAGGAAAATGATCCTGGGCCAGAAAAACAAACTCGGTCCGGTACAGACCGACCCCGTCGGCATTCACTTTCGCCGCGGCGACGGCGTCCGCCACTTTGCCGATGTTGGCGCATAGCTTGATTGCAGTACCATCCCGTGTCATGGATGGCAGGTCGATCAACCCTTTCAGGGCCGTCTTGTGGGCCTGTAAGTCCGCCTCCAGCCGGTCGTACTCGCGTTGAATTTCCGGCTTTGGGTTAATGTAGACTCTTCCAGCCCAGCCATCGACGATGAGCCGATCGCCTGTGTGGATGGTCCTCGTTGCATCGGGAACGTGAATCAACAAGGGCATCCCTCGTGCACGAGCCAGAATCGTGGAATGGGCTGTTTGGCCGCCCTGCTCGACGACCACCGCGCGAATGGCTTTCTCGTCCAATTGCGCGATCACGGAGGGCATCAATTCGCCGGTGACAAGCACCGTGCCATCGGGAAAACAGAGAGACTCAGGGCGCCCATCCTTGGTCAATGCCTCCATCAGCCGATGCCCTACATCGCGCAGATCGGCAGCGCGTTCCCGGAAACAGGGATTGTTCAGACGAGCGAACGCGGCGGCCAAGGTGTCTATCGCCTCGCTCAACGCCGTTTCCACATTAAGTTTGCTTGTCGTACACAGAGCTATGACGGTCTCCCGCAACGAGGGGTCATGCAGGATGGCAATGTGCGCGTCGAAGATCGCGGCTTCGTGCTCTCCGCGATCCCGTCCGATCTGCTGCCGCAATCTCAGCATCCCTTCCTCCGTCTTGACAATCGCGGCATCGAATCGCTCGATCTCCTTTGCTCCCTCGCTCTCTTCGATGACGTGCCGTGCAATGGGGGTGTTTTCCACGCAACCGCGCACCACTGCTGTTCCACGGGCAACGCCGAAAGATGCCACCTCGCCCAGGATCATTCTCGCGGTGGGTTGGCTGTCGCCCGAATCATGCATCGGAGGGGCGTTACTCATGGGTGAATTCCTTCAAGTAACACACGGGACTGAAAGGTTCGGGTGGTGCTTCTTCGGCTTCCGCGAGGACTCGGACCGGGAGTGATTCACGTCTCCGAAATATGCCTTCGAGAATGGCGGGTCTTTTGCCGGTTGCGAGCTGGGGGTATTCCGTGATGGAGGTCTCGGGCTCCTGGTCAAAGCCTGCATGGTGCAACTCTTCAATCAACTGCGCTTCCGTGAGGAAGCACTGCGGTCTTCCCGAGAATTGGGTGAATATAGAAGGTTCCCCTTCGATCGGTTTTGTATCGGGAGGAAACGTGCTGAGGGAAAAGGTGTAGACAAAGAGCGGGGCTCCCGAACGTGCGACACGAGCGGCCTCGCGCACGGCGGCGAGGAATTCATGGGAAGAGCGGGCCAGGTTCCAGATTCCGTGGGCGACTATGAAATCGAATGAATCATCCGCAATGGGTAGCCGGTCCATCGGTGCGCGTTGGACGCGGAGGCGGTCCGTCAATCCTTGCTCCTGCGCACGCCGATCCGCCGCTTCCAGCATGGGCCCCGAAAGATCGATGCCGAGAACGTCCCAGCCCAGGCGTGCGAGCGGCACGGCGTTGCAGCCGGCGCCGCAGCCAATGTCGAGCAGGCGATGGCCCACCCCCTGCTGGAGTTGCCTGGCAGCGAAGCGCATCAGGACTGCATTCGGCGGTGTGGACGAAAAACGGGCGACGACCTCCGGCGAGCTCCAAGGCGAATCAAACCCGACCTCAAGCCGGTTGTCTTCCGGGTCGCGCAGGAAGAACGGCTTCCCCCCCATGCGGCAGCCTCGGACCGGATCAACGGATTCGGGGTTCATTTGTGCGGCGTTCCCGCTTTTGGCACGTACATGATGAGGTCGGACATACTCGGCCGTTTCACCGTCAGAGCAAGGGGCGGAACGTGCGGTAGTTGCTACGATCCACCAGCACCACTTCAAGACCGGAATTATTTGGGGCGCGCACCGCCGCCAGTTCACCGAAGCCGGCGCCGACAATCACCACGCGCGCTCGTTGACCCCTGTTCATCGTTCGGATAATCCGCCCTTGCCGCAAGTCGAGACGCCCGCGTTGGCTGCTTCTCACGAGAGTGATGCGGACGCCCGGCGCGATACTTCCTATTCGTCATGTTCCTTGTGACCCGCGGCTTCGCCAGCATGTCGATGGTCGCCGGCGGACATAACGGCGGCGTGGATACCTTCGACGTAGTGCATGTAAGTGACATACGCTTCCACGTATTCGCGTCCGGCCTCCACGCTCTTGTCTTTGTTCTTGCCGGCCTCGACTGCCTGGTCGAATTTATCCTGGACGGCAAGGGCCATGTGCGCGCTTATCTGCTTGATCATCTCCTGTGGCGACCCCTCAGCCAGGGCATTGTCGGCCAATGCGACAATCGGTTCAACGGGTTCGTCCTTGAGACCCGTGTAGGGGGCGCCTTCACCCGCGCGATGCACCCGCACGAGAGTTTCGAGGAAGTAGCGATCGGCCAGCTCTTTCGCCTCCGGCCCCTGGGCGCGCACCGCAACTGCTTGCGCAAACGCGGCCCTGATCTCCGCCTCGCTGTCCTTCTTGACCCACTTGAGAATGGGCGTCACATCGCCCTTCCCAAGCGCCGCCTGTGCTTCCGGAATCAGCGGCCCATTCATCGTGTCGCAATGGGCGCGCGCCGTCCCGGCGGCCAGCAAGCCGAGTCCTACGGTCACGGCGGCGGCGAACAATGCCTTTGTCGTATGCATCGTCTTTTTCATCATCGTTCCGTCCTTTCGCCTTCTGACCTCTTCCATCGACTGAGTTGTCCACCTCACGCTCCGCGATAAAGGCTGGGAACGGCCGAAGCCGTCCATCGCGGTTGACAAACCAGATATAAAGATATACATATCCTGTACTGAAGCAAGCCCCAAGGTTGATCTTGGGCATCAATAACAGGAGGCAATGATGACGCTCACGCTCCAGTCCGTGAATATTTCCGTTGGGCAATTGGTCGCCGATCAGCCCTCGCGATCCCGCGTCTTTGAGAAACTTGGTATCGATTACTGCTGCGGCGGACAGCACACCTTGGCACAGGCGTGCCGGGATAAGCAGCTCGCGCCTGACAAGGTGATGGAGTTGCTTGACGCCGAAGACCGAACCGCGTCCGATGCACCGGTGGCCAACCCTTCCGCCATGACCTTGACGGATCTGGCTGATCACATTGTCGCGACGCACCATGCGTATTTGCGCACCGAGCTTCCCCGCCTGCAGGGGTTGTTCGCCAAAGTCGTGGCGGCGCATGGGGCGCAACACGCATGGGTACATCAGGCGAGCGAAGTTTTCACGGCGTTGGCTGAGGAAATGAACGACCATACGTTCAAGGAAGAGCAAATTCTGTTTCCGATGATCCGCCGCATTGACGCGGGCAATGCGGAGGCCGCGGGGCATTGCGGTGGAGTGGAAAACCCGATTCGCGTGATGATGCTTGAGCATGACAAGGCCGGCGAGGCACTCCGCGCGTTGCGCCTGCTTTCCGGCGATTTCAGCGTTCCGTCCGATGCCTGCAATACGTTCCGGGCCCTATTGGCGGGGCTGGAGGAATTTGAACGGGACCTGCACCAGCATGTGCACAAGGAGAACAACATCCTGTTTCCCCGGAGCGTGGCGGCAGCAAACGCATTGAAGCAGCCTACCCAGCCCTGAAGGGAATCTGACGCACCCCGTCACACGGGACCTCGACATGGCCATTCAAACTCAAAATCTAGGCTACCCGCGAATCGGGGCGAACCGCGAGCTGAAGCGGGCGATCGAAGCGTACTGGAAAGGGCGCTGCTCCCGGACAGAGTTGGGGGCCGCGGGGGCGGCGATCCGCAGGGCCAGTTGGCGCGCACAGCAGGCGGCCGGCATCGACCTGATCCCATCGAACGACTTCAGCTTCTACGACCAGGTGCTGGATACCTGCGCGCTGGTGGGCGCCGTACCGAGACGCTTCAACTGGCAGTCGCAGACGGTGTCGCTCGACACGATCTTTACGATGGCCCGCGGTGCACCGCCAACGGGGACAACAGAGACACTCCCCACCACAACGGCCATGGAGATGACGAAGTGGTTTGACACCAATTATCACTATATCGTTCCCGAACTGGAAGCCGACCAGCCCTTCCGCGTGGCCTCCAATGCCGTCTTTGAGGCCTATGAGGAGGCGCAGGAACTGGGGATACTGACCAAACCCGTTCTGCTCGGACCGGTTTCGTTTCTGATGCTGGCAAAAGGCAGCGACACGTCCATTGACACACTGTCCCTGCTGGATTCCTTAATCCCCGTTTATGTCGAGATTCTCACGCGACTGGAGCGTCTCGGCGCGACCTGGGTCCAGATGGATGAGCCGGTTCTCGTGCTCGATCTTTTACCCCGCCATCACGCGGCGTTGGCGACCGCGTATGCCGCATTCACCAAGGCCACGACGCAGATCAAGATCATGCTGACGACCTATTTCGGCGATCTGGGCGAAAACCTCGATGCCGCGCTCGCGTTGCCGGTCAGGGGGCTGCACCTCGATGTCACGCGCGGGTCGGCGGCACTGGACGCGGCACTGCCGCGCGTCCCTCGCAACATGGCGCTCTCGATCGGTGTCGTGGACGGCCGCAACATCTGGAAGAATGACTTTGCCCGTTCGCTGGCCGCCCTGGCGCGCGCCCGCGTGGTGCTCGGCGATGACCGCATCATGGTCGCACCTTCTTGTTCACTCCTGCACGTTCCGGTGACGCTGGCGAACGAGTCTGGACTTGAGCCGGAAGTGAAACGCTGGCTGGCGTTCGCGGATGAAAAACTGCACGAGGTTCAGGACCTGGCGCGGCTTGCCGCTAGCCCGGATCCGACCACGGATGCGCGGTTCATGGAAAATGTCGCCGATCGTCGCGCCCGGACCCTCAGCACGCGCATCCACGATCCGGCCGTCAAGGCGCGATGTTCAGCCCTGGTTCCCGGAGACGCACGGCGTACGAACCGTTTTCCCGAACGGCAGATCGTACAGCAACAGGTGTTGAACCTGCCACTCTTCCCAACAACCACGATCGGCTCCTTCCCACAAACCGGGGACATTCGTGCCGCGCGGGGGGCTTGGCGCACGGGTGAGGAAACGCGGGCGAGTTATGACCGCTTTCTGGAAGCCGAAATCCGCAAGGCGGTGAAACTCCAGGAAGACGTCGGGCTGGATGTGCTGGTGCACGGGGAATTCGAGCGTAACGACATGGTGGAATACTTCGGTGAGCAACTGTCGGGATTTGCCTTTACGCAAAGGGGGTGGGTTCAGAGCTATGGCTCGCGTTGCGTGAAGCCGCCGATCATTCTGGGCGACGTGTCGCGCCCGAAACCCATGACCGTGGCCTGGTCGACGTTCGCCCAGTCGCTAACCACCAAACCCGTAAAGGGGATGCTGACGGGGCCCATCACGATCCTGCAATGGAGTTTTGTCCGCGACGATCAACCACGCACCGAG
>JADLAP010000360.1 GCA_020848195.1 Phycisphaeraceae bacterium
GCAACACGCAGATATGTGAGCTATACCAACCTGCCGGGAGGGGATTATGTTTTCAGGGTGCGGGCCTGCAACAGCGATGGGGTTTGGAATGAAGTGGGAACGGCCATTCACATCAAGGTGATCCCGCCCTGGTGGAAGACCAATATCTTTTATTCGCTCTGTGTGCTGCTCTCCATTTCTTCTGTGTTCGGGTTTATCCGTTACCGTACAGCCACTGTGGAGAAAGAGAAAAAGATACTCGAACAAAAGGTGGCTGAACGCACGGCTGAGCTGGCGCAAAAGAACAATGACATTACCAGCAGCATACAGTATGCGAAACGCATCCAGCAGGCCATTCTTCCCACCCAGGAACAGATCCAAAAGCATTTCCCGGATTCGTTCGTGCTCTACAAGCCCAAGGATATTGTGAGCGGTGACTTTTACTGGTTCGGAGAAAAGAACGGCAGGCGAATAGCAGCCTGTGTGGATTGTACGGGCCACGGTGTTCCGGGGGCATTTATGAGCATGATAGGCACCAGCCTGCTGAACCAGATCATCCTGGAGGACGGGGTCACTGAGCCGGCAGCCATATTGTCTGCTCTCAACCAGGGTGTTCGTGCCGCGCTTAAGCAAGGTGTGCAAACGGATGCAGCGGCTGAAGGAGCCGGAAAATACAGGGACGAAACAAGGGATGGGATGGACATTGCGCTCTGCTCGATAGATCCGGTTGCCCGTGAAGTACAGTTTTCCAGTGCACTCAGGCATCTTATTGTCATCAGTGACAATAAATTTGAGAAAATAGACGGGGATAAACGTCCTATCGGTGGCATTCAGATAGATTCAGCAGACGTTTTTACAAATCACATCAAGTTCCTGAAAAAAGGGGACATGCTCTATATGTTCTCAGATGGTTATGCCGATCAGTTCGGAGGCGAAAAGGGTAAAAAGCTGATGGTGAAAAGGCTGCATGAGTTGCTGATCGAGGTGAACAGGATGCCCCTTACGGAGCAAAGAGCTCACCTGGAAA
>JADLAP010000187.1 GCA_020848195.1 Phycisphaeraceae bacterium
AAGGGCTCCGTCGTCGCCCCGGGCGATCACGCATACACGCCGGCCAAGCTCCGCACGATCACGGCTCCGGCCCTGATCATCCACGGCGATCGTGACATCTTCTTCCCCGTCCGCATCGCCGTGGAGATGTACACCTCCATGCCCAACGCGGAGCTCTGTGTCCTGCCGCGCTGCGGGCACGAGGTGCCGGACCGCTTCGTCAGCTTCTTCGTGCAGATCGTGCTGGATTTCCTGGGACGAAATCCGATCGGCACGACCTGAGCCGGGCAGTAGGCTAGGCCGGCTCGACGGTGACGTTGCCGTAGGTGATGTCGGTGTGATGGGCCACGAGCAGCGCGCAACCGGCGGCGAGCTCGCCCTCCTGGCCCTCGGTTTCGAGCAGCCAGGCGCTCGGCTCGGGCTCGCCGGCGGGCCAGTATTTGAGGGCATATTGGCTCGTCCCGGAATCGCGCGAACGGACGCGGAATTTCATCACGTAGCGCCGGCCGAGTTCGATGCCAAAGCCGCTGTCGTCCGTGGCGATGTACCCGCCGCGTCCACCCATGATGTACACCCGGCGGTCCTGATGCTGTCGCATCCATCCGTAGAACGCCAGCCCGCCGAACGGATTCCACCCCCGGCGGGGCCAGAGGTCGCCCCAGTCGTAATGCTCCCGCCAGCGCAGGAGCACCCCCGCCGATTGGCCGTAGCTCGGCCAGTGGTAAGACACGGGAATGTCGCTGTACCCGTGGAACGTCACGGGCACGGTCACCTGATAGTCCGTCCATCGCATGTCGCCGACGGCGATGATGCGGTCGTAGTGCAGCTCGACGGGCCGGACGCCGCCCTTTTCGATCCGCCACAGGCCGTCGACGACCTGGGCCACGTCGTTGATGTTCGCGGCCGCGCTCCAGTCGATCGTCATCGGCAGCGCCGGGGCCGGGCCGCGCGTGAAGTGGATCTTGACGATCGACTCGACCTCGTCGCCGTCCATGTCGTTGGCGACGATGCGCAGGGTGTGCTGGCCCTCGTCGAGCCTTTCCGCCTCGACCTCGATGTTGAAGTCGCCCGGCGAGCGCAGTCGAAACGCTGACGGACCCAGCGACAGCGGACGCATCTCACCCTTAAGGCCCCAGTAGACCGAGTTGACGCCCGCGGGACTGATCGCGCGGCCCACGATGTTGAGGTATTTCTGCGGCAGACCATGATGGCCGAACCGCTGCTCGGGACCGTACCAGATGTCGATCTTGAGGTCACGACTCATGGGATAACGCTCCTGCCTGAATGGAGGCAGGTGTAACGGGTAGCTCTCTCCGTGACAAGTTCGCCCCCCAGGCGTTTGAATGCCTCGGAGGGCTAGAATGCTTGCGTGACTCGCGGAACCAGAGTCACATCGCCTGACGGGCACGCTCAATGTAGGCCACCGCCTGTGCTTCCAAGGCCGCTATCTGATCCACCGCGTCGGCGAGCCTCTCTCTTCCCGCCGCGGAGGCAAAGGCCTGCGAGCTGGTGTCGGCGGCGGCGAGTTTTTCCAGGACCTGTTCGTAAAGATCCCCCGCCTCGCGCAGGGGGCCAGCGACCTTGCTGCCGTGGCGCTCCGCCATCCGTTGCAGGTAAGGCGACGCGCTCTTTCGATTGCGGCTGGTGCAGCCGACGATATTCGCGCTGTAGTGAGCTGGCCCGCAGCGCTGGCCGTCGCGCAGCAACTGCGACCAGAGCGCGAACGCCCCTTGGCCGCTCAGATAGGACGATGTTCGCTGAATGGGACAGCCGCCGCTGACCCCCTCGCCCCAGCGATCCTGGTGCAACTGGATGATGAACGTCAGGCTCTCGGCGTCCGCTCGGAGGCGATCCATGGGCTTGACAGGCTCACCGGGGACCATGACGTTCCAGGGATGATGGCCAAGCCGGACGATCTGTGCCACGTCGGAGCAGGCGATCTGCCCCAGCAGCGGCGGCGATCCCTCATCACACCCGGTGATCACCCAGATGTCGTGCTCAACGCCCACGACGGGCCGGCCGGCCTGGAGTGAACGCATCACGTGGGCGTGGTGGTGACGCTGGTAATGCCGGCTCTCGTCCGCGCGATACTCCGTCTCGTGCAGGGGCAATGCTGCCAGCGGCACGCCATGAGCGCGCCCAAGAAAATCCAGCCGCAGCATCGCCCCCCAGGAATCAAGCGGCCACCACCCCAGGTCCAGTTCCTTGACCTCCGCGCCATAGGGCGTGAGCGTCCGATCAGCCTGCAGGATGAACGCCAACCCGCTGTCGCCCGCCACGGTGTCGTAGTCGCACGACGCGCCACAATAGGACATGAGCATGTGGTACGCCTGGGCGAATCGATTGACACCGCCGCGGCCGACGGGCGGGTTCGGCAGCAGATATGCGTCCGACGCCGCGGGCTGATGCGAACTCTCCAACGGCCGCATGCTGACGACCACTTGGCGGAATTGCTCCCAGCTCTTGAACCCGTACAGCCGGGCCAGCGAGAACTGCACCTCCGCCAGCGTTACGTCCGCGGCCAGGACCTCCGCGTCGGTGACATCAGCCAGTCGGTTCAACTGCCTGAGCACGCCGCAAATACTGGTGTCGCCCTCACGATGACGCTTGAGGATCGCCTTGGCCTCGTTCTTGAGGTGTTCCAGATCGGGTCGAATCGGCAGGACGTGGGACATGACAAACCTTCCTTTCGTATGCGCCCAGGGCCTGCGAAAATGGGCATACAACGCACCAGCGAACGGGCCGCTTCCGGTGACCGCGTCTCACTCCATCGCGTCAATCGCCCGCTCGACGTGCATGATCGCCTCCTGTTCCAGCTTGGCGATGTGCTCGACGTTGTCCGCCAGTTGACGGCGTTTCTCCGCATTGTCGGAGACGCCCGCAGGGTCGAGAAGCTTGACCTGTTCCAGAACCTTCCCGTAAGCAGCCGCGGCGGCGCGCAGTTCTTCGGCGGCCTGACCCTCGCGACGCTCGGCGACGCTGCGCAGATACGCCACCGCCGCCCTGCGGTTGTCCAGGAGGCTGCGCCTCACGTTGGCGTGATGCATGTCCTCGGTCGGTTCGTCCACGTTGCGGAGCAAGGCCGCCCATGCCGCGTAGGCCTTCTGGCCGGTAAATCGGCGCTGGCGCCAGCGGGGTTCGGTCGGGCCGGCCTGATCGCGGGCCAGCGCCACGGCTTGGCGCAGCGCGGTCAGGTCGGCTTGGTTGGGGTCCATAGGGTCAAGCCGCTTGCCTACCATGATCACGCCGAACGGCCAATCCGCGGAGTAGCCATACTTCCCCTTGGTATCCACGGCGCATCGTCCCCAGACCGCAGGCCGGTCGGCCGCGGTGTCCCGGTCATAGCCGGTGATGACAAAACCGAAGTCCGCATCCGAGGGGCAGAATGTCACCAGGACGGGGCGACC
>JADLAP010000188.1 GCA_020848195.1 Phycisphaeraceae bacterium
GCTGGCGGCGCACGATCCCGCCGACGCCGAGTTGCGCCGTCACGTCGCGGCCGCGATCCTCGCCGCCGTCCGCGTCGCCGCCGGTCGCGTCATCGACCACGGCTTCGGCGAACACATCTCCGCCGGCCTCGATCTCGATGAACTCGAAAGCGCTTACCTCGATTTCGTCCGCGACGTTTCCCGTCACGGCGCGCCCGCATCGCCCGCCGCCGAGCTGCATCGACTCATGCTTGCCCTGGCTGGACACGACGGCAGCGCCGAGGCCGACATGCGGCTGGTCGTCGAAGGAAGCCGCGTCGTGTCCACCCTCGCCGGCCCCGACTCGCTGCCCGGCCTGATCGCCCAGCTCAACGTCCTCGTCGCCGGCCGCCGCATCCTGCCTTCCGATGTGTACGTCCGCGAGATGTTCCGCATCGCCGAGGATGCCGCGCAGCTTCACGACGACGACGTGACGCAGAGCTATCTCAACTGGGTTCGCCGGCTCGACGAAGCCCTCCGTGTGCCCACGCCGCTGCGCGTCGCCAGCTACGCGCTCAACAACGCCGCCACGCACATCCTCGAACACGTGCATACCGGCGAACTGACGCCCGCCGCCACGCACATGGCCCGCGCCCATCACGCCATCGACCAGATGCGCCTGCGAGACTCCGGCTTCTCCCTCCTGCCAGTGACGCAGCTCATCGAACAAGCCGTGGCGGCACAGATCGCCGGCCATGACGCGCCCATGCGGGAATACTGGACCAGACTCGACGAAGACCACGCGCTGAAGCTGCTCGAAGACCTCTGCCGCTACGAAAGCTGCGACAGCCTCGTCCGCCGGATCAGCGAACAGGCCTTCGCCGCGCACCCGGCCCTGAAAACCAAACTGCTCCATGTGCGCTGAACGACCGAAACGAGCCGCGCGTTGAACGAGCCGGAAGCGTAAGCGACGGCCCTCCGGCGGCAACCCGCACGGGTTATTCGCGGAAGAACCGTCGCTGACGCTTCCGGCTCGTTCTGTCGTGTGTAACATGGTGTGTATCCGTGGGAGGCGGAGAACGCGCATGAGTCTTACCGAATCCGCGCAGGCGGAAACCACCACGCAAGCGGCCGAACTGGTCGCCCATGCCCATCGCAAACTCCGCGACAAGATGTCCTCCGTCATCATCGGACAGGAAAGCGTCATCGACCTGCTGATGCTCGGCCTGCTCTGCCAGGGCCACTGCATCCTCGAAGGCGTGCCGGGCCTGGCGAAAACGATGATGATCTCCTCGCTGGCGCAGTTGCTGGGCCTGAAGTTCGGTCGCATCCAGTTCACGCCCGACCTGATGCCCTCCGACATCACCGGCACGGAAATCCTGGCGAAAGACCAGACCACGGGCCAGCGTGTGATGCGGTTCGTCAAAGGCCCGCTGTTCGCCAACATCATTCTGGCGGACGAAATCAACCGCACGCCGCCGAAGACGCAGGCCGCGCTGTTGCAGGCCATGCAGGAATATCAGATCACCGTGGCCGGCGCGCATTATCCGCTGGAGCCGCCGTTCTTCGTCCTCGGCACGCAGAATCCCATCGAATCCGAAGGCACGTACCCCTTGCCCGAAGCCCAGCTCGACCGCTTCATGTTCAAGATTCAGGTGGACTATCCCACGCATGAGCAGGAAGTGGAGATCGCCGTCACCACCACCAGCGGCACGCGGGCGACGCTGCATCCCGTGCTGTCGGACAAGCAGATTCTGCTGCTTCAGCAAACGGTGCGTCGGGTGCTGGTGGCCCGGCCCGTGGCGGACTACGCCGTGCGCCTCGTCCGCGCCACACGCCCCAGCGACAGCCAGAACCCGCAGTTCATCCGGCACTACCTCACATGGGGCGCAGGCCCGCGCGCCAGTCAGGCGCTGATCCTCGGCGCCAAGGCCCGCGCGCTGCTCGATGGCCGGACCAACGTTTCCATCGACGACATCCGCTTCGTCGCCAAGCCCGTGATGCGACACCGCCTCGTCACCAACTTCACCGCCGAAAGCGAAAACGTCCGCACCGACGACGTCATCGACCAGTTGCTGAATGACATCCCTGAAGTGGTATAAGAAAAATGATCAATGTCCAAATCCGAATGACGAATGACAAGACGCGCGGGCAGTCTGCCCGCGGCTAAGACGAAGCACGCATTCGTCATTCGGATTTGGATATTCGGATTTTTCCATCGTCCGGAGTCCACGATGCCCGACCTGAAGCTGCTGGACCCCAAGGCCCTGGCCCGCATCGCGCGGATGGAACTGGTCGCCCGCCAGGCTGTGGAGGGTTTTCTGTCCGGCAAGCATCCCAGCCCGTACCACGGGTCCAGCGTGGAATACGCCGACCATCGCCCCTACAGCGTCGGCGATGAAATCCGCAGCATCGACTGGAAACTGCTGGCCAAGACCGACAAGCACTACGTCAAGCTCTACGAGGAACAGACCAACGTCCGCGCCACCATTCTGCTGGATATGTCGCGTTCCATGGCGATGGGCATGGATGAGCCGAAGCGCGCCGCGCCGACGAAATGGCAGTACGCCGGCTTCCTCGCCGCGTCGCTGTCGTACCTCCTGCTCAAGCAGAACGATGCCGTGGGCCTGGTGCTGTTCGACAACGAAGTCCGTCAGTACCTGCCCGGCCGGACCACGCCGAGCCATTTCCGTCACATGGTGGAACTCATCGGCCAGACCGAGCCGCGCCTCGACACCCACATCGGCCCCGTCCTCCACGAAATGGCTTCACGCCTCACCCGCCGCGGCATCGTCATCCTCATCAGCGATCTGCTCGACGATATTCCTTCGCTGACCGACGGCCTGGCGCACTTCCGCTACAACCGCACCGAGGTCATCGTCTTTCACGTGATGGACCCCGTGGAAGTGGATTTTCCGTTCGACCGGCTCACCCGCTTCCGCGACCTCGAAGGCGCAGGCGTCGTCGTCGCCAACGCGCGCTCCATCCGCAAGCAATATCTCCAGCGATTACAGCAGTTCCTCGACGAGGTCCGCGCCGCGTGCCTCCGCCGCGACATCGGCTATCAGTTCGCCCGCACCGATACGCCGTGCGAGCAGATGCTCACCGCCTACCTGCACGAACGCGGCAGAATGCGGAAATAAACATGCAAAATCCGAATGACGAAATCCGAATGACGAATGATGCGGAAACATTGTGTTTCTTAGCCGCGGGCAAACTGCCCGCGCGTTTTGTCACTCGTCATTCAGACTTCGTCATTCGGATTTTCCCCCTGTAATCCGTCATGCTCAACCCGTACCTGCTCCTGTTTCTGCCGCTGGCGCTCGCTCCGGTGCTGTTGCACCTGATGACGCTGCAGCGCCTGAAAACGGTGGAAATCAGCACGTTTCGCTTTCTCATGGACAGCTACGCGCAGCAGCGTCGCAAGCTCCGCTGGCTGGAATGGCTGCTGATGGCGCTGAGGACGGGGTTCGTCGCGCTGGTGGTGATGACGCTGGCGCGTCCCGTCATCGAGAAGATGCCCTGGCTGACGCCGGCTTCGGCGGGACGCGACGTGGCGATCGTCCTCGACACCGGCCTGACCATGTCCGCCCGCACCGCCGGCGTCAGCAGCCTCGACCGCGCCAAAGCCGCCGCGAAGGCGATCGTCGAACGGCTGGGACCGGCCGACCGCGTGAAGATCATCCGCGCCGGCGACAAGGCAACCGTGCTGGTGGACCGTTTCGCCCACGACCGCAAGGCCATGCTCGACGCCATCGACAGGCTGACGACGTGCACCACCGTCGCCCATCTCCCGGCTGCGCTGGATGAAGCCACAGCGGAATCGCGCGGCGGCAAGCGCATCATCTACGTCATCTCCGACCTTGGCCGGCGCGCGTGGTCCAGTCTGGAAAACCGACCCGCGCAGGCTGCCGACGCGCAATGGGTGCTCATGGACGTCAGCCCGACGCAGCCCGTGGGCAATCTCGCCATCGTCGGCGACGCGCCCGCTTCGTCCCAGGCTGTCGTCGGCCTGCCCGTCGTGCTGTCCGCCACCGTGGTCAGCGGATGGCGCGACAAATCGGTGGACGCCGTGGTGTCCCTCATCGTCGATGACCAGCAGGCCGGACAGTTCAACATTTCGCTCCAGCCGGGTCAGCGGCAGACGCGGACCATGTCGTTCACGCCCACGCATGACGGGCCGCTGCGTTGCCGTTTCGAGCTGCCCGCCGATGCGTTTCCGGATGACGATGCTTATCTGTTTTCGCTGAATGTCCAGCCGCATCTGGAAGTGCTCGTGGTCAGCGCCGACGCCGCGACGAAGGCGAACGATGATGGGCTGTATGTCCGGGCCGCGCTGGAATCGCCTTTGTCCGCCCGAGGCCGGCTCGACGTCGCCCAGCAGCAGCTCGCGTCGGCTCTGAAGATCGTGCCCATCACGCCCGACCAGCTTACGCCGGCCTTTCTGGATGAAGCCCATGCGGTGATCCTCGCGGATGTGCCGATGGACGAAGCCAAAGGCCGGCTGCTGCGGGACTACCTGACCAATGGCGGCGGCGTGCTGGCGATGCCCGGCCGGCGGGTCGGGGCGCAGCACTATGTCTCCGATCTGCTTCGACCACGAGGCAAGGATGCCAAGGCCGCGATCGACATGACCAACCCCGTCGGCGATCCCGACGACGAACACGCTTTCACCACGCTGACCGCGCTGGACCTGACGCATCCCGTGCTGCGCTGCTTCGACGACCCTCGGCAGCGCTACTTTGCCGCGGCGCGGATATACCGGCATTTTCCGCTGAAATTGCCGGAATCGGACGACGCTTCGCGCGTGCTGATGCGCTATGCCGATCGCGCGCCGGCCATGGTGGAGCTGCGCGTGGGCGCGGGCAAGCTGCTGCTGACGTCGTTCCCCGCGTCGCCCGCGTGGTCGAATGTGCCGCTGAAGCCGGAGTTCGTGCCGCTGCTGCTGCGAAGCGTGGAATACCTTCGCCGCATGCCGCGGGCCGCGGTTGCCTCCGTGGTTCCCCCCGGCGAGCCGGCCGTGGTCACGCTGACCTCGCGCTGGTCCCATGCCCAGGTGGACGCCGTCACGCCCGCCGGCCAGACGCTGCCGCTGACGCTGCACCGCGATGGCGACCACTTCGTCGCCGCCGTGCTTCAGACCGACGAGAAAGGCCCGTACATCGTGACCATCCATCCCCGCGCCAGCGACGCGCCGGAGGAAGTGAAACTCGGCTTCGCCGTGAACCTCGACACGCAGGACGCGACGCTGGCGAGCATCGACCGCGCCAAGGCCGCCGAATTGCTGGGCCAGCCGGACCTCGCCTACCTGCGCGGCGAAGCGGACGACCCCATGCTCACCCGCCAGCTCGCGCGGAAACGCGAAATCTGGCGCACGCTGATCTGGCTCATGTTCGCCGTGATCGGCCTGGAGTTCCTGCTGGCCACCCTCGGCCCCAGCCGCATCCCCGGCGAATCATCATCGCCCGGCCTGGGCAAAGACCGTCGCCGATGGTGGGCGTGGATGGCGGGATAAAGGCCTGAAAGAAAAATGGTGATGGATACGATTATTCAAACAAACGTATCCGATGCCATTTTTTTCGACACCATTCTTTTGGGGGAAACGAGGCTGCCAATGTTACGGCGATGAACATACCGGAATCCCCGCCAGCGGGATCAGGCGGTCCACGAAGTCCTGCTGCGTGTAGCGCTGGCCCAAGTCCAGCGGCAACGCCATGCCGTGGTCGTGGTCGCTGGCGAGAATAATCATGCGGTCGCCGGCGAGGTCGTAGCCCATGTCCGCCGGCTGGTGGCCGACGACGAAGAGGTCCGCGTTCACGAGTTGGCCGAACTGTTCGAGCAGGCTCTGTGAATGTTGCCTGCCCCAGACCAGACGGTACGCCGAGCCGCCGTTGCGCAGGTCATCGTCCGTCGGCGTCCGCAGGAAAACCTGCGCATCAAACCCGTCCATCTGTCTGGCCGACGGCAGGCTGTGGGCGCAGAACACGCCTTGCGGACCTCGCACCGCCAGCGGGAAGCTGCGGATGAACTGACGCATCGCGTCGCGGACTTCGTCCGCTTCGTCGCCGTAGATGTAGTCGATGCCGTCCTCGAAGGCGTCGACGAGGCTGACGCCGTCCTTGAGGATGCCGTCGCCGTTGAGTTGCGACAGTTCGTGGTTGGACTGGAGCAGATGGACCTGCCGGGGATACGCGAGTTTGAGGGCTGCCACGCGGACGAGCATGCGGATGGACATGTCGCACCCCGCCAGGCGCTGCGAGCCGTGGATCAACTCCTGTAGGATCAGATGGCTCTCGGACGACTGATGGAGGCAGGCCAGCAGGAGCAGACGCTGGTAGTTGATCAGGTGGTCGTGCAGATCGCCGGCGATGAGCACATGGCCCGTGCCCGGCAGATGAACGACGCTGCCCTGTCGCAGGGGACACCGCAGGTTCGCCTCGGCGGCCCGGGTCAGCAGATCGACCGCCACCGTGGAATCCTGGATGTCCAGTCCCCGCTCCGGCGGCGTCCATGCCCCAGTCGGTGTCCCGCGTGTCATCGCCCGGATTATCATGGTTTCATGGGCATCACGCCAGAGGGAGTTTTTTTTAGCCGCAGATGAACGCAGATGAATGCAGATAAGACACAAACCCAAATCAGCAATGAAATTCAACTCAATATCTGGCTTTGTATTCATCTGCGTTTATCTGCGTTCATCTGCGGCTAAAAACTCCGGCAATACCCGCTACACCTGGTACGTTGGACAGGATGAAGGCCGCCGATGGAGCAGAGCGCGACACAGGTTTGCCATGATGAGATGCTTGCCGCGGCGGCGAAAGGCGATGCCTTGGCGTGGCGGTCGATCGTCACGCAGTACGCCCCCCGGGTCTACGGCCTGCTGCTGCATCAGTGCGGCGATCGGGACCTGGCGGAAGAGATCGCGCAGGCCACGTTCGTGAAAGTGGTCACGCGGATCGGCCGGTATCAGGAGCGTGGCCGATTTGAACCGTGGCTGTTCCGCATCGCCATGAACCAGCTGCGCGACGAGATGCGCCGGCGCAAACGTCAGGCCAGGCCGATGGATTTGAGCCTGACGCATGACGAGGAGGACGATTCGGATCCGTGGGCTTCGGTGTCGTCCACGTCGCGGCACGACGAACCGCATTCGCCGCTGGACGACATGGCGCACGCCGAGCAGCTCGAACAGGTCCGACAGGCCGTGGCGCAACTGGGCGAGGAAGATCGGGAAATCATTTATCTGCGTCACACGGCCGGCCTGACGTTCGTGCAGATCGCCGAGGCCTTGAACAAACCGCTGGGCACGGTGCTGGCGCGAGGCCATCGGGCGCTGGGCAAACTTCGGAAAATGCTGGCCATGACCCCGGCCCGTGACGATGACGATCAGGAAAGCAGCGCATCATGACCACCGAACGCAATCCATCCCGACTGGAACGCCTGCTGGACCAGGCCGTCGCCCCCGGCCCCGCCCCCGGCCCCGGAAGCACCCTCGACGGCGACCTCGTGGACCGCATCCTCGCCCGCACGTCGCCCATGCTCGGTCAGCCCCCGCTGATCGCCGCGTTGGATGAAGCGCTCATGCCGCCGCCGGCCCCCGCGGGTCTGATCCAACGCATCCTCGACGCCACCCGGTTCGCCCATCGTCGTCCCATGCACGGCGTCCTGTTCCGCATCGGCGATACCCGCATCCAGTGGGCCCACGTCCGCGCGCTGGCGGCCGGCTTCGTCCTGGCCGCCTCCGTCGGCATCGTCATCGTCACCAGTTCCATCTTCCACGACGCGCGCCATATCGCCGACGCCCACCGTGAACTGTCCGCCATGGCCCGATACCCCGGCCCCAGCGAACGGATCGACCAGGAAATCGAAATGCTTTCGCTTCAGATCAACCAGGTGGCGTCCGGGCCGATCCTTGATGCGTCGAAGCTCCAGATCGACCAGGCCCTGATCGATCTCGAAACGCAGATCAACAGCACCGCCGCCGATGGAGTGGTTTTCTGATGCCGCGACATGCTCGTATCGCCTGTCTCATCGGACTCTGCGTTCTGGCTGGGTTGTGTCGTGCGGAGGAACAAGCGCCGGCGACGCAGCCGGCCGCGTCGCCGGCGCGTCCCGCGCTGGACAAGATGCGCCAGCTCCGCGATCACTGGGACGAGGATCGGCCGCCCGGCCCGCGCCGCGGCCCCATGGGCAACGAACCGCTGTCGCCGGATGAACGCGAGCAAGCCCTTCGCCTGCTCGAAGACGTCAATCCCGAACTTGGCGACAAAATCAAGCTCTGGCGCGACATCAATCCCGAACGCGTCGATCAGGTGCTGGCCGGTATTCAGCCCCGACTGCGGCCACTCATGGCGCTCCAACAGAGCGATCCCCAGCTATACGACCTGAAAGTGCAGGACCTTCGCCTGGAAACGCAGACCCGCAGGCTGGCATCGTCCGTCCGTCACGCCTCGGCCGAGAACGCGCCCGCGCTGCGCCAGCAGCTCAAGACGGTTGTGACGCAGCATTTCGACCTGCGCCAGCAGATTCGTCAGCGTGAACTGGAAAACCTCCGCCGTCGGATCGACGACCTGCAGAAGCAAATCGAAACCCGCCGTGACGCCCGCGATGAACTGATCGACAATCGCGTCACAGAACTGACCGGGCATGAATCCCAGCCGCAGTGGTAAGCCGTCCACGCCTGAACGAGCCGGAAGCGTCAGCGACGGCCTTCCCGACGCATTACAAACCGGCAGCAACAGCGACAGCCTTTTCGCAACCACCGAAGACGCCCCGTTCATTCCCGTCGAGGAACCGCGGTTCATCC
>JADLAP010000189.1 GCA_020848195.1 Phycisphaeraceae bacterium
GTTATCCGCGCACGGTGGAGTTATTGCAGAACCCGCAGATGAGTTATTGGCAGATGCTGGCGGCGAAGCTGCGATGGGCAGCCAGACCCAGGCGGGATTAATCGAACCACTCCGCGCATATCGCCAAACCAGGCGTGGCAATAAACCGATACCTAACACATGCGCCCGGCATGAGCCGGGGGTGGCCGGGGGTGGCCGGGGAGCGGGTGGGCATTGTCCATGCTGATGTCGCCATCGCCATCTTCCGAAGACGCCGCGGAAACAGACGCGACGGCATTCCGCGCGCACAATCTGTCGCCGTTCAGGACGCCGGCGCTGGACTTGTCGCCTTCGATCATCCAGATTCTGTTCGAGTTCTGCCCTGATCCTTATTTCGTTTTCGACGAACGCGGCGTGCTGGAATGCAACCACGCCATGCTCGAATTGCTGGGCTATCCGAACAAGGCGGCACTGGTGGGCCATCATCCCGCGGAATTCAGCCCACCCCTGCAGCCCGACGGTCGGCCTTCGCTGGAGAAGGGCATCGAACTGACGAACAAGGCGAGGGAGGAAGGCTATCTCCGGTTCGACTGGGTGCACCGTCGCCGCGACGGCCGGATGTTCCCCGTGGAAGTCACGCTGATCCCCGTGCAGATGGATGGCCGAACCGTCATGGTCGCCATGTGGCACGATATGACGCTGCGCTCGCGGACCGAGCAGGCCCTGCGCGACAGCGAGCAGCAGTTCCGCACGCTGGTGCAGAACATCCCCGGCGCCTCGTACCGCTGCGAGAACGACGCCGACTGGACCATGTACTTCATCAGCGACGGCGTGAAGGAACTGACCGGCTATCCCGCCAGCGATTTCCTGGTCAACAACGTGCGGACCTACGCCAGCGTGATCCATCCGGACGACCGCGGGCTGGTGGAGGATCTCGTGGCCGAAGGCGTGTCCAATCACCAGCCGTATGTGATGGAATACCGCATCGTCCGCGCCGACGGGCGGGAACGGTGGGTCCGCGAAAAGGGCCAGGGCGTGTTCGACCGCAAGGGCGATCTGCGCTGGCTCGACGGCGTGATCTTCGACATCACCGACCGGCGTGAGGCGGAGGAGCAGTTGCGCGCCGCCAAGGATGCCGCCGAATCCGCCGACCGGGCCAAGAGCGAGTTTCTGGCCAACATTTCCCATGAAATCCGCACGCCGATGACCGCCATCCTCGGCTATGCCGAACTGCTGGCCGACCCGGACCTCAACGCCCAGCGCCGCCGCGAGTGCCTGAACACCATCAAACGTAACGGCAGCCACCTGCTGGCCATGATCAACGACATCCTCGACCTGTCGCGCATGGAGTCCGGCCGGCTGGCGGTTCAGCACATCGCCTGCGACGCACTATCCATTCTGCACGAAGCGGTGGATCAGATCAGGCCCGCCGCGGAGCAGAGCGGCCTGCGGGTGACGATCGATCCGCGCTGGCCCCTGCCGGCGACGGTGAAAACCGATTCCGCCCGGCTGCGGCAGATTCTGCTGAATCTCGCCCACAATGCCGTGAAATTCACCTCACGCGGCCATGTGACATTCACCCTGCGCTGCGATCGCTTCGCATTGCCCCATCGCTATCGCATCGACGTCGAAGACACCGGCATCGGCATTCCCGACACGCGGCTCGAAGCCATTTTCCGTCCCTTCTCCCAGGCCGACGGCTCCGCGACCCGACCCTACGGCGGCGCGGGATTGTCCCTCTGCATCAGCCGACGACTGGCACGCGCCCTCGGCGGAGACCTGACCGTCCAGAGCACCGAAAGCGTCGGAAGCCGATTCACCGTCACCTTCGATCCGGGCAATCTCGACCAGGCCGACTGGATCACCAGCCCCGCGGATGAACCCTCCACCTCGCTGCCCCTGAACGCCAAACCCGGCGTTGCCGCGGCAACCCCCCCGCTGCCGCCGCTGCCCGACGGCAAACTCCACGGCCGCGTTCTTTTCGCCGAGGACAATCCCGACACCCGCAACCTGCTCTCCCTCATGCTCCGCCGCATCGGCCTGACCGTCGATGTCGCGGAACATGGCGAGCAGTTGCTCGACCTCGCCTCCCGCGCTCAGAAACAGGGCACGCCCTACGACGTCATCCTCACCGATGTCCAGATGCCCCGGATGGACGGCCTGACCGCCACGCGACAGCTCCGCGAAGGCGGCTACCACTGGCCCATCGTCGCCATCACCGCCCACGCCATGTCCATTCACCGCAACCAGTGCATCGACGCCGGCTGCGACGACTACCTGACCAAGCCGGTGCAGCGGCTTCGCCTGATGAATGTGCTTCGCCGGTATATGGCCACCCCCGCCTGAGAACCCTACGGAGCCGCCGCCTGTTGAGGCTGGGTCGCGGCGTCGGGCAGCGGCACCGTCAGCGACCGCCGAACGATCAGCGCCAGCAGTTCCTGTTCCAGTTGCGTGTCCCGGCCGAGCGGCTGCCAGAACTCCTCGGCGAGGCCTCGCTCCTTCAATTCCGTGGGCACGGCACGGAGTTCCGACATGACGCGGTGCCCGCTGGTGGAGCCGGAAAGGAACCGCGTCGGCGTCTGCATCTGTTCGATGATTGCTTCCACATGCAGCATGTAGCTCGCCGGGGGCGCGTCGGTCGCATGGCCCGGCTTCGCTCCGGCCGGCTCCAGACTCACCGTCACCGTCCGCCGCTGCTGATTCAGCGTGCTTTCCGTGGCCTGCGCGAGGGTGTACCGGCCGCGACGCCAGAACTCCGGCATCGTCGGCAAGGCCTGCGACTGGCTGATCACCTGGCCGAAGCGGTAATCCTGCACGCCAACGCCCATTCGCTGGGTCCGCAGCACGTCCACAGCCGCGTAGTACATCCGCGGATACTCGCTGGCGGCGATTTCCATGGGATTGTCGTGGCTGGCCTGGGGCGCCTTGCAGGCGCTGAGCCAAACCGCCAACACCACCATCGCCGCCGCCTTCCCTGTCCTTGAACGCATCACCATGGCTCATCCTTGTTGCGTGCGCCGTTCTCCATCCAGTCTACGTCCCCCGCGACGACCTGTGAAATGCGGACCTGCCCATGAATGCGCCGGATTGAATGTCCTGGCCGTCGAAGGCATCCTTTATCAACTAAAATAATAGTTGACATGGCCTCCCAATCGCGTAAACTGAAGTTCCCTGAAGGACGCGAAGGGAATTCGCCATGCCTGTCGTCAAGCAGCAGGAAACGCGCCATCTCACGCCGCTGGAATCGCTGGTGATGGACGCCGTCTGGCGGCGGCCCGACGCCACCGTACGCCAGGTGCGCGACGACCTGCAGCCCGTCAAACCCATGGCCTACAACACCGTGCTGACCGTCATGCGCATCCTGCGCGACAAGGGCTACCTTGACAGCCAGCGCCGCGGCAAGGCCGACGTCTACCGCGCCAAGGTTTCACAGGACCAGACGGCCCGACGCGGTCTGCTCGATCTTCTGCATCGCTTTTTCGCCGGATCCCCCGCCCAGCTCGTCAGCCACCTCCTGGACACGCATCCTCTCGATCCCGACGAGCTGAAATCCATCCGGCGTCAGGTCAATCAACGGCTCATCAGGCGGGACTTGTCCAGACAAGACAAGTGATACGGTCATGATTCAACAACTCAACGATCTGGGGCGGATATTCACGTCTCCGCTGGAACGCGTCAGCATCGAACTGGCCATCCTGGCTGTGATCGTGATGACGACCATTCTCCTGCTGCGCATCAAGCGACCTGCCATGCGGCATGCGTTCTGGCTGCTGGTGCTGCTCAAACCGCTGGCGACACTGTTGGTCGCTTCGCCGCTGACGTTGTACAGCCTGATGTATCCCGCCCCCCCAGCCGCCGTGCAGGCCATCCCGGCGACATCGCGGACGATGGCGACGCCACGGATGATTGAAATGCCAAGGCAGGGAGTGGTGATGCCGCAACGCCGCGATGTTGCAGTCACGGCCGCGACACCCGCGTGGCGCAAGCTCAACCGCCACGGCCTGTGCGCGACGCTTTGGCTGCTGATCGCCGCCGTTCTGGGCTGTCGCCTGATCGCGGGCGCGTGGTACGTGGCCAGGTTGTGCAGATCGGTGGATCGTCAACGCTCAGGACCCCTGAAGGAACTGCTCCAACGGACGGCAGGAATCATGCGGGTCCGCCGCCCGGTGGATGTGGCCTTGTCGTCCGAATCTCATGGCCCGGTGCTTGCCGGCATCCTCCGGCCTGTCATCCTCATGCCCCACCGTCTGGCCGAGACGCTGACGCCATCGCAGATGCAGCGCGTCTTCGCCCACGAACTGGCCCACGTCCGACGGTGGGACAACCTCGTCCTGCTGGCTCAGCGACTGGCGGAAATGCTGCTGTTTTTCCATCCGGTGGTCTGGCTGTGCGGATGGATGATGCGGAGGGAAGCGGAACTGGCGTGTGATGAACGGGTGGTGGCCCAGCTTGGCGGACCAGCCGAGTACGCCGACAGTCTGACCCGCGTGGCCGAATGGCGCTGCCGGATGTCCCGCCGTCTGTTGCTCAGCACGTTCGCGGCCGCGGAAAGTCATTTGAGCCATCGCATCCGCCGCATCCTCATTGCACCGCCAGCCCGAACAACGCTGACGCTGACCCTGCTCTCCATCATTGCCCTGATCGTCATCGCCTGTGTGGGTTTGCCAACTTCCTCGACTCGCCGGACCACATCCAAGGAAATCGCCATGCCTTCCCCATCGCCAACACAAACACCGTTCCGATCCTCCGCCGCAATCCGCCGCGAAGGCGGCAAAGTGTGGATCGAAGGTGTCAAAGGCTTCAACTCGGGAGAATACGCCGACAGCGTACATGGCGCTCAGGCCCGCATTCTGCAGACACTCGGCGAAACGCTGGACTACGACGACCTGGTGGCGTACAGCGGTTTTGCTTTTCGTGTCGGCGCGCACAAGGCGTTCTGTCCCAGCGCGGGGCATCCGTACTGCGGGTATGAGTGCATCGACAACGGCAACCTCGCCTTGCCGTGGCGGACGAAGATGTTTCCGGGTGATCGGCTCAAAAAGGAAGGGGACGCCTTCAAGGCCGAGGTGTATGCCGCCATCCAGGCGAGCATCGACCGCGGCATTCCCGTGCATTACGGCAAGGAAGAAGACGGCCTGATCATCGGGTATGCCGACGATGGCAGACGGTGGTGGTGCGTGCATCCGTACTACAAGGAAGGCCGTGAGGCGTTCTGGTATGACGAGGTGGGCGGTGAAGGTCTGACCGCCTTCGCCGGAGGAAAGGACCAATGGCCATGGGGAGTGATGGTGTGGCTGGAACCCAAACCCGCCGCCGAGCGTGCCGGCGAACGCGATTTGCTGCTCTCGGCATTAAAGCAGGCGGTCCAGATGTGGCGGACGGAGAAGAACGGCGACTATTTCTGCGGCGAAGCGGCATACGCCCACTGGCTTGAGGGCTTGCGCGGCATCGACGCGGGAAACGTCAAAGACCCCAAGGCCATGATGCAGGGCAACGGCTGGTGCTTTGACGTGCTGATCCACAGCCGGCGCATCGCGGGGCGATGGCTGCAGGCCAAGGCCCAACAGTTTGACGGCGAATCGCGGAAGCAGTTGCTCGCCGCCGCCGACCACTATGCCCGGATTCCCGCACTTTGCATGAAAGACTTGAATTGTCCATGGGATTTGGCCATTGCGCCGGGTACGTTCGACAAATGGACGCCGGCGATGCGAAGCGAGCAGGTCGCGCGCCTCGAAGCCTCCCGCGAACACGACCGCGCCGCCATCGCGGCCATTGAACACGTGCTGGCCGCGGAGGGAATTGATCCCGTAGTCGCGTTGCCCGTATCGGCAATACTCGACAACGTGCCCGGCGGAAATGCCGACTGGAACGCCTTCGCCGGCGGATTGACGCTTGCCCTGAATCACGCGGGCTTTGCGACGAACTATGAAACCGTGATGGGCGACCTGGGCCTGGCGTTCATCTGTCAGGCCAGCGATCAGGCGGCGAAATATGACGGGGCAGTGGATGCCGGGTGGTGGCCGCTGGCGTGGGACTGTCTGCCCGTGCTGCTCGATCGCGCGGGGCCGAGCTTCGGCGTGAGGCTGAACTGGTTCGGCGGCGACTATGACCAGTACAAGGGCGATCCCGCCGGCTACTATCGCAGGCATCTCGAAGGCGCGGTCAAGATGTCCATCGCTTCAGGAAAGCCGGCGATGGAGAACCATGCGTTCTGGGAAGTGGTCGTGGGCTACGACAAACAAGATCAACCGCTGACGAGCTTTTGTCCCAGCGGCCCGCAGAAAATCCGGCGACTGGACAAGCATTCGATCTGCGTGGTCACGCTCGGAGAATCCATACCACGATTGACCCGGAAGCAGGCGGACATCGCATCGCTCCAGCAGGCGGCGGCCCTGGGTCGGGATCGCATTCCCATGCCCAACGGCTATCTCACCGGGGCGAAGGCTTTCGCGTTATGGGCCGCATGCCTGCGCGATGTGGAACATCGCGGCGAAGCCCGCTGGCACGCCAACGTTGTGCACAACCTCAAGCTCAACCGCACAGCCGCCGTTGGCTATCTCCACAAGATGGCCCCGCGCCATGCCGCGAAGACGGCGTCGCACCTGAACGCTGCGGCGAACCGATACGAATCGGTTCTCGCGGAACTGGACAAGGCGGACGTGAGCCAGGCGGCGATCATCGATTCCATAAAAGGCCGGGAAACGCTGGCCCAACTCGCCGATCGCGTCGCGGCCATCGAAGCGGATGCGATCCACGAGATTGCATTGGCCCTGGAAGCGGAAGGTGTCGTGATCGATCATGCCGCGTCGGGGGAAGTCAGTCATCCCGTGCCGGCCTCGGTCGTGCTGCTGGCTGCCGTGCCTCGCGTCGGTTTCTACCAGGGGCCGGGCAAGGGCAATCCCGAGGATCATCCGCTGTCGTCGGTCATGCGGGCCTTGATGGAATACGCCAACGACGATCAAGGATTTCCCGGCTTCGCCGACCAGCGAGGCAAGTGGCAGTGGTCCACGTGCGCCCTGTTCCACGGCATCACCGGCTCCGGCTTCGCCTTCGCGTGGAAACAACCCTACGGCGAAGGCTATCTGAACCGGGAATTGTTCCACGCCTACGACAAAGCCTTTGCCGCGGCGGGATACGACCGCCGAATGCTGCTGCGCTCCGCGTTTGCCGCGACGCAGAACTACAACGGACCGGTCAGCGACGACGCGGAGGAATACCGCCGGCTGATCGTCGAAAGCATTCGTGATCGCCGCCAGCCGGTGGTGGCCATCGGCGTGATCGGGCCGGTGGAGCCGTGTCTGATCTGCGGGTACGAGAACGACGGGGAAACCCTCATCGGCTGGAATTACTTTGTCGATGACGCGAAGACGGACCCGCGCCTGCGCCTGGATGGCGATGGACGCTTTGTGTTGCGCAACTGGTTCCGCGACCTGCACGGCATCGTGCTTCCCGGCGGCAAACAGTCGCCTTCGCCGGATCGCGGAAAGGTTTGCCGTCAGGCCCTGCGTGAGGGACTGAATCTGTTGTGCAACGTTGGTGAGCCGGATTGTCCGATGGGCGCTGCGGGCTACGCGGCATGGCTCGAAGAACTGCTGATGCCGCTGCCAGCCGACGTGGCGAACGACCCCCGGAAGATTGATCCGCTGCACAAGCGTCACAACGAACCGGTGGGCGAACTGGCCGAGCGCCGGGCGTATGCCGGCACGTTCATGCTGGACGCCGCCGATGCGCTGCCCGCGACCGGCGATGAGTTGCGTCAAGCCAGTTGCTGCTATCGGGCCATGCATGATCTGCTGTGGCGCGTGTGGCAGACGCTGGGCGTGTGGTACAAGACGGACGACGAGAAACTTCTGCGTTTCGCCGACCCGGAGATTCGCGGCGAACTGGCCTCGCTGGTCCGCCGGCTTCAGGCGTGGGACGTGGAGGCCGTGGGCCACATTCGTCAGGCCCTTGTGCGGTTGGGCGTGCCGCAGGCCGAGTTGCCCGCATTGCCCAAAGTCAAACCCGTGACGGTTCCGCGCGATTTCGGTGTGGAGCAGCCGTTGCCGGGTCAGCTTGGCCGTTTGTGGGGACCGGCGGAGACCGTCATCCCCTACGTGCCTGCTCCTGACGGAACGGGTCTGCCCGCGGCAGTGAAGGCGGCGACCGCGGCTACGCCTTGGCCGATCACTGGCCAGACGCCCAACGATGGCAACCTGTCCGCATGGGCCGCCCAGGCTGGATGGCAACTGAAAATCGTCCGCAAACCGGCCGACGAGTCGTGGCTGTCGCGGGCTCGCCGGCTCAACGACGTGGTCCTCTTCTGCCTCCACGGCTTGCCGGTGGCGACAACCCACAACGGCAAACCGGCCGTGATCGTCGGCTACGACCACCTGGCCGGCGAAACCTTGCGCGTCCGACTGCCGGGCATGAAAACCGACGACCCCGCCGAGCGTATCCGCATGGATGACGCCGGCTGGGGCGACACGTGGATCTTCCTCGCCGGCCGAACCAGGTAGATTTCCCTGAAGCGACGGCATGATGTCAGATTGACAAGCGAACCATGAACGCCGCCACGGATCGGTATCAAGCTGTCCTGAAGGAACTCGGCAAAGCGATCCACGCGCTGGAGCAGGCTCTGAATGCGGAAGGCGTTGATCCCCGATAGCCGATTTTGTCGCTGATGAGGTGAATTGACCTGCCGGGATCATCAAGCACCCAACCCCAACTGCCGATGCAGAAAGTGACGCTTGGGCAAGGTGGATGATCTTGAGCAGTTATCAGACTCAATCCATGCCGGTTCCGCCGATGCTGATGCGGCCTCGGTCGAGTCTGACCCGGCGGCTGCTGGGGTGGTCGCTGCTGATGATCGCCTCGGAAGCTCTGGTCAGCGCGGTCGTGCTCAATCATGTCGCCAGGCAGGCGATCCACGGCGATGCCGAAGCAACGCGGTGGATCATCCAGGGCTGGCTGCCTCTGCTGGCGGTGGCGACGGGATTTGTCGTCGCCGCTCCGCTGGCGATCCTCGCGGCCCGGCGCTGGCTTTCGCCGCTGAACCGGCTGATCGACGCCACCCGCAAGCTCGCCGAGGGCCAGGCCCCGTCGCCCGTGCCCGTCGTCGGCCACGATGAACTGGCCATCCTCACCGAAATGTTCAACCAGATGGCCCGCATCAGTCAGGCCAGCCAGCGAAGGCTCCAGTTCGCCAACGAGGAACTGATGCACGCCAACCGCGAGCTGGAAGCCCAGGTCGCCCGCCGGACGGTGGAACTGGAACAGACCAACCGCGACCTGCAGGCCGCGGTGAACCAGTTGCAGACCATGGCGACCACCGACGGGTTGACGGGCGTGGCCAACCGCCGCGCGTTCAACCAGGCGTTGCAACGCGCGTACGCCGAAGCCAAACGACGCGCGTCCGACCTGGCCTGCGTGATGATCGACCTCGACGGCTTCAAACAGCTCAACGACACCCAGGGCCATCCGCAGGGCGACGCGCTGCTGGTCCGCTGCGCCCGGGTGCTGCAATCGGTCTGCCGGGCCAGCGACGTGGCGGGCCGCTTCGGCGGCGATGAGTTCGCCCTCGTGCTTCCGGGGGCGGATGAGAAGGTCGCGTGCCTGGTCGCCCAGCGCGTGCGTGAAGGATTTCTCGAGGAAATCCGGGAAATGGCGCGGGCCAACGAGGTTCGCCGCGCGGTGACGATGAGCATCGGCGTGGCGTGTCTGCACACCTCGGCTGCGCGGGACGCGGACCATCTGCTCTCGCTGGCGGATCAGGCGCTGTACCAGGCCAAACGCGCGGGACGCGATCGCGTGATGGTCTACGACGACGATTGCCCCGACCACGCGGCGGCGTAACGCCGGTTAGCGGCGCTACGCCGCTAATCCTGATCGCCCGTGCCGCTCTCCGTGTCGCCTGCTATCATCTCCAGACTTTGCCTTTAAGGATCACGGACCATGCGACCGCGTACCCATGATTGTGGCGCTCTGCGCCTGGACCACGCTCAACAGCAAGTCAGCCTCGCCGGCTGGGTCAACAGCTACCGCGACCACGGCGGCGTCATCTTCATCGACCTGCGCGACCGCGGCGGCCTGACGCAGATCGTCTTCCACCCCGAACACGCTGACGCCCACAAACTCGCCGATCGGCTGCGTTCCGAGGACGTCATCTGGGTTCGCGGCATCGTCGTGCCCCGCGAAGCGGGCATGGCCAATCCCAAGCTGCCCACCGGCGGCATCGAAATCCAGGCCCATGAACTGGAGATTTTGAACAAGGCCGAGACTCCGCCGTTCACGCCGGACGAAGCCCACAAGGTCGCCGAGGAAACGCGGCTGCGCTACCGCTTCATCGACCTTCGCCGGCCCCGGATGCAGCAGATCCTCAAGACCCGCTACCGCGTGACCAAGATCATGCGGGACTACTTCGAGCAGCAGGGTTTCTACGAAATCGAAACGCCTTTCCTGTGCAAGAGCACGCCGGAAGGCGCGCGCGACTTCCTCGTGCCGTCGCGGCTGCAGGAGGGCTGCTTCTATGCGTTGCCGCAAAGCCCGCAGCTTTTCAAGCAGATTCTCATGGTCGCGGGCATGGAGAAGTACGTGCAGATCGTCCGCTGCTTCCGCGACGAAGACCCGCGCGCCGACCGTCAGGCCGAGTTCACGCAGCTTGACCTTGAGATGAGCTTCGTGAATCAGGAAGACGTGATGAACGTCGTCGAAGGGCTGATGCGGAAGATTTGGAAGGACATTCTCAACATCGACGTGCCGCCGCTGAAGCGGATGAAGTACGACGAGGCGATGGGCCGGTATGGCTCGGACCGCCCGGACCTGCGTTTCGGCATGGAACTGGTCGATGTCAGCGATCTGGCGAAAACGACGGATTTCAAGGTTTTTCGCGGTGCCATTGACGCCGGCGGTCTGGTCAAGGCGATCCGCGTTCCCGGCGGCGCGAAGCTGACCCGCAAGGAAACGGATGCGATCACGGAATGGGTCAAGCAGTTCGGGGCCGGCGGCCTGCCGCTGTGCAAGGTGGAGGATGGCAAACTCGCCACGGGCGTCGCCAAGTTCCTCGAACCGATCTCCGCCGCGCTGGTCCAGCGCATGGGCGCTGTGAACGGCGACCTGATCTGCTTCGGCGCTGATGCCAGGAGCAAGGTCGTCCACCGCGTCCTCGGTGAGCTTCGCGTGAGACTGGCCAACGAGATGAAGATGATCCAGCCCGGCCAGTGGGAGTGGCTCTGGGTCGTTGATTTCCCGCTGGTGGAATGGAACGACGGCGAAAAGCGATGGGACGCGATGCACCATCCGTTCACCTCGCCCAATGCGGAGGACATGGACAAACTGTCGGGCGATCCCGGCGCGGCGCGGGCGCAGGCGTACGACATCGTCTGCAACGGCAGCGAACTGGGCGGCGGGTCGATCCGTATCCATCGCCCCGACGTGCAGCAGCAGGTGTTCAGCCTGCTGGGCATCACGCCGGAGTCGGCGCAGGTGAAATTCGGCTTCCTGCTGGACGCGCTGAAGTTCGGCGCGCCGCCGCACGGCGGTCTCGCCCTCGGCCTCGACCGCATCATCATGCACCTCGAGGGCACCACCAACATCCGCGACGTCATCGCCTTCCCCAAGACGCAAAACGGAGCCGACCTGATGCTCCAGGCCCCATCGACCGTCGAGGAATCCCAGCTCCGCGAGCTGCACCTGAGGCTGGCGCCGGTGGTCAAGAAGGCGACAACCGAACAATGACCGAAGGTCCAAATCCGAATGTCGAATGACAGGACGCACGGGCAGTTTGCCCGCGGCTGAGATAAACCGTGTATTTCATTCGTCATTCGGTCTTGGTCATTCGGTCATTTTCCCTCCTCAGGCTAGACTATCGCGTGTGCGGCATCGCAGGTATTTTGCGATTCGACGGCTCATCGCCTGACGCGCGGGCGCTGGCGGGGATGCTCGCGCAGGTGCGCCACCGCGGCCCGGACGATCAGGGCACGGCGACACTCGGCCCCTGCTCGCTGGCCCACGCCCGCCTGAGCATCCTCGATCTCGCCGACGGCCATCAGCCGATGGACGCCTCCGGCTGCGCCACCTGCGGCGACCTGGCCGTCGTCTTCAACGGCGAAATCTACAACCACCGCGATCTGCGCAAACAGCTCGAATCCCACGGCCACCGCTTCCGCACCGACCACAGCGACACGGAAGTCCTGCTGCACGGCTGGCGTCAGTGGGGTCTGCAACTGCCCAATCGACTGGAGGGCATGTTCGCGCTGGCGTTGTGGGACGGCCGGGACCGGAAGCTGATGCTCACCCGCGACCGCACGGGCAAGAAGCCGCTGTACTGGCATCGCGGACCAAGGCAGTTCGCTTTCGCCAGCGTCATTCCCAGCGTCGTGGCGTCGCTGCCCGACATGCCGGCTGTGAACCGCCAGTCGCTCGGTCTGTTTCTCCGGCTGGGCTACACCGGCCACCAGACGTTGCTCGACGGCATCGAGGAACTGCCGGCGGGCCATCGCATGATTGTCAGCGCCGATGGCCGGACGCAGTGCGAGGCGTATTGGCAACTGCCCCCGCCTTCGCGTTCATCCACCAGCGTGATGCTGACCGAGGGGCTGCTGGAACTGCTCGACGACGCGGTGGGCAAACGGCTGGAAGCCGACGTGCCGCTGGGCTGCTTCCTCTCCGGCGGCATCGACTCCTCCATCGTGGCCGCGCTCGCGCAGCGCCGGCTCGCCAGGCAGGGCGGTCAGTTGCGGACGTTTTGCGTGCGGATGCCGGACTCGGCTTACGACGAAAGCAATGCCGCCGCGACGGTGGCGCGACACATCGGCAGTCAGCACACGGTCCTCGACGCCCGGCCCGAAGCGCCGATCATGGACGACCTGCGCAAGCTCATGGCCATCTACGGTGAACCCACGGCCGACAGTTCCATCCTGCCCACCTACTGGCTGAGCGTCGCGGCGAGACGTCACGTGAAGGTCGCGCTCTCCGGCGACGGCGGCGATGAAACCTTCGGCGGCTACGACCGCTACCGCGCCATCCGCCTGCTGGCGCGGCATCGTCAGTGGGTCAGCCGGCTGCCGGTGCTGCTTCTGCCTCAAAGCAATCCCAAGTCCGCGTTCACCCGGCTTCGCCGTCTGGTCGAAGCCGCCACGCCTCAACAGCCCGCGCGGCAGTACCAGTCCATGATGAGGCTGTTCAGCACCGCCCAGATCCGTCAGCTCGGTCTGGACCTCGGCGGCAACGGTCAGGACGATCTGCCCATGCCCGACTGGCCGGAGCACGAGAACGTGGTGATCTCCGCGATGCGGTGGGATTTGACGCATTATCTGCCGATGGATGTGCTGCGGAAGGTGGATCGCGCGTCGATGGCCGCCGCGCTGGAAGTGCGATGTCCGCTGCTGGACACGGCCGTGGTGGAGCTGGCGATGCACGTGCCGCCGGAACTGTTGATGCCGGGGAACAAGCCCAAGGGACTGCTGCGCCAGGTGGCGGCGAAGCGGGTCCCGGCTGAGATCGTCAACCGGCCCAAACAGGGCTTCGCGCTGCCGATCGGCCGATGGTTCGGCGGCGAGCTGCGATTGCCCCTCGAACAGCACCTTGGCTCCGGCGACCTCGAATCCCTGGGCCTGTCCGCGCTGCCCGTCCGGCAATGGCTGCTCGAACACGTGCGCGGTGAGGTGGATCACACGCATCGACTCTTCGCCCTGCTGCAACTGACGCTCTGGGTGCAGTGGCTGTCGGAAACCTCGCGCGCCATGCCCCGCGACGGATCGACCGCGGCGCCCTCCGTTTCAACTATGCCCGCGAAAGGCTGACCCTCATGCTCCGTCCATCCCGCCTGCTCCTGCTGGTCCTGCTGCTGTGGACCTGGACCGACCGGCCCGCCCTGGCCCAGACGCCGCGGCGCGTCACCGTGGCGGCGTACAACGTCGAAAATTTCCTGGACGTGTTCGACGACCCGTACACCGGCGACGAAGCCACCCGCGTCAAGCCTCGCGTGGAGATCGAAAAAGTCGCCGCGGCGATTGCGAAAATCAATCCCGACGTCATCGCCTTCGAGGAATTGGAAAATGAATTCGTGCTGCAGGCGATGGCGCACGACATGCTCAAGGACAAGGGCTACAAGTACTTTGAAGCCCCGGCGTCCAACAGCGATCGCGGCATCCGGGTGGGCGTGATGAGCCGGCTGCCGATCCTCAGCGTCACGTCGTACCGCTGGCGCACGCTGACGCTGCCCGACTCGGACCGCAAGTGGACGTTTGCCCGCGGGCCGATCCGCGTGGATGTGCGGTTGCCCAACGACAAAGTGCTGCACCTGTTCGTCGTGCATCTCAAGAGCCGGTATGACAGCGAGGGCGATCCGGACTCGGCCAAATGGCGTCTGGCGGAAGCGATGGAAGTGCGCAGGATCATTGCCGATCTGGCGGCTCAGGAGCCTAAGGCGTGGTACGCGCTGGTGGGCGACCTGAACGACACGCCGGAGACGGAATCGCTGAAGATGCTGCTCAAAGCCGAGGCGGGGAAGAAGCCGCTGCTGGTGGATGCGCACGCTTCGCTGCCCAACGAGCGGCGAATCACGTACCTGCGTCCCCCCTACCGCAGCACGATCGACTACATTCTGACCAGCCCGGCCATGACGGCGAAGCTGACACCGGGATCGGCCAAGGTGCTGGAAGACACGTCCGTACTCGGCGGATCGGATCATGCGCCGGTCTATGCGAGCTTTGACCTGGAGCCATGATGGACATGGATCGCACGCATCTGCTGTCGGTGCTTCGGGGCCGGTCGCATCGGCCGACGGATGCGGCAATGCGGACGGCGCTGAGTTGCCTGACCCCGGCGTACCGCGCGGCGGTGGCGGCGCGAAACGCGATGTTCGATCTGCATCTGCGCGCCGCGTTCAGCCTCGATCGGCCCACGGTCAGCGTGGGCAATCTCACCACCGGCGGCACGGGCAAAACGCCCATGGTCGCGGCGCTGGCCCTGATGCTCCGCGAGGCAGGCCACCTGCCCGCGGTGCTGTTGCGGGGATACCGGGCCGCCAAGGGCAAGCTCGCGGATGAAGCCGTGCTGTTGACTCGGCTGCTGGGCACGGACATTCCCGTGGAAGCCAATCCGTGCCGGGCGGCGGGGGCAAAGGCGGTGCTGACGAGGACGCCGTCGGTGACGGTGTTTCTCCTCGACGACGGCTTTCAGCACCGGCAGGCGAAACGCGATGTGGACCTGGTGCTGGTCGATGCGGTGGAGCCTTGGGGACTCGGTCGCCTGCTGCCGCGAGGCTTGCTGCGGGAACCGTTGTCGTCGCTGAGCCGGGCCACGGGGGTGATCGTCACGCGCGCGGACCAGGTTTCGCCGAGGATTGTGGAACAGATCGACGCAACGGTGCGGCAATGGACGGGCCAACCGCCGACGGCGCATGTGGCGTTCGCCTGGTCGTCGCTGCGGGATGCGGACGACCGGGAATTGCCGCTGGCTGAACTTCGCGGCCGGCGTGTCGCCGGTGTCTGCGGCATCGGCAATCCCGCGGGATTTGAAGCCAGCCTGCGTCAGCACGCGGACGAGGTCATTCGCGTCATCGCTCTGCCCGATCACCACGACTACACCGCGGACGAAGTCGTTCAATTCCTGCGGGAATCGCGCGAAGCCGGCGCGGACGTGGCGGTGACGACGGACAAGGATTTCGTGAAGTGGTCCCCGGACGCGGTCCGCGCGGTGGAGGGCATCAAGGTCGTTCGGCCGGCGGTGCGGGCGCGGTTTCTCGATGGATTGGATGCGCTGCGTGCGATGCTGCCCGAAGTTCGGACAGCGGCGAAGACGCCGCAGCTATGATAAGAGGAATACGTATCACGCCGATGCTAGGATGTTGTCATGGCGGACCTGCCCACCTCCGACGTCACCGCGATGGGTTTTGAACCGCCGAGGAACACGCAGTTCAGCGTGTTCCTCGACAATCGCGTGGGCAAACTGCTGGAATTGGTGGACATTTTCGACGGCCAGGCCCTGACCGTGGCGGGGCTGAGCGTGGTGGACTCGGCCGATCATGCCGTGGTGCGGCTGCTGACCAGCCGGGCGGAACTGGCTCGCCGGCTGCTTGATCGCCACAGCCTGCCGTGCAGCGAAACGGAAGTGCTGGTGGTGGAAGTGACGCCGACGCACTCGCTGCGCCTGCTCTGCAAGTCGCTGCTGTCGGCGGAAATCAACATCCAATACGCCTATCCCCTGCTGGCCAGGCCTCACGGCCATCCCGCGCTGGCGATCCACTGCGATGAACCTTATGTCGCCATGCAGATCCTCCAGCGCAAGATGTTTCACCTGCTGGCGGAAAACGACCTGGGCGACAACCTCAATCCCGGCGATCCCTACAACACAGGTCTCGGATAATCCTTTTCAGCTTTGCCGGCGCGGAGCATGTACACTGCTGCCGCGATGACCACGACGACCCCAACCCCGGCCCCGGCCATCGGCATCGTCCTCATGGGCGGGCCGCTGACCGGCGCGATGATCCGCGACCTGAGACTGGCCAACGAACTGGCCCGACGCGGTTATCGCGTCCATCTCTGGTGGACCATCGACTGCAATCGCAGCCTGCCGCTCGACCCCAACATCACCGAACACTGGCTGTTCCACGGCATGCGCTATCAGGGTCCGGGCTTTCACCGGCTACGCGACCACATGGGCATGTGGATCAGCAACCGCGTCACCGACGCCCGCCGCGCGGTCAGCGTGCAGAAACGGCCCCAGATGGTCGTCCGCATGATGCGACGCGTCGTGCGCCAGGCGTGCGACGGCGTGGAACGCGACCACGCGCTGATCCAGCGATTCGCCCGGCAGCTCGACGACGCCGGCGTGCAGGTCGTCTCCACCTCGCTGGCGATCCTCGGCTTGTGGGTGAAAGCAGCCAGGGACATCATGCGCACGCCCTGCCGCTATGTGCCGACGTTTCAGGGTCACGAACTGTACCTGGACTACGCCCGTCAGATCGGCCGCGAGGACGATCTCTGCCACAGGCTGCGTCAGGTGGTGGACGGCGCGGACTATCCCGCCATCGCGGTCAGCCGGGAATATCGCCGGAGCATCATCGACGAACTGAAGGTGCATCCCGATCGCATCGTGGCGATCCCGCCGGGGGTGCCGCGGATTGAACCGATGGATCGCGCGGAGGCCTTGGCGAAACTTCGCGCGCTGCATCCGCAGTTGCGCGCGGACGTGCCGCTGATACTGTTCCTCGGCCGGCAGGACGCGGAAAAAGGCGTCGATCTGCTGGTTTATGCCGCGAAGATGCTGCGGGATCGCGGTCGATCGTTCCAACTGGCCTTCGTCGGCTCCACGCTGTTCGGCAAGGGCTTCCGCTACACGTGCGAGAGCATCGCCAATCTGCTGCAGGTTCCGGCGGTGATCGCCAAGCAGGTCACGGGCGAGTTGTGGTCGTCGTGGCTGGCGGGCAGTCATGTGGTGGTGTATCCGTCGGTGCTGCGGGAGACGTTCGGGATGGTGCCGGTGGAAGCGATGGCGCACGGGACGCCGGCGGTAGCGCCGAACCTCGGCGGCGTGGCGGGCGCGCTGGAAGCCGAAGGCGTCACGGCGGGCCTGCGCTTCGACCCGTGGGACACCACCGATCTGGCGGCGAAGCTGGATCTCATGCTGACGGACCCGGACCTTTGGGCGAAGCTGGCCGGCAACGCCCGCACCGTGGCGGAGTACTACTCCGTGGCGCGGATGGGCGATCGCGTGCTCGATCACCTCGGCCTGCCGCGCAGGGTGTGAACCGCTTTCTCGATCACATGTCTCTGGTTCCGGTGGCCCGATAAATCAGGCCGGCGCGATCGATGGCGTTGCGGTCGGCCTTCGACCGATGCACCACGAAGAGGGAAGGTGCGCCTGGCGTGAAGGAGGCTCAATGCTCCGCATTCCAACCCGTTGGCCGTTCATGGCTGCGATCGTGCTGGTGCTTGTGCCGGGAGGCTGCTACGCGCCGCCGATCCAGGCGCCGTGCGTCGCGCCGACGTATTCCTACCTGCGGGATGCGAAGCCGCGCGACGAACACCCGGTCCGTATCCGGCTGGCCGAAGCGCCGACAAACGTGGTGATGTCCGCCGCGCATTGAAGATGTGAAAACAGCCCGTTACCGCGGCGACGTCACAGTTCCACGTACTGCATGTCCAGGCCCATCTCGGCGTCGTCTTTGGGCAATTGGACTTCGCCGGCCAGCGCGCCGCCGATCTGCTGACGGATCGCCTGGGCGTCGAATGCCGCCGGGGACGACAAGCCCGCCGAAGCGAGCAGATCCAGCAGAATCTGACCCTCCGGTCTGGCCCCTTCATGCACGGGAATGGCCGCGTTGAACGCCTGCAGCCGGTTCTTGTGATTCTCGAACGTGCCGCTCTTCTCCGCCCAGGTCGCGCCGGGCAGCACGACCGTGGCCTTGTCCGACAGCGCGGTCTTGAGCGTGTCGATCAGCACGACGAACCGTTTGCCCAACGCCTTGGGCAGCGCGTCGGGAACCCAGTTGGCCGGATAGTTGCCGGTGACGATGACCGCCGCGATGGGGCATGCCTTGTCCGCCAGCTTCGCCAGCAGCGCGTCGCAGTCGATCACTTCGCCGCCGAAGCCCTGAAGCACGCGCGTCACGCCGCGACGGTTCGGGCACTTCTCCGCGCAGATCGTGTACCCGCCGGGGAAGGTTTTGTCCTCCCCCCGCGTCGGCACAGGCCCCACCGCCAGCACGGCCTGGCTGTCCAGACCCCGCGCCAGCTTGCCCAGCAGGTAGGCTTCCTCGCACGTGAGCATGGGGCTGACCATCACGGCGATGGTCCCCGCGCCTTTGCCCGCCGCGTCGCGCAGGCCTCGCGTCGCTTCCGCGCAGGCGCGTTTCCAGTCGCAGTCGATCATGTCGGAAAGCTGCTGCCGGCGTGGCTGCGCGAGACGGTCCTCGCTGTGCACGAATTTCCAGCCGTAGCGCGTTTCGTCCGTGATCCACCACTTGTTCGCCTCCGCGCAGGTTCGCGGCTTGACGCGGTAGATTTGGCCTTCGTTGTGTTCGATCCAGATGTTGTCCCCGCCGGCGGTCAGCGGATCGATCGACGCGGTTTTGCTCAGGAACCAGACGCGCTGGGTGAAGAGGAAATCCTTGTCCAGCAGCGCGCCGACGGGGCAGAGGTCCACCACGTTGCCGGACAGTTCGTTGTCCAGCGACTGGCCGGGAAAGACGTCGATCTGTTCCCGGCTGCCGCGGCCGAACACGCCCAGTTCCGACGTGCCGCTGACTTCCTTCGTGAACCGCACGCAGCGGGTGCACATGATGCACCGGTCGGAGTAGAGCTTCACATACGGCCCGACATCCTTCACCGGTTGCTTGATCTTCGCTTCCTGGAACCGCGACTCGCCCCGGCCATACCGATAGCTGTAGTCCTGCAGGTGGCATTCGCCGGCCTGATCGCAGACCGGACAATCCAGCGGGTGATTGATCAGCAGGTACTCCATCACCGCCTTCTGGTTGGCGATGGTCTTCGGCGATTTGGTGTGGATCACCATGCCGTCCGAGGCCGGGGTCTGGCACGTCGGCATCAGCTTGGGAATCAGTTCCAGCTTGCCCTCGTTGCGCGGGTTGGGCTGCTCGATTTCCGCGAGGCAGATGCGGCAACTGGCCACGATCGACAGCCCCGGGTGATAGCAGTAGTGAGGAATCTCCACGCCGTTGTCCAGGGCGACCTGAAGGATCATCTTTTTGCCGTCGTAGCTGCACGGCTTGCCGTCAATGGTGATCGTGGGCATGGTCGATTTCCTGCCGCCGCGTGGCGCTGGGGTCTGAAAGCGGCATCGTAGTCGGCCA
>JADLAP010000361.1 GCA_020848195.1 Phycisphaeraceae bacterium
TGCGCACCATGAATTCCTTGCGGAAGTCGTTCTGGAGCGTGCCCGACAGCTCCTCGAGCTTCGCGCCCTGTTCAAGACCGGCGACGATGTAATTGGCCAGGATCGGCAGCACGGCGCCGTTCATGGTCATGGACACCGACATTTCCTTCAAGGGAATGCCGTCGAAAAGGATTTTCATGTCCTCGATGGAATCAATCGCCACGCCCGCCTTGCCGACGTCGCCCACGACGCGCGGGTGGTCGGAATCGTAACCGCGGTGGGTGGCGAGGTCGAAGGCCACCGACAGGCCTTTCTGTCCCGCGGCAAGGTTGCGCTTATAGAAGGCGTTGGATTCTTCGGCGGTGGAGAAACCGGCGTACTGGCGCACCGTCCATGGGCGCACCGTGTACATGGTGGCACGCGGGCCGCGGGTAAACGGCGCGAAGCCGGGCATGCTGTCGGTATCTTCCAGTGCCTCGAGGTCGGCGGCCGTATAGAGCGGCTTGACGGTGAAGCCCTCCGGCGCCGGCCAGTTAAGCGACGACAGCGGAATGGGATTACCCGCCTTATCCTTGCCGATATCTTTTTCGGCGAGTTTTTGCCAGTCGCTGAGGTTTTTGGGAGGAAATTCCGGCATGATCCCGTAACGTTAAGTGGCCTGATTTTGAAGAAATAAAATTATAGTCGGGTTCAGTCTACCCAAAGATGATTAGGAAAATATTACCAAAATAATGAAAACCATGAATAAAACCCGCTCCCTGCCTGAAGGGCATTTAAATAATAGCCATTGAAATGCCTGCGCTTTTTCTTTATCGGTTTGCCTTGCATGAAAACCACGGGTCAGGAATTAATGTTTGTTAAATATTCTTTGGGCAAAATAGGTCCAACGAATCAGCCAATATTCAGGGGGAATGCATGAATTCTGATGAAAGCACCGCAAATTTTAACCGCGTTCTTATAGACAACGATGTGGTCAGAATCAGCGAAACGACGGTGGCCGACACCGTGCTGGTGGCTCTGAAGCCAAAAATCTACCCCGTTGCGAGCGCGCTGACGCCCGACCCTACCTTAAAAAACAGCCTGCACGCGCTCCTGGTCGACCGGCCGGAAACCAGACACGTTGTGTTCGACCTGAGTGGCGTGAAGCACATCAGCGAGGATGGGATCGCCGAAATGATGTCACGGAAAAAACAGCTGCACGAGTCCGGCGTGGCACTCTCGCTGGCCGCGCCGTCGCCAAGCACCGAGGAGTCGATCCGCATCAAGCACCTGACCAAGGTGCTGAACGTTAAGGATACGGTACAGGAAGCAATCGCCCATGGGCTCCAGCGTTAAGCGCGTTCCGGCTCCGCCTGCCGGAATTGCACCACGCGTTGCGGGTAGGGGATTTCGATCCCGTTCGCCTTGAATTTTCCCAGGATCGCCAGCATCACCTCGCTCTTGGGGCCCAGGCGTCCGTCGCGGATGTCGGGAATCCAGAATACCAGGCGTAAATTGACGGCACTGTCGGCGAACTGTATCAGCCAGCATTTGATCTCATCGTGTTTCAGGCATTTGGGGTGCTCGCGCGCCGCGTCGAGCATGAGCCTCTGCGCCAGCGCCACATCCGAGCTGTAGGCCACGCCGACATCGACTTCCACACGCGCCCTGGTGTTGGAGTAGGTCCAGTTGGTAA
>JADLAP010000190.1 GCA_020848195.1 Phycisphaeraceae bacterium
CTCTACTCTCTACTCTCTACTCTCTGTCTTTCACACCATCTCCAACAAAGTCTGCATCAACTGGTCGACGACGCTGATGAACTTGGCGCTGCCCTGGTAGGCGCGCTGGAAGGACAGCAGATTGATCGTTTCCTCGTCGACGTTGACGCCGCTGATGGCCTGTTGCTGCGATTCGAGGTTGCCGCGGACGAGGGTGTCGGCGTCGGCCTGGGCGTTGGCCTGGCTGAGGCGGACGGCGAAAACTTCGACGTGGCGGTCCCAAAGCTCGGTCATGCTGATGCCGCCGAGGTCGGCCAGATTTTCGTTGCGCAGATCGGCGATCGCCAGAGCGCCGCGGTTGTCGCCGGCGATGTGGCCCTGCGCCACCGCCATCAGGTTGGGATTCGCCTGGACCTGGGCGTTGACGCTGATGTCCGCCGCGCTGGTTCCCGTGAAGAAGCTCTGGAGTCCCAGCGCCGCCAGCACGCCGCTGGTGTCGTCGCTGAAGGTGATCTGATAGTCGCTGCTGTCGGAGTCGATGTGCAACCGACCGCTGGCGTCGATGCTCGCCGACACGTGGTCGAGGTCGTCGATCGCCTGGGCGAGGCCGGCCAGCGTGGTGTTGTTGTCCGTGTCGATGTTGTCCAGATCGATGGCGATGCTGCTGGTTTCCCGCAGACCGCTGCCCGTCTGGGTGAGGCTGATCTGGAAGCTGCCGTGCTTGACCGTAAACGGCAGGCCCGCCTCGCTGGTGTTCAGCGCGGCATCGACGTCGCTGACCGCGTTGTCCGCCGTCACCGAGGTTGTCGCCGCATCGGACTGGCTCTGGCTGAAGATGCGATTGACCTGATAAATCAGGGCGCCGGCGAACTGGTCCAGGTCGTCGATGGCGTCCTGGATGTCGCCGTCGCCGGCCGCGATCAGGGCGGGAATCTTCCCCGTCGTCGCCAGCAGCGGAGAACCGTCCTGCGCCAGAACCAACTGCACGTCCTTCTGGTCGCCGACGTAGTCTTCCTGCAGCGCCAGGCCCCGGTTGCGATTGTTCAGAACCACGGGGATCGAGCCGACGAACACGTCCAGCGCGCCGTTGGGCTGTTCGTTCGTGGAAACGTCGAGATATTGGCTCAGGTCGTTGACCAGTTGATCCCGCTTGTCGCGGAGACTGGACGCGCCCGCGGAGCCGGCCTCGGTGACGCTGATCTGCTGATTCAGCGCGGCGATCTGGTCGAGCATGTCGTTGGCGGCGCCGACGGCGTCCTCGGCCGTGCCGAGCATCTGGTCCCGCAGGTCGGTCATCTGGCTCCGCATGCCCTGCAGAAAGGTCGCCAGCGACTTGGACTGTTCGATCACCAGCGTGCGCTTCGAGGCGTCGCCCGGCGTGTTGGCCAGCTCGCTCCAGGCGTCGAAGAACGCCGTGAGATTCGTCGACAGGTCGTTGTCGGTGAATTCGTTCTCGATGCTCTGAAGCTGGGAGAGGATGTCCTGTTTGACCTGGGAGGACGCTTCGTCGGAAATGCTGCCGCGAAGGCGGTTTTCCAGGGCTTGGGAAATGTTGCGGACGATGGACTGAATCTGCACGCCGCGGTCGAGGAAGACGCCGTTCTGGATTTCCGCGCCCTGGACGGTGGCCAGTTGCACGGAGCGGCGATGGTAGCCTTCCGTGGAGACGTTGCTGAGGTTGTTGCCGATGACCTCGATGGCCGTGCGACTGGCGAGGATGCCGGACCGGCCGATCTGGAGGGCTCCGCTGAGGCTCATGGCAAGGTCTCCCAGGCGATTCAGGCCGTGGCGGAAAAGGTGGTGATGCCCAGAGGCGCTCGTCCAGGAGCGCCGCCGCGACCGTAAACGCTCGATCCGGTGCAGGCCGCGGTCACCTGCTGCACCAGTCCCGTCATGTGCTTGACCAGCGAGGTCGTTGCTCGCTGGATCACGTCCGTCTGCTCATGGCTTTCGCTCATCCGCTGGCGAAGCTGTTGCCGCAGCACCAGCAGGCGGCCGCGCATTGGCTCCGGCAGACGATCCGCCAGCTCCAGCAGCCGCATCGGCGCCGTCGCCTTCGGATCCACCAGCAGCGTCAGTTGCGCCACCAGTTTCAGCCGCTCTTTTTCCATCTCCGATATCGCCTGCACCTGAACGTTTTCCTCGTGGCAAAGCTCGGTGATCCGCCGCTGATCGGCCCCACGCACCGCCTGTCGCTTCTTCAGCAGCAGCCCCAGCAGCGTTTCGTGCGCCTGCAGCAGCTTCCGCAGCAGCGATTCGAGCTGCGCCAGGGGCTTGTCCAATCCCGTGGCCGCGGGCTTCGTCGTCGTGTTGGCGTCACGCTTATCCATGGAGATTCACCTGCGTTCCCTTGGTCAGTTCCGTTGTGCCGTTCGTTTTGGCGCTGCTGTTTTTCCCGGCAATCCGCCTGCAGACCGCTTCCACCACCGAAAAATGCGATCCCTTGACGATCCGGTCCGACAGCACCGTGTCGAGCTGCTGGTTGAATGCGTCTTCGCCGAATCCGCCATGGAACATCTCGGTGCGGAACGGGTCCTGCCTCATCTGCGACAGGATGGGCATCACCAGCGTGCTGGCGACGAGCTGCTCGGCGGCCTGCCGCGTCTCGTCCGTCCGGCTGGCGGCCAGTTGGGCGGCGAATCCCATCGACATCGCGTCCTGGCGGGCGACGACGGCGTGACGGGCGGCTTGTCCTGCGGCGATGACGTTCATGCCTGGCTCACTCGATGATCAGCTTCGCGTGCAGCTTTCCGATGCGGTCCAGTTCCTTGATGATTTCGATGCGGTCGGCGGCTTCGACGCGCAGTTGCTTCAGGGCGCTGAGCAGATCGGACAACCTTGCTCCGCCGCGATGTTCCGGGTCCACCGCGATCCAGGCGGATTCATCCACCGCCGGCTGCTGCGGCGTCGGCTGAGGCTCTGGCGTGATCGTGGTGATCGTCAGGCCCTTGTGGGAGATGACCACCGGTGAAATCTGCACATCCGCGCCGAAGACGATGGTTCCGGTTTTCTCGTTGATTTTGACCCTGGCGCCGGTGCCGATCATCGGCGGATCGATGTAGGAGGTCAGGATCTGCGTGAGGAACGGGCCGGGATTGGCGCGGTCCGCCGTCGGCACGTTGACCACCACGTTGCGGGGATCGACCGCCGTGGCGATCTGCGGGCCGTCGTCCAGGGTCACCACGCTGTTGATGTGGTTGGCCAGGTTGCTGGCGGTGGGCCACGAGGCGATCTTGTCGTCCACGATCAGCGTGACCCGGCCGGCTTCGTCGAGGAATTTCGCCCGGATGTCACGCACCATCTGCGCGCCGCGCTTGACCAGAGCCGTGTTCGGCTCCTTCGCGTCTTCGATCGTCAGCGGGCCTTCGGCGAACGCGAAAATGTCCGAGCCTGGCAGCGGACCGGTCATCGGAATCAGAAACAGCCGGCCGCCCGCGAGGCTCTTGCACGGACCGATGGTGCTGACATGCACGTCGATCTGGTCGCCTTCTCGCACGCCCTCGGCCGGGACCGTGGCGCTCAGGGCCACCAGCGCGACGTTCTTGGAATCCTTCAGTTCGTCCGCGATCGTCCCGCCGACGGCCAGACGTTCCACCACGCGGGCCAACGACCGCATTGCCGGCGCGAACTTGCCGCCATCGCCCGTTCCGTTGAGGCCGCAGACCAGGCCCATGCCCACGAGCTTGCTCGACTCCGAGCCTTTGATCCGCACCAGGTCCTGCACCTGCACCGCGCCGGCGGGAACCGTCAGCGCCATCACCACCACGCAGGCCGCGATCGTCGCGGTCTGGCTCAGGCGTCGGGTTGTCGCGGTTTTGCTTGCCATGGGTCACTTACCATCCGGTCAGAAGTTGAAGATGCCTTCCAGAATCCGGGTCAGGAAACCCTTCTCGGCGGATTTGCGGATTTCGCCGCTGGTTTCCTTGCGCAGATGCAGGTCGTAAAGCTGGGTGGAAAGCACGGTGTTGTCGCCGGCCACGTCCTCCTTGCGGCAGGTGCCGGTGAGCACGATGTCGACAGCCTCCTTGTCGCTCTCCATGTGCTTGCGAGCTTCGAGCACGAGCGTGCCGTTGGGCTTGACGTCGATGATCCGGCCTGTGATCCGGCTGGTGAAGCTGTCGGTCCGCTTGGCGCTGCCTTCGCCGTTGAAGTCGTTCTTGAAGTTGACGCCGAGCTTGGGGGCCACGCCGTTGACGTTCTGCGTGATCCGGGCGTCGATCAGGTCGCTGAGCTGGAGCTTGGGGAAATCGGAGATTTCGCCGTCGAATTTCACGTCTTTCTTCGTCTCGATCTTGGAGGTGGAGTTGTTCTCCACGGATTCGCGGATGACGATGGTGATCAGGTCGTGCAGGGCGAACTTGCGGGGTTCGGGCATGGCGACGGCTGAAAAGGACGCCTGTGCCAGCGAGGAGGAGAGCCGGTCGATGCGGCCGCCGGGGCCGGTCAGTTCCGACGGGGGCGGGCTGGACGGCTGGATGTACAGCGAGGAAGTCTGGCCGTATGCCGCGGAAGCCGGCGACAGCACCATGGCCGTCGCCGTCGCGGCCAGGACAGCGGACCGGAGAAGCGGATTGCGGAAAAAGCTGTGTTTCACAGACCGTTTCCTTCCGCGATGACGACGACCTCGCGCGGCGCGGCGACCCGGCCGGTGAAGGTCTGGTTGGACCGCTCGTTCCGCAGATTGATGACATGGCCCTCCGCGCCGTCTTCCACCGCACGGGCCACGCCGCGGACCACGAGCTGGCCGGAGAGGCATCGCACGGTGACCAGGTCGCCGCGGTGAACCATCAGCGGAGCGTCGATCTCGCTTTCATCCACGATTTGGCCCACGCGCATCGGCCTCAGCGCCATCTGGCCGATCACCTTCTTCGCCTCCTGCACCGGACGGATCGAATCATCGCGGACCATCATTTCCTGCACGTCCACGTCGCCGCTGGCGATCGTCTGGCCCTTGCGCAGCGTCTTGACCGCGACGACCGCGAGCATCGTGCGGCTGACGTCGGCTGTGACGCGGATTTCCTCGAGCATTTCCTGTCCACGCCACCGGCGAACAGTCAGCGGAATCCGTCCCAGCGTCCCGCCGGACAGCGGCTCGACTTCCAGTTTCTGATCCAGCACAGGGACCATCAGGCGCTGACGGTCGCCGTCGTTGAAGGTGATGGTCATCGCCGACAGCGGAGCCTGCGCCCGCTGCGCGAGTTGTGCGGTGACCTGGTCGAGCATCGTTACCGACGTGTTCACATCCACGCGCTGCATGGGATTGGCGATGGCCGGCGTCGTGGTGGCGGGCGGCAACTCGGCGGTCGCGTCACGCCGGACGGTGGTGGTGCGAGGGCAACTGTCGGCCTGGCACGCGGCGGCCTCGGCGGGGGCCTGTCGCTGCACGCGGCAACGGGCGAATCCGCTGATCCGCAGCATCGCCAGATTGACCCCGCGCTTGCGTAGCGAGTCCTGAATCTGATCGAGCGTCAGGTCCAGATTCGACTGGTTTTTGTCGAGCTGGACCAGTTCCACGCCGGCCAGCGAATGGGCGGTTTCGCCTTCGAGCGCGGCGACATCGCCGAGCTTCACGCAATCGCCGGCGACCGCGGCCTGGTCCCGGACTCGGATGACGTCGTTTGCCGCCGCCGCGGCGGCCGCGATCAGCACCAGCGCCACGATGAAGGCAACCTGCGCCGTGCGCGAGGCTCGGCCGTGTCGCCGGGTGTGCTTCAGGTTGTGCGTCGCGGTGGTCGTCATCGGGCATTACCTCCGCAGGTTGGCGATCACGTTGAGGGTTTCGTCCGCGGCCTGGATCGACTGGCTGTTCATCTCAAAGGCGCGCTGGGCCTTGATCAGGTCCACCAGTTCGCGGACGGGATCGACATTGGACGATTCCAGTGCGCCCTGGAGGATGGAGCCGAAGTTGCTGGTGGCGGGAGTGCCTTCGATCGGTGGTCCGCTGGCGGCGCTTTCGACGTAGATGTTGCCGCCGATGGCCTTGAGGCCGTGCGGATTGACGAAGTTCGCCAGTTCGAGTTGGCCGACTTCCTGAAGATCCGCCTGGCCGGGGATTTTCGCGTAAATCCGGCCGTCTTCGCTGATCGTGATGTCTTCCGTGTCCTGCGGCACGGTGATCGTCGGCTCGATGCGCGGGCCGGTGGCGTTGCCGAGCACCAGTTCGCCGTCGCTGTTCATGAACAGGTTGCCCGCGCGGGTGTAGCCCACTTCCGCGCCGCCGGTGGTGATGTTGACTTTGAGGTATCCCTGGCCGTTGATCATCACATCCAGAGGCCGGTCGGTGATCTGCGGCGAGCCGGTGGTCATGTCCACCTGCGTGCCGCTGATGCGCGTGCCCAGGCCCACGAGCAGGCCGGTGGGGCGCTGATCGCCGTTGCCGTTTTCCACGCCAGGCTGCGCCTTGGCTTCGTACAGCAGATCCTCGAAATTCGCCCGCGAACCCTTGAAACCCACCGTGTTCGAGTTCGCCAGGTTGTTGGCGATGATGTCGATGTTCGTCGACAGCGCCGAAAGGCCCGTGGCGGCGGTGTGCAGTGCTTGTACAGCCATGGTCGACTCCGATTCACATCGGCCGGACGCTTATGCCGTCCGGCCCAGGGTGTTCACCGCCCGGTCCATCAGTTGATCCTGATACCGAAGCAGTGTCGCGTTGTTGTTCACGGCTTTGGTGGCGTTGACCAGATTCATCAGGGTGGAAATGGCGTCCGCGCCGCTGGATTCGATGAAGCCCGACCGCACGTCGGGGTTCGTCGCCGGCTGGCGCGGGTCGTCCTTGCCCTTCCAGGCAAACAGGTTCTGTCCGAATTTCCGCAGCACATCGAGATCGCTGATCTGCGCCACCTGCAAGGTGTCCACGATTTCGCCGTTCTGCACGATCTCACCGCGGGTGTTGATCTCGACCGGGGCGTCGTTGGCGATCTGGATGGGCAGGTCCTGGCTGTTGAGAACCTTGTGTCCCGTGGCGGCGCTGACGAGATAGCCCTGGCCGTCGGTGGCCAGCCGTCCGTCGCGGGTCAGCATGACCTGCATATTTCCGCTGGTTTTCCCGTCTTTTCCGGGATTCGTCACCGCCATGGCCAGGAACTGGTCCGGCTTGGCGAGCATCACGTCAAAAGGATTGCGCGTCTGCTGCGGCGCCCCGGCCGCGAAGCTGATCCGCTGCCGTCCCGCCAGTGCGCCGCCGCCGAGGCGGTCCAGCAGATCGTGGCTGACGTCCATGCCCAGGTTGTCTTCGATGGATTCCGCGTCGCGGTGACGGACAGTGGGGACATCGACCTTGAAGCCGACGGTCTGCGAATTGGCCAGATTGTTCGTCAGGACATCCTGGCGATACATGCTGGTGAGCATGCCGGAGGCCGACAGGTACAGGCCGTAGTTCATGGCTGGACCTCCTCGGCGATTTCCGCGATATCCTCGGGCGAAACCGGAGACATCGCGGCTTGAGTCGAGCTTTCGCCCGCTCCCGAAGCCATCCGCCGGGCGAACTCATGCTGGTGCATCCGCGACGCCAGTTGAGCCAGACGGATCAGGGTCTGGCCGAGGTTGGCGTCGTCGCCGCGGAGGTGAATGTCGAGGATGCTCGGGTTCACAAAACGTCCTTGTCGGGCGCGGAATGCAGTCAGTGCGCCCGGATGGGCCATACGCAAGCTAGATGCCAATGGCGTTTCGCGGCTCGTGGCGGTCGGAGCGCGATGAACAAAAGACCTGAAAAATCCGGTGGAATCCTTCGGAGATGAAAATCTCGTCGTCGGGCGATGATCGAGGATCAGTCTCCCCGCGCCAAAGGACGTATCCGGGACCAGGCGCAAGAAATGCCGGGCAAGCGCAAGCTGTGCGCAGCGAGCCGGTCGGCCGCGAGCCTCGGTTTTTTCGTCTGATCAGAGCGGGTTTTGCAGCAGAAAGCCGCGATGGGCGTACAGTTCTTCCAGCCGCGTTTTCAGCCCCGGCGAAGCCTGGTCATCGCCCAGCGATATGGCGCAGACCACCAGCAATCGCACGAAATGATCGAAGTCGCGCACGCTGATCGTCTCCGCGCCGATCCGACCCGTCGTCTCATTCATATTGTGGTAGTTGCCCAAGGGCAGGCATAGACATGTCGCCGTGTAGCCGTAACAAAGGAACGCGGAAGCTTCGCACGTTCCGCCGGGCATCAGCTTGCGCTGCCATCGGAAGGAGGGATCGGCTTCCGCGAGCTTCTCGGCGATGCGGCTGATGCGGTACGTCAGGTCCGGGTCGAACGTGCTGGTGCGATCGCCGACGCGGACGATGGGGCCTGCGCCAATGGGGGATTCCGCGAAGGATTTGGAGTTTTCCAGGCAGATCAGCAAAGCGTCATCGGGCAGCAAACGGTCCCGCGCTGCCGCGATGGCGCCGATGAACCCCGTTTCCTCCGCCCGCGTCAGCAGCAGCCGGACATCATGCGGGCACGACCGCGGCAGGCTGTCGTACGCCGCCACCGCCGCGGCGACGCCGGCCAGGTCGTCACATGCCGGGGCACGCAGCATCCCCTTGACGATCCGAGCCGGGGGAATGTCCCACGTCATCACATCGCCTGCCGCCGCCTCGACCGGCTTGCTGAAACTCACCCACACCTGCCGGCCCAGCGGAAAGGGATCACGGAACGTCGGCTCCAGCGACCGGATCACGCCCCGAGCTGTCGCGCCATCCTTCTGATGCAGTTTCACGGGTGTGCCGAGGAAGTACGACTCCTCCACCGACCCGCGGAACTGGGCCATCAACGTTTTGTCGTCATGCACCTGCTGCACGACAAACGCGGGATGGTCCATGTGCGCTGTGATATAGATGGGCCGGCCTCGCTTGCCATGCTTGCCGGCTGCTTTCCGCTGAATCGTCAGGTTGCCATGACGGTCACTGCTGAGCCGCCACGCTGAACGTTGTTTCACAAGACGGCGAACCCACGCCGCCACGCGATGCTCGCAGCCGGCGGCGGTGGGGGTGCTGGTCAGTTCCTTCAGCCACGTGTGATGTTGCGTGATCGTCATGATGCTGATGATACTCGGCCGGCGGAAGCGGTATGCTGGATGCGTATGAGTGAAGACGCGGACAATCCGTGGGCCGTGGAAGTGGACGACCTGCACGTCGTGCGCGGCCGGACGGAGATACTTCGCGGCGTCAGTTGCCGCATCCCCCGCGGCTGCTGCACCGCCATCCTCGGCCCCAACGGATCGGGCAAAACCCCGTTCACCCGCGTGCTCACCGGACAGATGTTCGTGACCCAGGGCACGGTGCGCGTCCTCGGCCAGACCCTGGGCCAGTGCGACATCCGCGCCCTTCGCCGCCGCATCGGCGTCGTCAATCCCACCACCGACTCGGCCAGCATGCACCTCAGCGGAGCCGTGGTCGATGGCGAACTCTCCGCCCATGACGCCGTCTGCACAGGCTACTTCGGCACCATCGGACTCTACGACCAACCCACCGACGCCCAGCACGAACAGGCGGACCAGCTTCTGCGCCAGGTCGGCCTGTCGCACCGCCGGAGCCTGCGCATGGCGCTGCTCTCCACCGGCGAACAGCGGCGATGCCTCATCGCCCGCGCCCTGGCGAACAAACCGGAACTGCTCGTGCTCGACGAAGCCACCGCCGGCATGGACGTCGCCGGCCGGGAACAGGTGCTGGCCACCGTGGAAATGATCCTTGCTCAACCCCAGCCGCCGACGGTGATTTTCATCACGCATCATGTGGAGGAACTGCCCCCGCGCACGAAGCTGGTGATGCTGCTGCGGGAAGGCCGGATCGAAGCCACGGGAACGCCGAAGGACGTGATCACGCCGGAGTCGCTGACACGAACCTTCGGCTGCAAGGTCTTCGTCAAGCGATTGCACGGCCGGTACTGGCTGGAGGTGCTGCCGGAAGCGTGGCTGGACCTGCTGCGGGGGACGTAAGCGGCGGGTGGGGATGACCGAAGGTCCAGGTCCGAAGAATGGATCACCCTCCCAGGGGATCAACGCGAGGAGGACACGAGGAGCGATTCGCCGGCCTGGATCAAAGTTTGCAGGTGCTGGTCATCCAGGGTCATTGCCTACATCAACTCGAAGAAGCTGTCTTCTCCCAGATGGCGCGTATACTTCTCCGCCAACGACACAAGCGGCTGGTTCCCTTCGAGGAAGTACCAGTCGTCGATGCTCCCCAGGAAGCACCAACGATCCAGGCTGAACAGCCGCCTTTCCGGGTCGGTCAGCGTGAATCGCATCATTTTCTGATAACGGGCAAGAGCGATGAGATCCGCCCTCATCTTCTGCTCGGTGGCTGCGTCCATCGGAATGATCGACCGCAGGGCTTCGATGCGAATGTCCACGTCCATCTCCGAGGTGTAGATCACCAGCGAACGGTCCTCCACATCCACGATGAACATCAGCTCGTGCGTTTCTTTGCGGATCGTCGCGTCCAATAGCTGCTTCTCTTCCGGTCGAATCGGACTGGGCTTGCACTTGCGGAGAACGACCTGCGCGCTTTCAGGATGCTCGCGTACCTCATACCCTTGGGGAAGTTGGTACACAGGCTCGCCGGTCAATTTCCTGGCAAAGCCGACTCTGGGTTTGCCGTTCGTGCCGACCTTCGATTGAAGGAAGTAAACGTCGCCGCTGCGGTTGGTGTACCGGTACGCTCCGCTCATGGACCCAGCCCTTTCTTTCGCGCCAAGACGTTATCCACCCAGCGTTTTTCGTCGGTGCCGGCAGGGTAGAGGGCGGACAGTGCTTGGGCCAGCCACGACGTACTGGAGACTTTCCAGATGCGCCCAGGGCGAACGCCTATGACCCTTCAAGGCTGGCCGGAACCCGATGACCGAAGGTCCAAATCAGAATGACGAATGAAAATACCGGTTTTACGGCGTTTCGTCATTCGGATTTTGGACATTCGTCATTTCATCTCCTCCGCCTCATGATCCCTATGCGTTTGCCATGCAGATGCGCCCCAAGGCCTTGGCCAATTTCCCGGGGAAAATTCAAAGGGGTCAGGACCCGATATGGATATTTCCCACAGAAAAGCCTGGTTTTCGGAGAACGCAGGGATCAACGATCGGAAAATTTTGGAACCGTTGTCTTGCCGATACGGCTGTCAGGCCTGCGTGGCAACGGCGATTGGAATACCGATTCATGGCCAGGACTCCCGGACGGCGTTCGCGCGGCCATGCGGCCTGTGGACGCTGCATGCGGATGGTGTAACACAACGGCGAAATCAAGACAACCGGCGAGGGGCGGGGCACAGGGCGAACGCATGTGGCCTTGATCCCCTCTCCCTTCGAGGGAGAGGGCCAGGGTGAGGGTTCGGCGTACGCAAACCGGCACGTCCAATCACGGGC
>JADLAP010000191.1 GCA_020848195.1 Phycisphaeraceae bacterium
CTGAGAAGCACCCAGATTGACGTACAACTTGTCGCCTTTGAGGTCCGACATATCGGCGCCGAATCAACGGGAAAGCCGTGGGAAAAACCTGCCAGTCGAGGTCATGTACAGCCGATACTCATCGCCAAACCTGTCGATTAGGATTTGCTCTTCCTTGGGCGTCCTTACTACAAGCAGGCCAAGCACCAACAGGCTGCTCAGGCCGATCAGCCAATTGGCGGTCAGCAGCGTCACCGACATCATAAGCAGCCCCGTCGTAACGTAGAAAGGATGACGGACCCATCGGTAAGGGCCATGTGTGACGAGCGCGGCCTCGGCTCTCGTGACCACGGTGTCGGTCAGATTCTTGCCGAGGCTGCTGAGCGTCCAGTACATCAGCAGCGAGCAAAGCCCGCCCGTCACGACGCCGCACCATCGAAGCCAAGGCGGCAACGGCATCGCAGCCCATTGAACCGACGCAGGCGACAGCAAATAGGCAAACGTGCTGATCCAGAGACATAGCCCGGCGAGCCGCAGCACAATTGCGAAGAGGCAGCCCTCCTCCGCGTGCGAGATCTTTTCGCCGGAAGTTGCGGCCTGGAGCCTGTGGTAGACGGTGACAGCCATCGTGAAGACAAACACGGCGACCAAGGCCATGCGGAATGGAGTTTCGGAGTCCATTGTCCTGTGCTCCACTTTGCCCCTATAGGTTACTTAGTCCTCGCCAATTGGTCCACCCGCCTCTGCATGTCGGGGATTCGGAACTCGCCCGCCATCTCGCTGACTCTCTGGGCCGCTTCGGCCGGGTCGACTCCAACTGCGGTCACGTAGAGCGGAGCGTGGCTCTGACCACGGAGGACTTCGATGGCGTTGGCCGAATGAAAGCGAGTCTTGGCGACGCCGATGATCGGCACTTTGCCGCCCAGCGCTTCCCAGAGGTACATGCCCAAGCCGGGCCTGTCGCCCAGTGAGACATAGCCATCGATGACGATCTGGTTCAGCGGCTCTTGAACTTTAGCGAGCACTGCCAGGAGGCAAGGCAGTTCCCGCTTGAAGAACTCGCCGGGCACGTAGCTCCGGACGCCGCCGCACTGTGCGGTGTACTGGGCCGTGGGTTGGGTGTCTTCCCAGTGCTCAAACACGATGGCCGCTGCCGTCCCGGTGGAAGCGTCTTCATCGTAGTGAACGTCAAGAACTGTGATCATGGCGCTTCCGAACTACGATCTCGACCGATGCGTCGGAGCCACTGCGCCTGGAATCAGCAGCACAATCAATGCGTGCCGCCGATCAAGTACAAATGCGAATCGGTACGGTAGATCAGGTCGTCGCCTGAAATTGCCGGTGTGGCCGTGATTCGTTCGCCCAAATCGTTGGTCGCCAGTGACTCGTACTTCGCCCCGGCCTTCACCACGAAAGTTCTTCCGTCGTTGTTGCTCAGGTAAATCCGACCATCGCTGGCCATCGGGGATGAGTTGCAGTTGCCGCCGAGACGCTGCCGGTACTGCTCGGCCCCAGTCTTCGCGTCCAGGCACGTTAGAACGCCGTTGTCCATCAAGGCATATAGCAGACCTCGATAGTAAAGCAAAGACGGCTCGACGGGACCGGGACTCTTGCTGATCCACAAGGGCGCAGGCGGCTTGCCATTGCCGGTCAGGCGAATCGCATGGATCGGACTTTGCCGCCACAGTTGCAAATACACCACGCCGTCTGCATGAACCGGGCTGGAGATGATCTCGCCGTTGAACGGCCCTTCTCCCTCGCCATATTCCCAGAGCTTGTCGTGGGTCTTGGCGTCAAAGGCCGTCAGACGATTCTTCCCTGGCGCCAGGATGTCCAATTGGCCGTGATGTGCGACCAGCAGCGGAGTCGCATGAGCGGTCCCAATGGGCCGCTCCTTCTTCCAAGCGATCTCGCCCGTGCGTTGGTCCAGGCCGATCAGAAAGCACGGTCCCTTGTGATGGTCCCAGGGGAATACGACTGAATCGTGCGTGACGAGCGGACTGACGGCGTAGCCCCAGGCCATCTTGGGATCACCGAATTCGGACATGTAGCGACGAACCCAGGCCAACTTGCCGTCGTGGGAATAGCGAGCGATGTCGGCATTGCCGAAGGCCACGTAGACCGCATCCTCGGTCACGGCAGGCGTGTTCACCGCCAGGTTCGATTTCTCGTGCGTCCGCTGATCGACGCCCAGACCGAAGTCGTGCCGCCAAAGCTCCTGACCGTCGTCCCGCTTGAAGCAGAGCAAGAGAAGCGACTTCGTACCGCCTTCTTCCACTTGGGAGGTCACGAACACTCGCTTCCCGTAAACCACCGGCGAACTGGTTCCCCAGCCGGGCAGCTTCGCCGACCAGCGCACATGGTCGCTCTGGCTCCAACGAACGGCAAGGTTGCGGTTGTCGGCCACGTTGTCGGCGTTCGGCCCTCGCCAGCGAGGCCAATCGGAAAGCAAATCAGCGCCCTGGGCAATTGAGCATACGGCCAGGGCCAATGGAACTAAGATCAAACGAAGCATCATGATTCTCAGTCGTAGTTCTTCTGCTGTAGGAAGCCGGTGAGACCCATCGTTGAAGGTGTCCATCGTCGGATGCCCACGGTATAGTTGGCCGGCCTGGCGCACGCAAGAGTCGGATGAACCATAAAACCCGATCGAGCCGTTGGTCAAACACTCTGCTGCCAAGGCGAATCAACTCCGTAAAATCGGACTGTGCCTGTTCGTCCTGGCCCAGCGAGCCATACAGCAATCCGCGCAACGCCATGCACGCGGCCACGTCGAGTCAATGCGTGCGCACTGGCGGGGTTGAGGTTGATCGATTGATTGAGGTCTTCCAGCGCGGCCCGACCAGGCTGCAACATGCTCGGGGTCTACCTGCAAGCAGGCAGTATGCCTATCGCCTGCCGTGTATCTGGGCGACGGGCTGCCGATCGACAACAACGAGGTCGAGCAGTTGATGAAGCGGATCGCCTTGGGCCGGAAGAGCTGGCTGTTCGTGGGCAGCGTGGCCGCGGGCGAACGATCGGCCGATTTCTTCACGCTGGTCTCTAGCGCGGCGCACAACGACCTGGACGTCTGGGCCTACATCAAGGACGTGCTGGACCGGCTCCTGGCCGGCTCGACCGACTACGAATCGCTGCGGCCGGACCATTGGCGAGCATCGCACCCCGAGTCCATCCGCCAATACCGCGTGGAAGAGCGTCGCGACCGCGCCGACCGCAAAAAGCGCCGCCGCGCCCGCCCGCCGCTCCCGCTAACCTCCCCCGCGCCACCCGTCCCACCCGGCATGGCCCCCGTGGGCGCTTGCGGGTCAGGCTTAATATGGCAACA
>JADLAP010000304.1 GCA_020848195.1 Phycisphaeraceae bacterium
GATAATTGCCAAGGTTGCTGTAAAGTTCCGCCAGGTTGTTGAGTGCCGCTGCATATTCAGAGCTCTCCTCACCTGCCAGTCTCTTTTTTTCCTGGAGGTCCTTCTGCATCATGGCTTTTGCGTCATCGTACCGGCCCATGTTCATGTAAAGTGTTCCGAAATTTTGGTAATAGGTTGTGTAGGCCAGACCCTTGTCGCGCCCGTTCTTGCGATCTGCCTTGGCCGCATCTTTATAAAATTGTTCCGCCTTCAGGTAATCACCCATACTCTGGTAAACGCTTCCCAGGTTGTTAAGCATCACGGCATAGTCCACAGAGTCCTGCAGGTTCAGTTTATCCAGGATGGACTTGCTGAGGAGGAGATTTTTTTCTGCATCCGCATATTTACGCATACCTGTTTCCTGCACCAGGGCCAGGTTGCCCGGGCTGATGGCGTAATCCTTGCTCACGGCTCCGTGAAAGGCCTTGGTCATCTCTGTTCCTTTGATCAAATGCTGTTCTGCCTTGATGTAATCTCCGGCTATATACAGTACAGTTCCATAGTTAGATTCTGCCTCACTAAGCTCCTTGCTCTGATCGCCTCCAATTTTTTTGAATAACTCGATGGCTTCCTCCATCTGGGCGATGGCCTTTTCAAAGTTCTGGGTGTAGGCGTTGTAAACGGCCACATCGCACAGAATATCCGCATAATCAAAATGGGCCTTGCCTACGGACAGTTCGGCCATGTTAAGCGCACTTTCTCCCACCAGCAGGGCATTGTCATAATCATCTTTGTAGAAAGATGCTTCGGCCTCCTTCTGCAGGGTCAGATGCTCCTGGGAAAAACAGGGAAATACAAACAGGTACAAACAAGTAAAAATACAGACGGCACGTACAATACGCATGTGCAAATATATTCCAGTTTTTCGGAAATAGTCCAAAAAAAATGGCGACTGCAGGGTCGCCATTTTTATTATTAAAGTATCCTATCCTGGTTATTTCTTTTTCTCTTCTGTGTTATAGGATTTTATCATTGCAGCAACATAATCCGCATATCTGGTCAAGGCGGTGAGTGCAGCCTTTTTATAGGCTTCCCTGTTGGCTTCAATTACAAAAGTGCCCAGTGTCATGCCACCTCCGAACACTCTGCTATTTTTATTTGCAAATTTCGGTATCTTGTCGTCATACACTTCGGTCTTGCCCTCGTATTTTTCGTAGATCGGTTTTAGCTGAGAGAACAACACTCCCATGTAATTTTTAGGGTTGCTCATGGAAAATCCACCGCCCATCTGGGGACTGGTTGCCATGGTCATGGTGCCGCCTTCTGCATAGTGGTCGCTGGTAATTTTAACGGTGGGAAAAGCCTTTGCCGAATAATTTGTGGTCGTAACATTCCATCCGTAGGTCTTTGATATATCAGTATCAAACTCAACAAAATCAACGGTGAGCCTCAGAAAGGCTGCTCCGCCTCCCGTTTCTCCCATGAATTTAGCGCCCTTCAACCCTCCTGTTGGATAATACCACAACAACTCATGGTCGTTGGTAAACACATCGGCCGTGCCGGTATTCTTATAATTGAAGTTACGCGGATCCTTTTCCGGCTCAGCCAGGCGCTCTTTGTACAATTTGGAGTCCTTGATCTTGGCCATGTCTACAAAGGCAACACCAACCTCGGTGAGTTTTTGTATAAATATCTTCGAGAACTCATTGGTGATCTCCTGGAAGATGAGTGAATCAATACCATCCAGCATTGCGTAAGTTTTTACACCTTTATTCCCACCCACTAGTGCTTCGACTGAGCCGGTTCTGAACTTTAGGGCTATGTACGGCAATGACTGGGGTGCAGGGTTTCTCAATACCTTTTTATCAACATTCTGAACTCCTCCCGGAACATCGAAGTATTCTTTTGCTTCTTTAATGTCTACCTGGGAAAATGCTGAAACGCATAAACCAACGATTAATGATAGAGAAATTATCTTTTTCATTTGATATGTTTTTAATTTATTGCTGCGAAATTATACTATTACGTTTTCGAAGCAGGTTTTATTTTTTAATAAATTTAATACCCTGCTGCCCATTATCATTGTTTATACGGAAAAAATACAAACCTGTTGAAAGTTCCGGCAATAAAATTGTCATTTGTTCATTCACGATTTGAGCTGTTAAAACAATCTCCCCCAGTTGATTATATACAGTTGCTATACTTCCAATGTCATTCTTATTAACCGTGACATGTATTTCTGAATTAACCGGATTTGGATAAACTATATTTTCTGATCCACTATTTAGGTCATCCTCGCCAGAAGAAGAAACAATTCCCATTTTCAATATTACAGCCTGGAACAAACTTGAACCAACAACAAATCCTGTAGCAGCATCGATCATAAATACCCCCTCCAGGCCTGCTGTTCCGGGATTTAACGTTGAACATTTATATCCGCTCCATGTATTGCCGTTGGCAGTAAAATACAAAGAATCACTACCCGTGGTAATCCAGCAATTTGTAGCATCTCCGCATGATATATCCGAAGTTGTTTTATTGCCCGGCAAATTCTGTTTTGACCATGTTACGCCTCCATCCGTTGTTTTAGCAACTCCGTTGCTATAAGTGACAATGTATCCGGTAGTATTATCTGTAAAATCCATTCCTCCTATCCCATCCCAAGCGGATAGACCGGTTGAAGAAGCGATATTGGTGATTTTATTCCAGGTTTCTCCTCCATCCGTGGATTTATACGTGCGCCCGATAGTGCTTGCCGCATATCCGATCAGATCAGATGGGAAACAAACATTAAAAAACATGAACGTACTAAACCCCTCGGTAACGATCACTTTTTTGAGAGAGTCTCCTCCATCTGTAGTTTTATAAATAACATTTGACGGCCCAACAACATATCCAACAGTATCAGAAACAAAAGTAATATCCTTAACACTTTCGGCAGAAGTAAGATGCAAGTTTAAGGTATCCCAGGTCACACCACCATCTGTGGTTCGCAGCAATAAACCGTTTGCTCCACCCACCCAACCTAAATTTGGGTTGCGAAAAAAAACGGCATTAAATTCATCATTGTTTGTGAGCGGGCCCATGATCCTGCTCCATGCTCCTCCACCATCCGTTGATTTATAAATTATATTTTTTGCACCAACCGCATAACCGGTACTTCCAGCAAAATGCACATCTCTGAACAGCTCATCATTGTATGTAGTGGAAGTCCATTGAGCATGAAGACCGGTGATAAAAGCAAAAAATACGATTGTTAAAATTTGTATATTTTTTTTCATATGCTTAGTATTCTTTATTGTTTCTAAATGTTTA
>JADLAP010000192.1 GCA_020848195.1 Phycisphaeraceae bacterium
CGGGCTTCCGGGAGACTTCCGGGGGGGCTTCCGGGGGACCGTCGCTGACGCTTGCGGCTCGTACGGGCAAGTTCGTACGGCGGGTTGAAGCGTACTCGCTGAAACCCACCCTTGCGTCGCAGCACGATCGCACAAGGTTCTTCGTGCTGGTCGCCAAGGTGCATGGCAGCACACGCGGATTGCCCGGAAGAGAACCTTCACCACGAAGGCCGCGAAGGCTACAGCGCGGCTACGCCGCAACCAAAGGAGAATGGACGGCCCTGGCTTTGCGGTTTGATCGGTGCAGCCAATCAACACAAAGGGACCAACCGTGATCTGCAGGCGTGTCGGTATGAGCGACCGCCGCGTGACCGAGCGGAGCGGAACCGACGTTGCGCCGCGGTGGGCCGGCAACTACGGATGCCGCGGCTTCACGGGCTGATCCGCAAGGTGAACGCCCGCCGGTTGTACCGGCTGACACCACAGGGCCAACATGTCATGAGCACGGCGTCAGGGTGCCGCAAAGCCGATCTGGCGGCCTACCCGAAAGCCGCGTAACATCGACGCGAAATCGTCGATCGTGCAGGTATGTAGTACGAAGTGAAAACAAATCAAAATGATGAGCATTCATTCGTTGTGTTGTATGCCTTCGTGTTCTTCGTGTCCTTCGTGGTCAACATGATGGTGGTCACATATTCTTGCGGGCTTGTTCGATGATCGCCACGCTGGCGGAGCAGCCGAGGCGGTCGGCGCCGGCGTCGAGCATTTTTTTTGCATCGTCGTAGGTGCGGATGCCGCCGGAGGCTTTGACGTACAGGCCGTGGGAATGCTTTTTCATGAGGCGTACGGCTTCGACACTGGCTCCGCCGGCGGCGTGAAAGCCGGTGGAGGTTTTGATGAAGTCGCAGCCGGATTCCCGCACAGCCTGGCAGGCGGCTTCGATCCTCGCCTCGGCTTCCTTTGCGTCCACGCCCTGCATCAGCACGGCCGACTCGACGATGACCTTGATCACCGTCTGCGCCCGTGCGGATCGTGCAGCCCGAACGATCTCCATGTATTGCTGCTTGGCGGTCCGAACGTCCTTGCTCAGCAGCGTGGGCAGATGGGCGACGAAATCAATCTCGTCGGCTCCGTCTTTAATGGCGATGGTGGCCTCGATCGCCTTGGCCGACGCTTTGCCCGCGCCGAGGGGAAAGCCCACGACGGCGCACGTCAGCACGCCGCTGCCCTTGAGCGACCGGGCGACGTCCGCGACGAAAGCGCCATTGACACAGACGGAGGCGAAATGGTGCGTTTTCGCTTCCTCGACGAGACTCTGCACCTGGGCCGGCGTCGCTTCGGGCTTGAGAATCGTGTGGTCAATCCGTGATGCCAGGTCCATGTTGGGCCTCGTTTCCAGGTTCGGATACCATGATTTCTCCGCATACGATAGCATCCTGAAAGAGCCATGAAAGACGAACAGGACGAACCGGAGCTGGATGAAGAGGTCGAGGACGATCAGCCGTTGTGCGGCAAGTGCGGCTATTCGCTGACCGGCCTGCCACGCCGGGGAAATTGTCCTGAATGCGGACATCCCTTTGATCAGATGACCGGCCGGGGGCTTAAGCGGGCGATGACGCCGGAGGAGCGGGGTGACCGCGTGCTGCGGCTGGCGCGGATCATCGGCCTGGTGGTGTTCGCCATGCTGGCGATGGTCTGCGGGGGATTGCTGTCGATGATCGCGGTGACGCCGCGTAAGCCGCTGATCCTGGCCGGGGTCGTGGCGAGTCTGTGCCTCGTCGGAGCGGTGGCGGATTACGTGATGGGACGGATGAACCGTGATTGATTTTAGCCGCAGATGAACGCAGATAAAGACCAAATACAGGATCAAGCAATTAAACAGATACACACTTTGTTGATTTCTTATCTGCGTTCATCCGCGGCTAATTTCGCTTTCCGAATTTCGGCTCGGTTCCCGCGAGCAGGCGGCTGAGGTTGGCGCGGTGGCGCAGGATGACCAGCAGGGCCATGGCGGCGGTGAGGGCGAGGAAGGGCAGTTGTCCGGTGATCGGCCGGCCTGACAGCATCGCTACCAGCGCGACATAAACCGGCAACAGCATCGCGGCGACGACGCTGGCGAGGCTGATGTAGCGCCAGATCAGGGCGATCGCGGCCCACGTGATCGCACCGGCCAGGGCGGGCAGCGTCAACATGGGCCAGACGCCGAGCATGACGCCGAATCCGGTGGCCACGCCCTTGCCGCCCTTGAATTTCAGCCAGAATGGGAAGATGTGCCCGAGCATCGCGGCCGCGGCGACGGCGAGCCATTGCCATTGCTGCAAAGCGGTGTTGTCTCGTCCCCACCAGTGCATCCACAGCCCCGCGCCGGCCACGGGCATCGCGCCCTTGAGGACGTCGAGAATGAAGCAGAGGATGCCCCACCTGCGACCGAGCACGCGGCCGAGGTTGGTCGCGCCCACGTTGCCGGAGCCGTGCTTGCGGACATCCACGCCCTTGAGTCGGCCCAGCAGCAGCGCGAACGGCGTCGCGCCGCAGAGGTAAGCCACGATCACACAAATCGACCAGTTCAGATTCATGGCGGACATGGTAACGGGACCGCGGCGAAGACGCCGCGGCTAGGAAGGGCGTTTTCCCGCGGCATAGGCGCGCCATTTGGGCAGCACGACTTCCTGCATGAGTATCCGCACGCACGCGGCTGTGGGAATCGCCAGCAACATGCCCAGCAGTCCCATCAGCGTGCCGCCGAGGATGACCACGAGCATGACGGTCAGCGGGTCCAGATCGGTCGCCTTGCCCTGGACCACGGGTTCGACGATCCAGCCGTCGATGGACTGGGCGGCGAAGTAGGCGACGCTGGGCCAGACGAAGACGCCCCAGGTCAGACCGACAGGTCCGCCGAGCGCGTGAATGACCGTGAGGCCTACCGCAGAGAGCCACGCCAGCGACGCGGCGTAGGGAACGAGGTTGAGCATGGCCGCCACGAGGCCCATGAGCATCCAGTAGGGCACGCCGGCGAGTTTCCAGCCGATGGAAAGCACAATGCCCATCACGGCCGCCTGGATGAGCCGTCCTCGCACATACGCCGCCACGGCGCGGTCCATTTTGGCGATGATCCGCAATGATTCCTCGCGCGCGTTCAGGGGGATCAGCGGCACGAACCACGCCATCATCGCATCGAACCGCCAACTGAAGACGAAGAAGCAGACCAGCACGATGCCGCCGGCCAGCGCGAGATAGGCCATGGTGCCCAGCGTGGCGCCGACGATTCCGACGCCGGCGCCGAGGGAGGACATGACGATTTTCGTCACGTTGCCCCACTCCATGTTCCGCGCCTGGTCCAGGAGCCTGGTGAAGGTCTGGGCGTCCACGGCGGGTTGGGTCGCGGCGGGCTGCGTGGCGGCGTCGCCGTCCGTCGTGGTCGCCGGCGCTCCGTAGCCTGCGTATTCCGCCATGCGGTCGATGTAGGGCGAGACGACATGCCAGTGTTTCTGCGCAAAGCCGCCGATGTCGTCGAACATCTGCCGGCCCTGCGCCGCCGCGGCGGGCACGATGTAGATCGCCAGGCTCATCGCCACCCACAGCCCGATCAGCAGCACCAGCGCGGTGGTCAGCCAGCGGGGCCAGCGCCATCGGCGGTGAAACCAGCAGACGGCCGGGTTGAAGACATACGCCATGCCCGCCGCCAGCAGCACCGGCGACACGATGGCCCGGGCGATGTACATCACGCAGAACACCGCCAGAATGACGAGCAGGATGGCCAGGTCGCGGACCCAGACGAATTGCCAGAGGTGTCGGTCGCTGTGCATCGGGGAGCTATCGAAGCTGGAGTTCGTTGGAAAAGGCGTCGGCGAAGTCGAAGACGCCATGGAAATCGTCGAGGTTGTCCTGGTCGGTTTTGCGCATCATGCCGGCGTCGATCATGGCGAAGACGATGTGGCCGAAGTCTTCGCATCGGTAGATGTGCCAGCGGCGCAGGACGGTGCGGGCGAGCAGACCGTACTGTTCGATGGCGAAATCGCGCAGGCCCTGGCAGAGCTGCTGGCCGCTGACGTGGCGGCTGGCGTTTTCCTCTTCGTTAGCCTTGCCCGACGGCTCGCCGTGGATGCGGCGCACGGTATAGTCCAGTCCACGCTGCACGAAAATGAACGCACCGACGTGGTACCTGGTTTTGCTGGCGATGGACCAGAGGTCCGCTTCCATGGCGTTATGCTCCTGCTGACGGGGAATTATACCGCGGATGTCAAATGCCCGAATGACCAAACCCGAATGACGAATGACAAGACCGCGGACGCCCGGGATGAGTACGGTACTTCGTGCGAATCCCTGGATTCTTGTTCGTCATTCGGTTTTGGACCTTCGGCCATTTGCCGTGCCTCTTTTGCCGACCGGCCCGATGCCCTCTAAAATCCGCCGGTCTCCAGCTTTGCCGATTCCCTCACTCCATTGAAAGCCTTGCTCATGTCCCGAAACGCCAAAATGTCCATGCTGCTGGTGGCGATGATCGTCGCCAACCTGTCGCTGTGGGTGTCCAACTCGCTGGCCCGGCGCAACTCGGCCTTCGACGAGCTGGCGCAGATCACCGACGTCCGCTACGAACTGGTCAACGGCTACGTCATCGAACCGGACCAGACCGAAATGGTCAAGGCCGCCATCAACGGCATGGTCAGCTCCCTCAACGATCCCTATTCCGTCTATCTCGATCCGGACGATCTGAAGCAGTTCGACAAACAGGTGATGGGCACGTTCTCCGGCATCGGCGCGGAAGTCATGATCGATCCCGAC
>JADLAP010000193.1 GCA_020848195.1 Phycisphaeraceae bacterium
CATGCCTGGACATCGTTCCCAGCATGAAGGCGGAATCGATCGGCGGCCTGATCACGTCCCCGCCTTACTGCAAGCGTTACGATTACACGCGACCCTACGCGGTGGAACTCGCAATGCTCAATGTGGGCGAGGAGGGCATCCGTCGTCTGCGGCAGGCGATGCTTTCCTGCACCGTGGAGAACAAGGATAAACACGATCTGGCTGGGAAATTCGGCGAGGAGACTTTCGAGGCCGCGATGCGGGCCTATCAGGCGCAAAGCGTTCTGGCGCGTGTGCTCGAATACCTCGACGCCTGCAAAGCCGACGGGACGATCAACAACCCCGGCATCGTACGGATGGTCCGGAACTACTTCTTTGAATTGGCGCTCCTGATCTTCGCCAGTGCCCGCGTGCTGAAAAACGGGGCGCCCTTCATCATGGTCAACGACAACGTGCGATACGAAGGCGCGCATGTGCCGGTGGATCTGATCCTTTCCGATTTCGCCGAGCAGGCGGGCTTCGAGATCGAGGCGATCTGGGTGCTGCCCAAAGGCAAGGGAAACAGCAGTCAGCAGATGAGCCGGCACGGACGACAGGAAATCCGCAAATGTGTCTACGTTTGGCGCAAGGGCAGGTAGATGTCGAAGGCGTATCAGGACCATTTGAAATCCAGCCGCGACCTTGAGACGACCTATGAAGCGGTTCGCGCCGGCTTTGTCTCGCTTGCGCTGGAGAAAAACCGCAGGGCGACTCCGTATGTGGCCGAGGCACGCGCATTGAAGTCGGCGGCGTCAAAGGCGAAATCGCCGATCGACCTGCTTGCGATTCCCGCGATACGAGCTGGCCTTCTCGCGGCGGCGGGAATTTCGGATAAAGCCGCCGGCCATCTTCAGGAGTCGGACAGGGACGATGCGATTGCCGGATTGATCGGGAAATTCCTCGAACCGGCGGGAGCGAACTTCGTCGAGGAATTGGTCTTTCGCTTCCTCCTCACGCGCGGCGACGCGCTGGGCGGTTCGATGCGAAATGTCGGCGGTTTCATGGCGCAGCGCAAGTTGACGCGGGCTTTGATCGCGCAATTGAATATCAGCGGAACGAGATATCGCTGGCTGTCGTCGGATTCAAAGGCGTGGGCGGACAAGCCCGAAGACGACATGGACATCGAAATCAACTTGCGCGGAATCGCCTGGGGCGTCGGATCGCTGGCCCGCGTGTTGATCTACAACCTGACCGTGCCGCTTTTCGGGAACAACGTCGATCTATGCCTCTTTCGATGCGAGTCGGAGGCGATGTGTAGGGATGTTCACGCCGACCCGGACGCCTATGTCGCACTTGGAGAACTCAAGGGCGGGATCGATCCGGCCGGCGCTGATGAGCACTGGAAGACGGCGCGAACCGCCCTGGGTCGCGTTCGGAAAGCCTTTTGCACACAACAACCCCCGCCGCATGCGTTCTTCATCGGCGCGGCGATTGAAACGAAGATGGCGGGCGAGATTTGGAAAATGCTTCAACGCGGCGATCTGCAAAATGCCGCCAATCTCACCAATGACGAGCAGATTTCATCCATTACCCGGTGGATTTGTTCATTGTAGAGACGGTCTTCCGACATCTGGGCCGTCATCGCCCTGAGCATCTGGCGCGAGTCGTCGCCAGCTCAAACCTTGCCCGCATATTCCCGCAGCAGACGCAGATACGCGCGGTACTGGTCGAGCGAGACGCCGGGCGGGGTCTGGTGGTCGACGCTGGGGATGTAGCCGCCGCCGCGCATCAGGGGCAGCAGGCGTTCAAATTCCGTCCGCATGGCGGATTCGCCGCGTGTCATGGTCATCTTGTCGAAATGGCCGACCATGCCCAGGCGGGGGAACTTCAGGCGAAGCGCGTTGCCGTCGACGCCCGCCTGTCGTTCCAGGGGCAGCACGCCCGCGACGCCGGCGTCCAGCAGCCAGGGGATCATCCGCTCGACGTCGCCGTCCGTATCGACGAACGTCAGCACGTCCAGTTCCCGCAGCGCGGCGATCAGCGGGCGATAGTAGGGAGCGAGGAAATCCGCGAAAATCTGCCGGGAAATCATCGGGCCGTGGTTGTAGCTCATGTCCTCGGCCACCGTGGTGAACGTCGGCAGACAGCGGGCCTGCCGCAGTTGCTCCACCAGGCGCAGATTGAACGCCAGAAGATCGCGGTTGATGGCGTGGATCAGTTCGGGTTCGTCGTAGTAGGCGTAGCTGAGCCGCTCGACATCCATGAGCGTGCGGGGGAACCAGAAGAAGCCTTCGAGCGTGGTCCAGACCACCACGTCGCCGCGGGCCTGGCGATTCATCCAGGGCTTCATCACTTCAAGCTGCCGCGAATGATCGGGGAAGAGATGCGGCCGGATGCGGAGGTAATCGTCCATGTTCGACACGACGCCCTCCGTGTGGTGCTGCGTGGCGTCGATGGAGGAGGTGGTCGTGCTGAGCCAGAACTGCTGATAGGGGTCGAGTTCCAGATGTTCCGCGATGGCGAACACCTCGCTGAATTTGAAGTCGCGCGGCAGGCCTTCGCCGCGCCAGCGTTCGATGGTCTTGTCCCACCACATGGCCCATTCCCAGACGGGCAGGCGATCCACCGGCTGGAAGTGCATCACGGCCTTGAAGCGTTCAACGTGATTCATGCGGAAACCCCAATATGTAACCGATTACACAACACCACTATGACTTCTGTCGCGCGGGAGATCAAGCGGGACATCGCGGCGTCACGTTCACGGGAATGCAGCGCCGCGACGTGTCGCGCCGGTCGGTCCATGCCCGCGTGTCACGCATCGGCTCAGAGCGCGCCCATCCCCACGACGTAGGTGATGCCGATGCCGAGGAGAATGGGCACGAGGGTGAGGGTGACGAAGATGCCCCAGAGTCCGTCCATATCGACGATGGACTCGTGGATCATTTCGATGCGGCCTGTGACCATCCAGACTATGCCCTGGGCGTGGACGAGGGTGGCCAGACCGACGAACATGACGCTGCCCTGGATTTCGCCCTCAATGCCGGCCCAACCGCCGTAGCCCATCAGGGCGGAGGCGATCAGGGTGGTGATCGAGGACATGAGAATCACGGCCGGGCGGAACAGGCCGGGCATGTACTGGCCGAGAATCGCCAGCAGTCGGTGCAGGAAGGTCGCGGTGGGTTCCTCGTCGTCATCCTCATCGTCGTCGTATTCATCCACATCATCGGGGGCGTGCGGGATACGCGCGTGACGAGGCAAGGGGGCGGCTGCTGCGGGTCTCGCGGGCAAGGCTCGCGCGACGGGAGCGGCCACGGGTTCATCCGGCAGAGCCAGCGCATACTGGCCGCCCGGGTCGTCCGGTTCGCCAGATGCTTCCAGGGCGGGTGCTTCTTCCCGCGGTGAACCGTGTGCGGGAACGGGCGGTGCGACGGGATAGGACAGCACCGCTTCGCAGAGACAGCGGACCTGTTGGCCGGCCCATCGCGGATTGAACCGATATCTTCGGCCGCAGGAGGAACACTGGATGGCGCAGGCTTGACGTGTCAACGCGAAATCCCCCTTGAAAGCCGCTGGATATCGAAGACGATCCAGGTCGAAGATTACCGGATCGAACGTTTTGTGCAACCGGAAATGTGGGTGATTGTGCGTCTTTGAACACTGGACGATTCCGCGACGCCGCAAGCGGCGGGGGAAGTTCGCGGGGCTACACGTTGAAATACTTGGCCTGCGGATGATGCACGATGATGGCGCTGGTGGATTGTTCGGGGTCGATCTGCCAGTTTTCGGTCAGATGACAGCCGATGCGCTGGGGCTGAAGCAGACGGAAGAGCTTGGCCTGATCGCTCATGTCGGGGCAGGCGGGATAGCCGAAGCTGTAGCGGCTTCCGCGGTAGTGCTGGGTGAAGAGATCGCGGATGGCTGGCGCGTCGTCGCCGGCGATGCCCAGTTCCTGTCGCATGCGTTTGTGCCAGAGTTCCGCGAGCGCTTCGGCGCACTCGACGCCGAAGCCGTGGAGGTAGAGGTACTGCTGATATTGATTGGACTCGAACAGCGCCTTGGCGCGGCGTGAGGCTTCGGGGCCGACGGTGACGCAACTGAGGCCCAGCACGTCGCGTTGCCCGGTACTGACGTCGCGAAAGAAGTCGCTGATGCACAGGCGTGACCGGCCGGCCTGGCGGGGAAAGGTGAAACGTTCGATTTCCCGGCCGTTTTCCGGGTCAAACACGATCAGGTCGTCGCCGTCTCGGTTGCACGGGTAGTAGCCGTAGACCACCTTCGCCTGAAGGATGCTTTCCTCCCGGCACTGCTGGGCAAGACGGTTGAACAGCGGGTCGATCTCATCCTCGATCTGGTGCTGATACTGCTCGTCGGTCATCTGGCCTTTGCGGAACTGCCACTGGCCGCGGTAGAGGGCGACGCGGTTGACGAAGGGATAAACCTGTTCGAGGGGCACATGGTCGATGACGCGGGAGCCGAGGAACGGAGCGGCGGGAACATCGACATCCGTACGGACATCCGACTTTGCAGGTGCCGGCGCGGCGGTGGGCGCGGAAGCGGCGGCCATGGCGGCGACCTTCGCTTCGCTGTCCTGGCGTTTGGCCAGGCGCTGCGCGATTTCCCCGTCGAGCAGGTCCAGCTTGTTCTGCGTGAGGTGATCCATCACGCGCAGGCCCTCGAAGGCGTCCCGGCCATGGTAGACCTTGCCTCCGCCGGCGGCGTAGATGGCGCGGAGATGGCTGTCGCAGTAATGCTTGGACAGGGCTGCGCCGCCGAGGAGCACGGGGACGTTGACCTGTTGTTCGACGAGGGCCTTGAGGTCTTCCTCCATGACGTTGACGCTTTTGACGAGCAGGCCGGAGAGGCCGATGGCGTCGGCTTTGGTTTTTCGCCACTGGTCGAGGATGGCGGCAATCGGCTGTTTGATGCCGAGATTGTGCACGGTGTAGCCGTTGTTGGTGAGGATGATGTCCACGAGGTTCTTGCCGATGTCGTGGACGTCGCCCTTGACGGTGGCGAGGACGATCGTGCCCTTGCTCTGGCCCTGGATTTTCCGCATGTGCGGCTCCAGGTGGGCCACCGCCATCTTCATGACCTCGGCCGCCTGCAGCACGAAGGGAAGCTGCATCTGACCGGAGCCGAAGAGGTCGCCGACGACTTTCATGCCTGCCAGCAGGTGGTCGTTGATGATGTCCAGCGGACTGTATTTCGTCATCGCTTCGTCGAGCGTGGCGGTGAGATTCTGTTTTTCGCCGTCGATGATGTGCTTTTGCAGGCGTTCTTCGAGCGGCAGATCGGCGAGGCTGGTTTTTTGCACCGCGACGCCGGCCTGATCGGCGAAGAGATCGACGAAGATTTGCAGGGGATCGCTGGTCTTCGTGCCGTCGCGCAGCGCCGCCTGCGATTCCGGGGGACGGTTGTAAATCAGGTCGAGGGCAGCCTGCCACGCGCGATCGTCGATGCGGTTTTTCGGCAGGATTTTGGAGACGTGCAGGATCGCGCTGGTCAGACCCGCCTCGGTCAGCTCGTGCAGGAACACGCTGTTGAGCACCTGCCGCGCGGCGGGACTTAGGCCGAAGCTGACGTTGGACAGTCCCGCCACCGTCTGACATTGCGGGAACTCGGCGGCGATGCGTCGCACGCCTTCGATGGTTTCCAGCGCGCTGCGCCGGTCCTTGTCCATGCCGGTGGAGATCGGCAGCACGAGCGGATCGAACAGCACGTCGGCCGGAGCAAGGCCATGGACGCCGGTGGCCAGGTCGAACATGCGACGGGCGATGGCGATTTTGCGGTCTGCCGTGCGCGCCATGGCTTCGCGCGGGTCTTCGTCGATGCAGCCGAGGACGAGTCCCGCGCCGTAGGTTTTCGCCAGTCTGCACATGCGGCCGAATTTCTCCTGGCCGTCTTCGAGATTGGCGGAGTTGATGAGACATTTTCCGCCGGACCGCTTGAGTCCCGCTTCAATCGTCGCCGGCTGCGTGGAGTCGAGCATCAGCGGCACGTTGACCTGTCGCACGAAGCGTGAGACCAGCTCCGCCATGTCGCGCGCATTGTCCCGGCCGGCGTAGTCCACGTTGACGTCGATCACATGCGAGCCTTCGCGGACCTGTTCGCGGGCGAGGCTGACCATGGCGTCCCAATCTTCCGCTTCGAGCATTTTCTTGAACGCGCGTGAGCCGGAGGCGTTGGTGCGTTCGCCGATGTTGAGGATGGTGGTCTGTTGTCGGTATTCGACGGGACCGAAGAGCGAGGCGACGCCGGGGGCCTGGAGTTGTTTGGCGAGGGTCTTCGGCGCGCGGTCGCCGACGAGGCGGACGAGTTCCGCGATGTGCTGCGGGGTGGTGCCGCAGCAACCGCCGACGATGCCGACACCGAACTCTTCGACGAAGCGTGCGGTCTGCCGTGCGAAATCCGCGGGTTTGAGCGGATATTCCGTCCGGCCATCGACGAGCGTGGGAAGACCCGCGTTGGGCAGCACGCTGATCTGGTGGGGCCAGGACTGGCTGAGCCAGCGGACGTGCTCGACCATTTCGCCCGGGCCGGTGGCGCAGTTGAGGCCCAGGGAGATGACGGGATACTGTCCCACGACCGCGGCTGCGCCGGCGATCTCCGTGCCCACCAGCATGGTGCCGAAGGATTCAATCGTCACCTGCACCATGATGGGCAGTTGGTCGGGGGTCTTGCCCGCGTCTTCCAAGGCGGCAAGGCAGGCATTGATGGCGCACTTGACCTGGAGGATGTCCTGCGCGGTTTCGATGAGCAGCACATCGACGCCGCCGTCGATCAGGCCGCGCACCTGCTCGCGGTAGCTGGCGAGCAGGGTGTCCCAGTCGGTATTGCCCAGCGTGATGAGCTTGGTTCCGGGACCGATGGAGCCTGCGACGAAGCGGGGCCTGTCCGGCGTCGTGTGGCGATCACATGCCGCGCGGGCGACTTCGGCCGCGATGCGATTCAGCTCGCGCGTCCGATCCGCCAGATCGAACTCCGCCAGCACGATCGGATTGGCTCCGAACGTGTCCGTCTCCACCACATCCGCGCCGACCTCCAGGAACGACTCGTGAATCCGTTGGATCGCATCGGGCCTGGTCAGCACCAGCACCTCGGTGCAGTTCTCCCTGCCGAGGTAGTCCTTGTCCAGATCAAGGTCCAGGCTGTGAATCGACGTGCCCATGGCGCCGTCGAAGAAGAGGACGCGGCGACGAAGCTGATCGGCAAACGTGGTCATGCGTGTTGATCCATTAATCCGGATAAGCGGATGACCATGGTAGGCGCGGTTTGGTGGGCAAACAAGTGCATGCGCGATTGTCCTGCCGATCTGACGTGCCAATAATCCCACATGACGCAACAATCTTCCCGCCGTCGCCGTGGCGTTCGTATCGTATCTTTAGGGATGTTGCTGGCCGCGCTGGGCGTGGGGGGCGTGCTGCTTTCCGCGATGCCGGCTCAGGCCTGTCCGAACTGCAAGGAGCTGATTGCCGATAACTCGGGGCCGGGGGCAACGGGGGTGCCGGGGGCAATGGACGCCGCGGGGGGCGGAAATCTGGGACTGGGCTTCTTCTGGTCCATTGTGCTGATGATGTCCGCGCCGTTTGTGATGGCTGGAGGGTTTGGCGCTTTCCTTTGGATGCACGCCAGGCCATCGTCAGAGGAGCTTGTCTGATTTTTTCCCGATTTTGTTGGGTAGTGTTTGACACCGGAAACAACATATCGTTGGGTTGCATCCAGACGGGAATGAATCCTGTCGGGAGGCAACACATGAAAGCTCTGCTGCAATTCGTCGCGTGGATGTTCGTCGCCGCGGTCATGATTTATGCCGCGGCCCGGCCTGATTTCGGCGTCGTCTTCCAGAACCCCATCTGCACCGTCGGCGTGGGCCTGATCGGCCTGGGCATGATCGTCGACGCCCGCAAGCGCATCGTCGCGGAGGAAGCGAAGAAAGCCCCGGCCACGAGCAAGGCCTAAGTCGGAACTACCGTGACCGTTCCTCCAGCACGCGCACCGGCACGCCATCGCTCCAACTGCCCATCCGCGACACATCGGGCCACGGCCTGCCGGCAAACGCACTGTCCCACATCGCATCAAACACACGCCAGAAACCCTGACGATCCACCGCGTCCGCGGTCGAGAGCCAGAACGGATACTCCCACACCGGCGGCGTCTGGTCGGTCGTCCACCGTCCCATGAAGCCATACGGAATGTTCCTCGCGTCATATCGGCTGTCCAGCGCCAGACAGGCGAGATGGCCGCTGCGCAGGACGGGCCGGCCATGCCAGTCGTCACGCATGAAGATGTCGTGTTTCCGCCCGGCGGCAATCGCGGTGGACTCATGCAGGATGCGCCGGGCATCCATGTCGCCGACGAAGCCGTCGGTCGGCGTGGAGATGGCGGCGAGGTGCGTGCCCGCGTCGAGCTTCGACAGGTCCATCAACGTGAACAACCGGCTGCGACCCGGCGCGACGCAGAGGATGACCCGCGGCACGGGCAGGCCCTGTTGCCGCGCGATCGCCGCGTAATTCGGCCCGAGAATGCCCCCGCACGAGTGGCCGATCACCGCCATGCGATCCGGGTCGATCGCCACATGGTTCTCCCACGACAGTTGCCGCAGCGCGTCGCGCAGACAGGCCAGCACATTGGGCAGAAAGTCGCCCGGCAACGTCAGCATGGTGTCCTGATAGCACGGGTAGACCACGACGTGGCCCCGGCGGACGAGGTGGTCGATCCAGCCTCCGTAGACGACGGGATTCATCTGGCCCCAGCCGTGAAGGAAGAGGACGAGCGAGGCCTTGTCGGGTTTGGGCTGATCGGGTTCAAAGAGCCAGTACTGCCGGCCGCCCCAGAGGTAGGAGGACATCACGACGCGCTGATGCTTCGCCGGCGAAGCGGCGGCGGGTTCGGTTTGCGGCGATGTGGGAAACGCGGACTGCGCGGAGGCGAACTTCGCCGCGATGATCGCGCCAAGCAGAATCAGCAGGCATCGGCCAAGTCGTGGAGTCATGGCGTCAGATCACGGCGCGGACTTTGATGTGCATGCCGTCGACGGTGGTGACGCGGACGGTCTGGCCGGCGCGGATCAGGCCGCCTTCCGCGAGGCATTCCATCCGCTGACCCTGGATGTCGCATGCGCCGATGGGATGCAGATCGGTCGCGGCCCGGCCTTCGGCGCCGATCAGGTGCGACCAGGTGGTGTCCCTGGGCGGATTGGCGGCGTCTTTGGCGGGCGTGGTGCTGTGCAGCGTCAGCGCGCGGGCGATCCACGTCTGGGGCCAGACCTTCAACGCCACGGCGAACAGCACCGGCAAGCCGGCCAGCGTCACCACCAGACCGATCAGGCCCGCCGTCGTGCTGACGCCGAACAGCAGCGTCACCGCGGCGACCAGGCTCACGCTCGCCAGCACGCCGATCAGGCCGCCCGATGGAATGAACAGCTCGAGGAAAAACAGCGCCAGCGCCGCCGCGAAGCAGATCACCGACGCCACGATGTACACGTTGTCCGACACGGCGTGAGATTATATGCCCAACGCCTTGTCCGTTCGGACGCGCGGGCAGTTTGCCCGCGGCTCAAAAGTGTTGTCCGTCGTGCGCCGGCGATCGTCGTGGACTTCAACCCTGCCGCTTGTCCTTCTCGATGAAGGCGTACGCGTTGTGGTTGTGGATCGATTCGTAGTTTTCGCTGTTGATCTGGTACCAGCCAACCCGGTCGTCGGCTTCCAGTTGCAGGGCCAGGTCGCGGACGATGTCTTCGACGAATTTCGGATTGTCGTAAGCCACTTCCGTGACCCATTTCTCGTCCGGCCTCTTGAGCACGGCGAAGACCGGCGCGCTGGCGGAACGCTCGACGATCTCGAAAAGCTGTTCGATCCACATCATCTTGCCCGGCATGAAGCGGACGCGGGCTTCGATCTCGCACCGCTGGTTGTGCGCGCCGTAGGCGGAGATTTCCTTGGAGCAGGGGCACAGGCTCGTGGCGGGAACCCGGATGCCCATCACAAAGTCCTGCGTCGTCGCGCTGCACGCGGCCTCGAAGGTGACTTTGATGTCCAACATGCCGTGCGAGTTGGTGACCGGCGCCTGCTTGTGGATGAAGTAGGGAAAGTGCAGTTCGAGATGCGCTTCCTCGGCTTCCAGGCGGTCCTTCATGTCGCGGCAGATCTGCATGATCTGGTCGGAGCGGACGGTTTCGTGGTGCCGGTTGAGCACTTCGAGGAACCGGCTCATGTGCGTGCCCTTCTGGTAGTGGGGCAGGCCGACGTACATGTTGACCTGGGCAACGGTGTGCTGAACGCCGCCGGTGGCCGGGCAGTTGAGGCTGATGGGATAGGTGATGTCCTTGACGCCGACCTTGTCGATGGCGACGCGCCGGTGGTCCCGGCTGGCCTGAACATCAGGCATGGGAACCCCGTGCGTCTCTCCGGAAGCAGGTGCAACAGCGGAATCATGGGGCGCCATGACAGTTTCCTTCGTCGTCGTCGCGGTTCAGGGTGATCTTCGGATCAAACAGGCGATGGTAGGTAACAGGGTTGGAAAAGGCAAGGTCATAGGCACTGACGCTCCATATCAGCCGCGGGCAAACTGCCCGCGCGTCTTGTCATTCGTCCTCCCGCTCCGGGTGCAGGTGGATATCGCCCTGGAGCAGGAAGACCGCGCCGGTGAGCGAGAAGGCGATCTGGTAGAGGCGGATGAGCAGGAGCATGCCGACGATGTGGTTGACATCGCACATCGGGGAAGCGACGAGGAGAGGGATGGCGATGGCTTCCATGATGCCCAGGCCCTGGTAGCTGATGGGCATGGCGGCGCCGAGGAAGAGGATCGGGACGACGGTCAGCAGCAAACCCAGGGGCCGGTGCATGCCCAGGGCGTAGCCGGTCAGGGAGGTCGAGACAGCCAGGAGCAGGTGCAGCGCGCAGGCCAGCGCCAGCGACACGGCGAGGCTGGAGACGTGATGCCGGTACGCCACGGCCGCGGCGTCGATGTGGGCCAGCATGTGGCCGCCGGGGAGTTTGAGCAGCCAAGGCCCCAGGTGCAACCACCTGCGGAATCGCCGGGAAAAGTAAGCGCAGCAGCAGAGGACGCCGGACCCCATCATGCCCCACGTGAGGGTCGCCACGAGCCGGCCGGCCGGTTCCTTGAGCACGAACAGGCTCGCCACGCCGGCGATGACCACCAGACCGAGCAGGCCGAGGATGCGGTCGACGATCACGCTCATCACGGTGTCGGTTGTCCGGTCGCTCCCCTTGGCGGCGTAGTAGGCTTTGATCACGTCGCCGCCGGTGGTGCCGGGGAGGCAGAAGTTGAAGAAGTTGCCCACCATGACCAGCCGGAAGGCGCGGATCAGCGGCACATGAATTCCCCGCGCCCTCAGCAACAGCCACCAGCGGATGACGAGGATCGGATAGATCAGCGCCACCATGCCCACGGCGGCGGCCAGCAGGTCGTACCGCGCGTCGCGGAGCATCGAGCCGACGCCCTTGACCATCGCGCCGTCCGGGCCAGCGTGATCGCTCCAGTCCAGCAGATAAATGATGTAACCGATGCCGATCACCGCCACCAGCAGACGAAGCAGAATGAACAGATGTTTCTTCATGCTGGTCTGACGCGCCTTGCGATTCGCGGGATGGGCACGCCACATCATCGGGATTGCCCCGGTTCAGGTCAACGGCTTCTTCTTCAAGGCCAGGGCGAACGCATGTGGCCTTGATCCCCTCTCCCTTCGAGGGAGAGGGCCAGGGTGAGGGTTCGGCGTACGCAAACCGGCACGTCCAATCACGGGCAAAACGTAATCGAACGACGTACCCTCACCCATCCTCTCCCTGAAAGGGAGAGGGGCAAAAGCCACATGCGTTTGCCCTGCGCGCCCGCGGGAAGCGGAATCATCCACAACGTCCCGCAACTCATGGCGGATCACGTTGAGGTCTCGCGATGTCGTGCCGTGGTGGTGAATGGATTGGCCTTATTGCGGCAAGGCCGGCAGCAGGTCGGCCTGCGTGATCGGCTGGTCCAGCCGCTCGGCGGTGACGGCCTGTTCGAGCGTGAACGATCCCACGGCCGTGCGCCGCAACGACGCGAGATGGCCCCCGGTGCCCAGGGCCTTCCCCAGATCGCGGGCGAGGCTGCGGATGTACGTGCCCCGGCCGCAGGTGACTTTCACTTTCGCCACGGGCCATGCGTAGTTCAGCAGGTCGATGGCGTCGATCCGCACCTGGCGCGGAGGCAGGTCCACGGTTTTCCCTTGACGGGCAAGTTTGTACGCGCGCTGTCCGCCGACATGGATCGCGCTGTGGGCCGGCGGCGTCTGGGCGATCCAGCCGATCATCGCGGCCAGCGCGGCGAGCACAGCCTCCGGCGTCGGCGGCGTCGCCACGGCGACTTCCTCCCTCGCCGCTTCACGGTCGTCCGTGGCGGTGAAGGCGGAGAGATCGATTTCCGCTTCGTAGATTTTCGTCTGGCCCATGATCTGCTCGACGCAGCGCGTGGCTTTGCCCAGACAACAGACCACGACGCCGGTGGCCAGCGGATCGAGCGTGCCGGCATGGCCGGTCTTGGCGCCCCCGGCGGCGCGGCGGACACGACGCACCACGTGCATCGAACTCCAGTCCAAAGGCTTGTCCACCACCAGCAGGCCGCAGATCGGTTCTGGTGTTGGCGAGGATTCGCGTGGAGGCATCTCGTTGTCAGTGGTCTGATCGTGCAGCATGATGCAACCCAAGTGGATATACTTCCCGCCATCTTAATGCCGTCAGCAGGGAGGCGTGCGGCGATGCCCACTCCAATGACAACCGTATCGTGGTTCAAGGCGTCGATCATCCTGGTTCTGGCCGGTCTGCTGTCGTTCAGTGCGGCAGGCTGTCAGCAGACGAAAGAGGTGGTGGCTCCGCCTCCGCCGGAGTATGCGCGGGAACTGCCTCCGGGCGCAGCGGCGTTGCGCAAGCTCGATCCCGCCAACTGGCCGGACCTGACTGCCTCGTGGACGCCGGGCGATCAGGCGCTGCTGGCCGCCCTCGACCGCAGCGCCAAGTGGTTTGAGTATCCCTCCGCGCACAGCTTCTTCCCCGTGCAGGAAATCACCTACGAGCAGGCGAGGCAGAGCGTGCCGGCGTTCCGCAAAGCCTTGACGGAATCGACCAGCGCCGCCGCGTTCGTCGATCGTCTCAAGCAGAACTTCGACCTCTACACCAGCGTCGGCTGGAACGGCAACGGCGCGGTGCTGTTCACCGGCTACTACACGCCGATCTTCGACGCTTCACCGGTGCGGACCGAAGCGTTCCAGTATCCGCTCTACGCCAGACCGGACGATCTCGTGACCGATCCCGACGGCAAAGTCCTCGGCCGCAGGGTCGGCGACCGCCTCGAACCCTACCCCACCCGCGCGCAGCTCATGCAGTCCGGCGTGCTCACCGGCAAGGAAATCGCCTGGCTCGGCAATCCGTTCGACGTCTATCTCGCCCAGGTGCAGGGTTCGGCCCGCCTGACCATGACCGACGGCAATACGATGCACCTCGGCTATGCCGGAACCAACGGCCACGACTATGCGTCCATCTCAATGATGCTGGCCAAACAGGGCAAAATCGACAAGCACCGCATCACGCTCTCGGCTGTGCGCAACTACTTCAAACAGCATCCGGACGAGCTGGACACGTACGTGTCGCGGAATCCGCGTTTCACGTTCTTCAAGGCGTACGATCCCGCCAACTGGCCCGCCGGTTCGCTGGGTTTCCAGGTGACGCCGCGGCGTTCGCTGGCCACGGACAAGCGCATCTTCCCGCGCGGAGGCACGACGCTGATCGCGCTGCCCGGCGCCGGCTCGGCCGACCCCCAGCATCACGGCGGCAAGCGGATGTACTGGCTGCTGGACCAGGACACCGGCGGCGCGATCCGCGCCCCCGGCCGCGCGGACATCTACTTCGGTGTCGGCCCCGACGCCGAAGTCTCCGCCGGCAACACCATGGTCGAAGGCCGGCTGTACTACCTGTTCGTCAAGCCGACGATGGCTTCCGCGCCGGTGATGCCTTTGCCGGTGACCCCGGCTACGACCGCGACTTCGGGGGTCACGCAGTAAACCGGCTTCACGATGGATTTCACGGACAGGGATACGTGCCCGAAACGGGCTTCAGATCAGACGGAGCTTCGCGGGGAGTTTCTTTCTCAGCCGGCCGCCGGGGTTGAGATTGACGATCTTGCCGTCTTGCATCACGTACAGCGGCGTGCCGGTTTCCTTGGCGCGGCGCATGGCCAGTTTGGCTGCCCGTTTCATCGCGGCGAAGGATGCCTGGATATCGGGGTCTTGGCTGGTCATTTTTGCCGTCATGGGTTGTCTCCCGTTTCGACCAGGCTGGGTATGGGGCCTGAACTATCGTAGACGGCCCAACTGCTCACAAGTTTGTGGGTGGGTTGAAACGTACTCGCTGAAACCCACCATTGCGCTGTGGCACGATCGCACAAGGTACTTCGTGGTGGGTATCGCTCGAAGACTCGCTCCCCCCACACTACGTGCTTCAAGTGGTTGTCGCAAATGGCGTTGAACAATGCCGTGCCCGGCCTGTACAACCCGGAATCGCCGGCGACGGCACTCCCGCCGGTCACCTTGGGCCGATTCACGGGAACAACTTTCGGAGGGTCGCCGCTGACGCGTCTGGCTCGTTGTGGGCGACGGTGGATGATGCGCTCCCGGCGAATTCCGTCAACCCCCGTTGTCAGGCGGTTTTACTTCGGGTACGATCTGGGGCTCGCAACAACGATTCACGACAACCCGACGGCATGTGGCCGCGGGCGCTAAGGACGATTTGGACATGACCATCACGCTGGAACGCAAGAAAACGTTGATCGAAGGTTATCGCCGCGGCGACGCCGACACTGGATCGCCCGAGGTGCAGGTGGCGCTGCTGTCGGAGCGGATCGCCGGTCTGACGGAGCACCTCAAGACGCACAAGCACGACTTTGCGTCGCGCCGCGGCCTGATGATGATGGTCAGCAAACGCACGCGACTGCTCCGCTATCTGGCGAGCAGAGATCGTTCCCGCTATCAGGCGGTCATTGGATCGCTCGGCCTTCGCCGGTAATGTATCGGCAAGGCTCTGCCGGCCGACGTCCGGACGTGGCGATTCAGGCGGCAGCAGGCTTGCGGCATCCCCCCGGCCCCCGGAAGTTGTCGTCATCGGCAATTGGCCGTCGAAACTTCCAGTTGCCTCGGCGGGTGCATCAAGCCCCCTGTCTTCTGACGCTCACGCTTTCCCGGTCCAAGGTTGGCCAGGTCGGGTTTTTCCTGTCCAGGGAGGAAACCCGTTCGGCCTGACACACAACTGAACTGGACGAGGAAAGCATTCCATGGCAGCAACGATTGTCGAAATGGAACTGGGCGGCCGCACGCTCCGTATGGAAACCGGCCGATTGGCCAGGCAGGCCGACGGAGCCGTGCTGGTGCAGCTCGGTGAAACCGTGGTGCTGGGCACGTGCGTGAGAGGCCCGGCCCGCGAGGGCGGCGACTTCTTCCCGCTGACCGTCGATTACCGCGAAAAGCTCTCCGCGGCAGGCAAGTTCCCCGGCGGCTTCATCAAGCGTGAAGGCCGGCCGAGCAACAAGGAAACGCTCACCATGCGGAACATCGACCGCCCGCTGCGGCCGCTGTTCCCCAAGGGCTTCTACGACGAGGTGCAGGTCCAGTGCTGGGTGCTGGCCTCCGATACGCAGAACGAGTCGGACGTGCTGGCGGGCATTGCCGCCGCCGCCGCGCTCTCCATCAGCAGCCTGCCGTTCCAAGGCCCGACCGCCACGGTGCGCGTCGCCCGGATCGAAGGCAAATTCGTCATCATGCCCACCATCGCCGAGATGGAATACTCCGACCTGGACCTGGTTCTCTCCGGCCGCAAGGACGGGCTGAACATGATCGAAGTCGGCGCGCATGAACTGCCCGAAGCCGACGTCCTGGCCGCCATCGCGTTCGGCTTTGACCACATCAAGCGGATCGTCGGCATGATCGAGCAGCTCGTGGCGAAGGTCGGCAAGGAGAAGGTCGCGGACCTCAAGCTGCCCTCCGAGGACATCGTCAAGGAAGTCCGCGCCAAGCTCGGCGGCCCGCTGCGTGCTGCCAAGACCATCGAAGGCACCAAGCTCCAGCGCCAGGAAGCGGTCAGCCAGGCCATCAAGACGTTCATGGCGTCCTTCTGCCCCGAACCCGGTGAAACGGCCAGCTACGCCCAGGTGATCAAGCACCAGGCGAAGGTCGCCGACGTGAAGCTGGCGGTGATGGATCTGGAAGAACAGATCACCCGCGAAGTGATTCGCGCCGGCAAGCGGACCGACGGCAGGTCGATGGACCAACTCCGCTCGATCGAGTGCGAGGTGGCGGTGCTGCCCCGCGTGCACGGCTCGGCGGTCTTCCAGCGCGGTGAAACCCAGGCCCTCGTCACCGCCACCCTCGGCACCGGCAAGGACGAACAGATCGTCGACGGCCTGCGCGAGGAATATGCCGAGAAGTTCTACCTTCACTACAACTTCCCCCCGTTCGCCGTCGGCGAATGCAAGAAGATCATGGGCCCCGGCCGGCGCGAGATCGGTCACGGCAAACTCGCCGAGAAGGCGATTCAGCCCGTGCTGCCCGATGTTTCCGAGTTCCCCTACACCATCCGCCTCGTCAGCGACATTCTGGAGTCCAACGGCTCGTCGAGCATGGCCAGCGCCTGCGGCGGCACCCTGGCCCTGATGGACGCCGGCGTGCCCATCAAGGCCGCGGTGGCGGGCATCAGCATCGGCCTGGTTTCCGCCGATCAGCCTGGACAGCAGGAAATCTACCTCACCGACATCCAGGGCGAGGAAGACCACTTCGGCGACATGGACTTCAAAGTCACCGGAACCCGCAACGGCATCACCGCCATTCAGCTTGACCTCAAAATCCAGGGCCTGAACCTCGAACAGATCAAGCAGACCTTCGAGCTGGCGAAGAAGAACCGGCTGCAGATCATCGACATGATCGAAGCCACGATTCCCCAGCCTCGTGCCGCCATCAGCAGGTACGCGCCCCGTATGTTGACCACGCACATCCACCCGGACAAGATCGGCAAGCTGATCGGACCCGGCGGCAAGACGATCCGCGGCCTGGAAGAACTCACCGGCGCCAAGATCGAGATCGAGGATGACGGCACGGTCTTCGTCTCCGCCGTGGGCGTAGGCAAGGCCGAACGCGCTCTGGAAGAGATCGAAAAGCTCTGCGCGGAACTGAAAGTCGGCGCGATCTACACCGGCAAGGTTGTCTCCATCAAGGATTTCGGCGCGTTCATTGAACTGGCGCCAGGCTCCGAAGGTCTCTGCCACATCTCCGAACTGGCGGACAGCTTCGTCAACAAGGTCACCGACGTGGTCAAAATGGGCCAGCAGGTGAAGGTGAAGGTGATTCTGGTTGACGATCAGGGCCGCGTGAAATTGTCGATCAAGCAGGCGGGTGCGGAAGCTGCAAATAAAGACTCTTCCGTCTCTTAAATAAATGATTACAATGAGGTCGTAGGTGACAGGCGGCGTGGGGGTTCGCCTGCGGTCTGTCGCCGTGTCTGGATTCAGTGCCGCGCGCGGTCGTGTCCTTTCGAGCGGACTGTCGGGCGGTGAACAGGTGGTCTCGTGATCCTGCGATCTTTCTGTCCGGCGGTTCTGGCAACA
>JADLAP010000194.1 GCA_020848195.1 Phycisphaeraceae bacterium
GCACGCCGTTGCTCGTGGCGATGGTCAACAGGCCGCCTTCGAGCCGGATCGGCTCCAGGTCCTCGAACCACTGCCGGCAAATCGACGCATGCCGCTGACGCAGGTACGACAGGATGTCCCGCCACATCGCGGAATCAAGCTTGGTCATACGCGATAACTTCCGAATTCCAGATGGAGCCGAGGCGAGGTTGTAACCATCCTTGCGGCCTGTCTGACGCCCACCGCGCCGGCCGCACGTCGCCTCGCGCCCGCGAAGCATCCCTCCAACCTAAACCCCCCGGCGCAGGCTGTCAACGTGCGCGGACGATCAGCCAACCCGCCAACGCATCCGCGTCCCGATTCCGGCGTCATCAGTTGCGAAAAAAACATCCGGCGGCGCAAGACGCGCCACCGGATGTGGATGGATGCGAAACAAAGCGCGGGAAATTAGTCCAGATCGAACAGTGTGTTGTCCTGCGGGCCGAACCAGCCGACATTAAGTTTGGCCATGTCGTCGGCGGTCAGTCCGGGCATGTAGTAGTCCGGCGCAGACCACGCTAGTTTCTGATCGTTCACGTGGCCGTCAAACCAACTGACGTTCACGGAGCTGGTGTGCCGGAAATGGATCACGGGTGTTGGATTGCCTCCCCAGGGAACCCACAAGGGTGCTTCCATGAAAGAATACTCAACCATCACGCTGTTGCCGCTGTCCATGCTCCACAATCCGGTGTCGGCGAATGTGGCTGTGTCCGTGGGCCGTTTCACGTCGTTGGCGCGGGTCGTGTACAGGGACATGGTCGGATAGGCCGAGTAAAGATCGCAACGGGATCCAAGATATGTGTCGTTGTATCCGTAACCGCCGGCGCCTGCTTCAAAGGTCAAGGTCCATTCACCGGGCTGGTCGTCGCGATAGTCGATGACTTCCGGGCATTTCTTGATCTGTTTGGTCTGCAGATAGGATGCCAAACGTCCCTTTTCGATGTCGAAGGCGTCGTTGGTGGTGTCGCGACGGCCATGCCAGCGATCCAGATTGGCCAACCGATCGTAACCGGCGGGAATCTGAAAGTCCTTGTTGTCGGTTGCGTAAGCATTGGTCGCGAGCATGATCTGATGGAGGTTGGATTTGCAGCTCGCTGTGCGTGCAACCTGCCGCGCCGCCGACAGCGCCGGCAGCAGAATCCCGATCAGCAGCGCAATGATGCTGATCACGACGAGAAGCTCAATGAGCGTGAAGCCCTCGCGTTTCTTGCGTACCTGTAATGATTGTCCCGAACCCGACCCGCCGGCGTGAACGATGTCCATGACCCTTCTCCTCGGCCTTGATTCGCGCAAGGCCCACCCCAGGTGACGATGCAACACCGTCCTCATCGAGAAGGAATGATTGCCGGGGGAAAAACAAGGCCGTCCGGGGTGATGGAAGCGACCTGCCCACGGCGTCCCTCTACGCGAGGACACCCATCGGCCATCGTCAGGCAGGTCTTCCGGCTCAGGGTTCGCTCCCAGGCTGCCTTCCCGTCCAACCCGTTGCAGGTCAGACAGTGGCCTCTCGCCCAGGCGCCGGCCACGTCATCGGCACGTGGCCACCCATCACGGCGGCGCGTCCGCGGAGGATTTGCAGCGTTCCCGACCGCCGTTCCCAGCAGTCCGGCGAGGCTGCGCACCTCGCTTCCCTTTTCATTCCCGTCGGTTCCTTGCGGAACACCGACAGGAACACCTGTCGAATCAGCCCCACAGACTAACGATCCGCCCCCCTTCCCGCAAGCCCAGGCTGGCTACGGGAACGCTCAATTGCCAGAGTTGCACGGTTGCCAGGTTGAGCGCATAGGGCCATTTGGGCCTTGACCGGAGCCAATGACCGAATGACCAAGCCGGAATGACGAATGAAAAGACCACGTTTTCGGAGTTTCGGCATTCGGATTTGGACATTCGTCATTTGCCCAAAGCGCATCCCAAATCCATAAGGCGCTGACCCTGGCACGGTTGCACCAGTTGCGACACGACGTTTGACATCCAGTCCTGCCGGTTTTATGCTGCAGGACTGCGTTGCGTGCCGTTTTGCATGTCACGATGGTGACCGTAGCTCAGTTGGTAGAGCATCTGGTTGTGGTCCAGAGGGTCGCGGGTTCAAATCCCGTCGGTCACCCTTCTTTTCCTCTTGCACCCCCTCGCAACAGCCCGCAAACGCGTGAAGGCCGAGCAATGTGTCCGCTGAAATGTGGGCTTTGCACCCCTTTGCTGATGACTGCTGCCCCGGATTTCGCCCCGGTTTGTTCGCGCCTGAATGAAGCCCCGCCAACCGGTCCATCACTTCGTCGGGAACCTGTGATGCATAGTGTTCCTGCGCCACGGCCGCGCTGTGGCCGAGGATCGCATTGACCACATATTCCGGCGCTCGTTCGCGCAACCAGATGGCCGCACTGGAGCGCAGCGTTTGCCATTTCGCCGGCCATGACAACCCCGCACGCTTCATCGCCCGAGCGAGGCCCCGCGCCACGTTGGAGCCGGAGAGCGTCACCATGCGGTCGCCTTCGCCCGCTTCGACGTAGGCGGCCAGGATGATCGGTTGCAACTCAGGCGGAACCGGCGCAATGGTGTACGCACGTCCCTTGTGGCCTGCCGTCTTCGGCTTGGGAATGCGAAGCCGCCAACGCTCAACATCGAGATCGGACCAGCGCAGCCGCCGGGTTTCCGAAGGCACACGCAAGCCCAGGTAGCGAGCCAGGCCCACGAGCAAGCGCCATGGGGTCGATGGGCACGCCGCCAGCAGTCGCCGCGTCTCGTCATCGTCCACATAGTGCATGACCGCACGCGGCACGGAACCCGCCTTTTCATGCTCGATGGGCGACACAACCAGGATGCCGCGCTTGACCGCCGCCCGCATCGCCGTCTTTACATTGCCGACATGAACCCCAGCCGAGGCTTCGCTGTAGTGATCCCGAAGCAATGACGCCCACCGCGAGCACTGATCTTTCGTCACGTCCTGCAATCGCGTGGCATCACCTGCCGTCGACCGGAACAGGTCCAGACTCGCCCGCAGCTTCTTGAGACTTGTTTCCTGCAGTTTTCTGGCCTTTTCCGCCAGGTACAGGTCGAACCACTGCCCCACGGTGGACACCTCGCACGACTCCACCAGCTTGGCGCGAACCAGCCGATCCATCAGTATTTCACCGACGCCGCGTAGCCATTCACTCAACAAGCGCGAGCGAACGCCGGGCACTTTCGCCAGACGTTCAAGCTCTTGGATCATGCTTTCGGATTGCCGTGCCTGGGTCTGCGACACCATGCCAAACCGCACCGGTCGGCGAACGCCATCGCGCCCGACGGCACGCACCAGCCAGCCCTTGTTCTCGCGTTCAAGGCTTGCCATGGTTACACCGCTCCTTGCCCCGCCGCCAGCCGGGCGATATACGCTCGGATGTCTTCGGGTCGATATCGCTTGGAGCGATCCCCGACGAGAATGAAACGGATATGGCCGCGTTTCGCCAAGTCAAAGAGATTACGCGGCGAAATGCGCATCGCCGCCGCAGCTTCCTCTTCTGTCCAGCAAACAGCACGGGGATCAGGCGTCTCGACTTGGGTTTTCGGTTTCCGGTTGGGGCATGAATTATCCGGGCGCATGGGCAACGTCTCCAAGGGGTGGTTCTTCTTCCGACAACGACGAACGTTTGTTGCCCAGCCCTTGCGCCTGTTCTTGGCGCTTGCGTTGCTGCCTTTCCCTCGCCAGCACAGCCTGCTTGGCAGACGTCTCCCGAATACGTGCCATCTCCTCCCCGGTCAATTGCTCCCCAATCACCCTCGCCAGCGCGCTGACCAGCGCGGGCCGGCTCGTGATCGCCTCCGCGATGAACCGCAACGCCGGCTTCTCCAGGTCGCTGAGGTATTCCTCTTCCGCCTTGATCCCATTGCGGCAAATCCGCTCGATCACCCGCGACCGTGGCTCCTCCCGAGCCGTCGCCACCGCGTCAATCCGCTGGAGGATGTCCCGGTCAATCGTGACGGTCAGCCGCTCTTTGTTTTCGCGCTGGTCAGACATATCGTATATGATCCTATCATCTTCTATTTTGTCAATAGCCGTTTTGGCCCCATCCAGAAAAACATGTGGATAAATTCGTAAAATCGCTATTTTAGTTGTGGACACCTGAACTTCGGGTCATCCTGACATCGCGTAAGTCGCACAGTGCATTGTCACTATTCAGCAAATGGAGTGTGTTATGTCAGATAGTGATGAGAATGTTGGCTATGGGCGACAAATAACGCCGGATCAACTCGCCGCCGACCTAGCCGAACAAAGGAATTCACTCGGCTACACTCCCCAACTCACAAATGATGGCCTTAGACGCTTGCTAAACTTAGTCTATGAAGCCAGTCTCATGCCCGACGAAGGTCGATATCCACGGCTCGAATTGATCGTTGAATGGCAGCAACGAAGAGAGAACTATACAGACGAAGAAATACCCTTTGCGAGTCGGATTCCCCTTGAGTCGTCGGATGCTTTGAGGCGACTTGCTCCGTGCTTAAGAGGTCACAATGTCCGCTTGCTGGTTACAGAAACTACGGGTTGTTTGTATGCTTCTGCCTTACAACATAGTTCTTCATTATCTCTCGAATCCGGTCAGGTTTTCCCTCATTTGCCCACTGCATTTTCCGGTGGTCCTGCAGGCTTCACAATTCAGATTGCTGGTCCGGCAAACCTATTGATCTCAGAGGTACCAGCTTACAGACTGCGATATGTACGTAACTATGTTCGTCCAGTAACATATTGGGATTGTTCTCACACGATTATGTCGTGGATCAATAGATTAGCAGCAACAAAAATCTCTAGTATAACCATAGAATCACCAGAGTATTTTCAGTTTTCGTCGCTGATTACTCGATGCATATCACGCTTGCTTTATAATGTTGTTGAATCTGGGCATGGGGGAGCGATTGTGTTTGTAGAACAATCGGATTTAACTTCAACAACAGCTCCATCGGGTGGACAGTCAATGAGTCACGATTTGTGTGACAATATCTATTCGTTCTGGCAACATTCTTTGGCCGCCATGAACACCAAATCGGCAGAACGTCTTAGCTCTGCGTTACAACATCGTCATCAGCTTATCACCTCACTTGATCTAATCGCTCGCTGCGCCGGTATCGATGGCTGTGTGTTGCTAAATAAGCAATTAGAGTTAGAATGTGTTGGTGCGAAGCTTCCTATATCTAATAATAGTTGCAAGCAGGTATTGGATGCCAAGACAAAGCAGCCTGTAACCGAGACACTCAGAAGACTTGGTACACGCAACAATTCCGCCGCGAATTATTGTCAAAATCATCCTGGGGCCATCGCCTTTGTTGTGTCAACCGATCAGGAGTGTAATCTGTATTACAGCAATGATGACGGGGACACTTTTGCATACTTTGATACACAACCGTCCATCGCTTAAGTTTGAAGTACAACACCAGGAAGCAGGACTTCACGTACAATTTTCACCAAGTCTATGTACTGCCACACTACGGGCCGGGCGGCCGCATCTGGGTACGGAATCAGACGAGTGTACGCTCGCGTGTTCGGCTTCCACTTCGTCCCGACAGTTTGACCGCCCAGCAACTGCACGTCAGATGATCGCTCAGTGTCGACGTACTGGCTCTCGAACAGGCCCAGGCGTTGAACTACTTCGGCGGGCGTCTCGCCGGTTTGTTGGGCCATGCTGACCACGGTTCGGCCAATATTTCGGCGGACCCAGGACACCCATTTCGTCAGGTTCGAGGGTTTGCGCTGGAGCACCATTGGCATAGGCTCGATGGAGCCGAGGAGGCTTTCCCACCAGGCCACGCGCGGGCGACGGGCGAGGCTGGTTGAGCCGTTGGCTTCGCGGAAATCCACGCAGCCCAGGGCGATTTCAGCGGCACGGCGGGGCCAGTCGGTGCAGGAGAACAGTGCCAGGGCGGCTTCGTGGGCGATGTCGCCGGTGAGTTCGGCTTCAAAGCGTTCCCATGTGCCGACGGGTTTGTCGCCGGTTTCCAGGCTTTTGTCGTAGACACGGACGTAGCGACCGCTACCGAGCTTGCCGCGCTGGCCGAAAACCACGCCCTTGGAAATGATTTCGCCGTTGCTGGTGTATTCCTCGATTGGCTTCCACCGCTTGGCCCGGCAAAGCTGGTTCGCCCGGACGGAGGCAAGGCAGTGATCGATCAGGCCCACGCCTTCGTCGGTTTGCCAGTCGATACGAATGTCCAATCGCGTCACGTGGCACGTGCCCAGCATCAGGTCGCGGCAAAACGCTACAGCCTCGTCGGGCGACATGCTGCCCAAAGCGTCCCCCGGCAAATCGATGCAGTGACCTTTGTCGCCGTCGAGGTCGTAGAGGATCATCGCGCCGTTGGCGAAGCGATACGACGCTTCGTAGAAATGCATGCCCTTGCCTTTCTGAGCCGGGCCGAAGAGGGATTGCAGTCGATGCAGCGTTGGGCTGAAGGTTTGCTCAGGTCGGGTCATGCGGAACCAGTCGATGCCGATGCCGACGGTGTAGGAATCGGGATGGGGGTTCCCATCTTTCTTGTTTGCCCCCCGTCTTACCATGGGGGGGCGACCGAGAAACACGGAGCCGTCGCCGAAATCGGCTTCGAGGTGCGTAGGATCGCTGGCGTTCGCCGCCGAGGCCGCGACGGGCAGGTCGTCCGGCCCGGCGGGCAACGCTGGCGGGACGCGCCCGCCAGCGGTTGCCGCCTGGGCTTCGGACGCCCCACGCCCGACGCTACGGCCATCGGCGGGTTGACCGCCGCTGTCCGTATGCCCCCGGAAGGGCTCGGCTCCCGTTCGTGATCCTGGCCTGTGGTGCGTACGGTCACTCGGCATGACGGGCCTCCTTCGACGCGCGAATGATCGACAGCACCGCCAGGCGATCAGGCCAGGACAGGCGCGGCCACGCGCGGATAACTTCGGATAGCACGATTGCCCCGCTCTGCGCCCCGGAATCTGCCCCGGTTGGCGTGGGAGGCATTTGTAACTGCTGATATGGAACGGATATCGACGGGTCAGGTCGCGGGTTCAAATCCCGTCGGTCACCCTTTTTCTGGGTTCCAATGGAGCCGAAGGATGTGTTGGATAGGCTTGCTTTCGCCGCGCCTGTCGGCGTTTCCCGCGTCATCGCTTTACCGACATGGATCTGCGTTCTTCCGCGGCTGCATGCCCATCACTTCTGCCCGGCCAGTGGCGCGACGATGGCGTTGTGAAGGTTGTACGCGGACTTGGCGGCCAGGGCGGAGGGATGGGAGGTGAAGCGGCCGATGTGGACGCGGAAATATGCCGGTGTCTCGCCGGCGGTCGGCGGCACCACGCGCGGCGAGCCGAGGTTCAGCGCGGCTGTGGACTGCGCCACTTCCTTCGCATACTGCATCGCACGGTCCGATTGCGTGTACGCGCCCAGTTGCAGCGTAAAGCCTGTGATGGAGAGATACGCATTGACCTTCTGAAGCAGCGCCTTGTCCCTGGAAGCGTCGCGGGCCAGCAGCAGGTTGTTGCGGGCCTGCGGCCACCAGCCGAGCTTCTGCTGATTGACCGCGGCATGGAACAGGGCATTGGCGCGGTCTTCGCCCTGAAGCTTGTCCCCCGCGCGAACCAGACTGGCCTGGGCCTGGTCATACTGCAGATGCTCGGCCTGCAGCAGCCCCAGCGCCGCCAGGGCGTTGCCTGACAGCGATTTGTTCGTGCTCTGCGACGCCTGGGACAGCAGTTCCTGTGCCTGATAGTCCTGTTTCAATCGCTGAGCGCTCAGGCCGGCGATGTAGCGGGCTTCCAGCCCCCCCTCTCCGCGATCCACCACCATCACCTGCATGGCCTGGTTGTACGCATCCCGGTAATTCCCGTTCTGATACGCCTGATTGGCTGCCTGAAGCGGTGAACTGCTTCCGCCTGTCTGACAGCCCGTGACGCACAGCAGCATCAATCCCAATACCGTCACGACGATCGCCCGCCGATGAATCATGGTGAAGATCGTCCTTGCTGAAGGATGACGTGAAACTCACACGCCGGAGGCGAACGACTCCCATCGTCCACTTCAGCAAGGATGATACCGTTGTCCGCGCGTTGAGCCAATAACCTCAACGAGCCAGAAGCGTTAGCGACGGTCCTCCCGGTAGTGCCCGTAACCCCTTGTGTCGAGGGCCTGGGCTGATGTGCTTGTGCAGCACCGCCTACGGGGCCGCGGCCCGGCATCAAGGGATTGGGTGGATGAGAAGCTTGATTTTTACCGCCGCGAAGCCTGTTTTTGTCGATTTTGATCCCGATGATCCCGTTTTTCCGCCGATGATCCCTGAAGGATCAAAATCGGACCCTCGTCGAGCCAAGTTGCTGTCGCACGCAGCTTTACGATTTGATCCGCCCGTGATCCCTGAATGATCCGGATCATTTGCTTTCGCGGCGAAAAAGCGGCTATTTCCCGATGAA
>JADLAP010000195.1 GCA_020848195.1 Phycisphaeraceae bacterium
GAATCCCTGCCATGCTGGAACTGGCCCAGACAACCCGGATGAGCGAAGAGCATCTGTTGCAGTATTACGTGCTGCTTTCGCTGGTGGCACTGCTTCTGGCGGGTCTGATGGCGGGGCTTGGCGTGACGATCTGGGCCCGGCGGTTCAAGCCGCCCACCGCCAACTCCGACCGGTCGCCGAAGGACAAGGGCCTGCCCCGCGATCCATGGGAGGAATCCGCCAGACGCCTGGATGACCAGCCCGACGAGGATCGCCCCTGACCCTACAATGTCCGCCATGTCGCTCACGCGAGATGCTGTCTACGCCGCCGCCGCGTTGGCCACCAGCCCCGTCTGGGCCTGGAAGCTCTGGCGCACCGGCAAATGGAAAACCGACTGGCCCAGCCGGTTCGGCCATGCGCCTGCGATTCCGCACGACAAGCCCACCCTGCTGCTCCACGCCGTCAGCGTCGGCGAAGTCAATGCCATCCGCCAGCTCGTCAAACTCCTCCACGAACAAACCTCCGGGAGCTGGCGCATCGTCGTCAGCACCACCACCGACACCGGCCTGGCCCGCGCCAAACAGTGCTTCGAGCCACAACACACCGTCGTCCGCTACCCGCTGGACTTCACCCGCGGCGTACGGCGATTCCTCGACGCCATCCAACCCGATCTCGTCGCGCTCGTCGAACTGGAAGTCTGGCCGAACTTCGTCGAGCAGTGCAGCCTGCGCGGCATCCCCGTGTGCGTGGTCAACGGCCGGCTCAGTCAGCGCAGCTTCAAGGGCTACCGAAAGATCGCCCCGCTGATCCGTTCCACCTTCGCCCGGCTTTCGCTCGCCGCCGTGCAGAGCCGCGACATCGCCGAACGGTTCATCGCCGTCGGCGTGCCGCGAGATCGCGTGACCGTGGCGGACACCATGAAATGGGACACCGCCCAGGTCGCCGATGAAGTGCCGGGCAGCGAGCAGCTCGCCGCCGAGATGGGCATTGACCGCTCCAAGCCGCTGATCGTCGCAGGCAGCACCGGTCCCGGCGAGGAAGCCATGCTCATCCGCGACTGTCCCGCCGAAGCGCAGCTCATGCTTGTGCCCCGCAAGCCGGAACGATTCGAGGAAGTTGCCGCGCTCGATGCCGGCATGGTTCGCCGCACGCAGCCGGGCAAGGTGAAACCCGGTCGGCTGTTTCTGCTGGACACCATGGGCGAACTTCGCAAAGCCTACGCGCTGGCGGATGTCGTCATCGTCGGTCGCAGCTTCCTGGGTCTTTACGGCTCGGACATGATGGAGCCGATCGCCCTGGGCAAGCCGACGATCATCGGTCCCTGCCACAGCGATTTCGCCGACATCATGGAAGCCCTTGCGGCTGGACGGGGCATTGAAGTGACCAACAGTCCCGGCGAAACCGTGCGACGGCTGCTCGCCGACCGCACCGCCGCCGGCGACATGGCGCGGCGAGGCCGCGATGTTATCCTGTCCCGCCAGGGCGCTACCCAGCGCCACGCCGACCTGTTGTGCAAACTCATGCCCGGTTAGCGGCAGCGCCGAAGACGCGCCAGACCCTGTGCCCACGATGCACGAGATTCCCATGCCCTCCACCGAACTGCGACAAACCGTCCTCGCCACCGCCAAACGCGTCGTCATCAAACTCGGCACCCAGGTGCTGACCGCCAAACAAGGCGGCCTCGACCTCGACTACATCTGGGACCTCGCCGGCCAGATCGTCGCCCTGCGCAACCAAGGCATCGAAGTCACCGTCGTTTCCAGCGGCGCGATCGGAGCCGGCCGCGGCGTGCTCAACCTCCCCAAACGCCCCGCCGACGTCGCCCAACAGCAGGCGGTGGCAGCCATCGGCCAGCGCCAACTCATGACCTGCTACCACCAGGCCTTCCTGCCTCACAAGCTCCATGTCGCCCAGATTCTGCTGACCCGCGGCGACCTCGACGACCGCGTCCGCTATCTCAACTTCCGCAACTCCATCGGCCAGGTCCATCAGTACGGCGCGATCCCCATCATCAACGAAAACGACTCCGTGGCGGTGGACGAAATCCGCTTCGGCGACAACGACATGCTCGCCGCCCTCGTCTGCAACGCCCTTCGCGCCGACGCCCTGATCATCCTCTCCAGCGTGGCCGGCCTGCTCGATGAAAACAATCAGCGCGTCGATCTCGTGCAGAACGTCCATGACGTGATGAACATGGCTCGCGCGGAAAAATCCAAACTCGGCACCGGCGGCATGAAGACCAAGCTTCAAGCCATGCGACTGGTCACGGATGCGGGCGAAATCGCGGTGATCGCCCATGGCCGCGAACCGCAAATCCTGCCCCGCCTGCTCGCCGGCGACAAGCTCGGAACCATCTTCGTCCCCGCCACGAAAAAGCTCGACAGCCGGCGACGGTGGATCGGCCTGACCCGACGACCCGTGGGCAATCTCACCATTGACGACGGCGCGGTCCGCGCTCTGCAGCAACGCGGCAAAAGCCTGCTCGCCAGCGGCATCACGGCTGTGGAGGGAACCTTCGCCCGCGGCGGCGTCGTGGCGGTGCTCGATCCCGCCGGCAACGAGATCGCTCGCGGCCTGTCCAACTACGCCGACGATGAACTGCGCCGGATCATGGGTCAGAAATCCGCCCAATTCGAGAAAATCCTCGGACATCAGGCGTACGACGAGGTTATTCACCGCGACAACATGGTCGTGTTGCGGGCGTGACGGGACGCGACAAGTCGCGGCGCTTCGTCACATCGTTTTCAGCGCGCCAATCACCTTCGCCATCGCTTCATCGCGGGGAACCAATTCGCCCTTCGGTCCCATGCTGCCGTTGCGGGCCTTGATCTCGAATTTGCCTTCCGCCAGGCCCTTTTCGCCGAGCGTGACGCGGATGGGGAAACCGATGAGGTCGGCATCCTTGAACTTCACGCCGGGGCGCTCGTCGCGGTCGTCGATGAGGACGTCGATGCCCTGTTGTTCGAGTGCTTCCGCAAAGCTGCAAGCAGCTTCCTTCGCGGCCCCTTCGTACTTGATGGTGGTGATGACGACCTGATAAGGCGCAATGGCGACGGGCCAGACGATGCCGTCGGCGTCGTGGCCCTTCTCCTGCTCGATGGCGGAGGCGAGGATGCGGTTCACGCCGATGCCGTAGCAGCCCATGATCGGGCAGCTCCGGTTGTTCTGCTCGTCCAGCACATTGATGTTCATCGCCCTGGTGTATTTGTCGCCGAGCTTGAAGACGTGGCCGATCTCGATGCCCTTGGTTTCCCGCAGGATGCCGCCGTCGTGTTTGGGTGATGGATCGCTATCTTTGGCGTTGCGGATGTCGGCGATCTTCACGCGGTTGGCGTCGATGCCGTTGAGCACGTCACGCTTCCAGTTGAAGTGCTTGACATGGTGATCCGTGTCGTTGGCCCCCGTGACCCAGAACTGTTCCTGCGCGGCATCGGGATCGATGAAAAGCTGAATGTCCGTCATCTGCGAGGCAATCTGCGGCCCGACAAAGCCGATGACAAAACCCGCGGCCCGAGCTTCGCGTTCATCGGCCAGATGCACATCCTTCATGCCGCAGACCGCGCGGAGTTTGCCTTCGTTGAGATCGTGATCGCCCCGCACCACTGCCACAATCCACTTGTCGCCTCCCTGGCACACCAGCGTCTTGAGCATGTGTTTGGCTTTGACCTTGAGGAACTTGCAGACGTCATCGATGCCGGGGCAGCCGGGGGTGTGGACCTTTTCCAGTTCTCCCGTCGCCAGCCCCTCCAGCGAAAACTTCCGGGGGCCGATTTCGCATTTTTCCACGTTGGCGGCGTAGTTGCCCTTATCAGACTTGAGGATGGTGTCTTCGCCGGTGGGCGAGGGGACCATGAACTCGTGGGACGCTGAGCCGCCGATGGGGCCGGACTCGGCTTCGACGATCTCGAACGTCAGGCCGCAACGTTTGAAAATGCGGCAATAGGCGTCGTATTGCTTCTGATAGGTTTCCTCCAGACCGCCGGGGCCTTGGAGTTTCATGTGGAAGGAATAGGCGTCCTTCATGAGAAACTCGCGGGACCGCAGCACGCCGAATCGCGGCCGATATTCGTCGCGGAACTTGGTCTGAATCTGATACAGCGTCAAAGGCAGATCGCGGTAGCTCTGGGCGAAGGCGCCGACGAGATCGGTGACGACTTCCTCGTGCGTGGGGCCGAGGGCGAGGTTGGGAGCCTGGCCCTTGTTGTGCCGGTCGGCGAGGACGAAGAGGTTATCGCCGTAGGCGGCACGCCGGCCGGTCTGTTCCCACAGTTCGATGGGTTGCAGGCCGGTGAGGTGGACCTCAGTAGCCCCGGCCTGGTTCATTTCTTCCCGCACGATGTTGGCGGCCTTCCACAGGCTGCGCCAGCCCAGGGGCAGGTAGCAGTAGAGTCCCGCGGAAACTTTGCGGATCAGGCCGGCCCGGATCATCAGTTGATGCGAAGGAACCTCAGCCTCGGCGGGAACCTGACGCGCGGTGGGGATCAGCGATTGCTTCCAGAACGTGGGCATGATGAAAACTCCATCCCCCGCCGGGTTGGAACGGGGGGATGAAATGATACCGGAAGACAGGACGCGACAAGTCGCGGCGCGGCGACAACGTTATTCCAGCGTGCCGGTTTGTTTGAGAATGTAGACCGCAAGGAAGTGGGCGAAGGCAACCATCTCCGGGATGTCGATCTGTTCGAGGTCGGAGTGGGCATAGTTGAGCGAGCCGGGGCCTGTGGTGATGACGGGCAGATCGGGATACTCGCAGGCGAAGATGCGGGAATCGCAGGAAACGTCCCAGCCGCGGACGGGGCCTTCCTTCCACATGCCGGCATGTTTGGCGGCATCAATGGCGTTGAGCATGTCGGGCGAGTCGGCCTTGCCGGCGAACGCGGCGTTGTGCAGCTTGTCGTAGCTGACCTTCAACACGTCGCCGGCTTTGATGTTTTTACCGATGAGTCGGAAGTAGTGATCCGCGCCGCTCCAGACCGCCTCACGGACCCGCTGCTGGACCTGCGGCATGTCGTGCGTGGGCAGGAAGCCTTGCCCGCCTTCCATCAGCAGCACCGACGAATCCTTCTCGCCGTTCTGGCGATACGTGACGTTGCCCGTGCCGCCGGCCTTGGCGACCGCAGCCCGGCTACGGATCAGCGCCCGCACGAATGCCGCCATCTTGGTAATTGCCCCGTCATTTTCAAAAATCGAACCCATGTGTCCCGTCGCGCCATGGACGGTGACGGTGAATCCGTGCGAAGCGGCTTCCAGGTCATAGTGGTGATCGACCTTCGGTTTGCCGCTGGTCTTGTCCATGACTTTGGTCTTGTCGCCGTAGACGCCCATGTACTCGTCCAGCGCGAAGCGGATCACATCGGTGATAAGTGCTTTGGCCTGGTCTGGATTCCTGCAGCCGCCGTCGAAGACCATGTCGAAGGCGATTTTTCCGTTGATGCGCGAGGGATGCTGGCCGCAGGAACCCATGATGCCGTGGCAGGTCTGCACGGGACGATGCGGGAAAAGCGGGTGATCGGATTCGCTGCGGATGGACTTGCCGTTCTTCTCCAGTTCTTCGATCACGTAGGCGGAGGCTTCAAAGAGGTTGACGCCGGGCAGCGAGCCTTCGACCTTGTACCAGACGCAGCCGCGGTTGCCGGGATGGATGACGCTGCTGCAGCATTCGAGGACGGTCAGGCTCTGGTAGCGTTTTTTCAGTTCGCGGTCGATGGCGGCGGAAAGCGAGCCGTTGCCGCCCATTTCCTCTTCGATCACGATCATGGCGGTGAGATTGCGGCCGAGCTTCTTGCCGCTTGCGCGGAGGTATTCGCGGACCAGTTGCAGCGCGCCGAAGAGCGCCACGGCAGGCCCCTTGTCGTCGCAGGCGCCCCGGCCATAGATCACATCGCCTTCCATCCGCAGCGGCACATAGGGCGGCACCACGTCAATATGCACGTTGACCGCCTGATCCACGCCCTTGCCGCCGCGACGATCGCCGTCGATCGTCAGCACGAGATTGTGCCGGCCCGCGTAGCAGTCCCTGGCGCTCAGCCCCTGGGGATGCTCGCTGCTTCGCGTGTAGTAGAGCTGGCTGAAAAAGGGATGCTGTTCGATCGCGGGATTGATCGCCGCCCGCTTTCGACCGGCCGCCTCGAAGCCCATGTCGTCAAACTGCTTCTCCAGAATGTCGAACACAGCCGCTTCGTTGCGGGCCATCTGCTTCAAATCGGGCTGGACGGACGTGTCAATGGCGACGAGTCGTTTGAGCAGTTCGACGAGGTTGGCGCGGAACTGCGGGCTGATGGCCATACGATCGAGCGATTGCAGGGACATGACAAAACCTTTCGCGCATGCAAAGTAACAGGATGTTCAGCGGAGGGGCAAAAATAGCACCTGATGGCCCGTGAAGCAACCGCGAGTTTATCGTTTGAATCCGGACAATCCGCGACCAGCCTCCACCGCATCGCAAGAGAATGTACCCTTATGGAATGTCCCCGACGCTGGAAACCATGCCGCGGACGCCCGGATCGGTGTACGTCGTCATCGCGGCGTACAACGAGGCATCGGTGCTGGGCGAGGTGATCGACGATGTGGCGCGACACGTGCCCGTGCGACAGGTCATCGTGGTCGATGATGGCTCGACGGATGCGACGCCGGCCGTGGCGATGAGCAAAGGCGTTCGCGTGCTTCGTCACGCGATCAACCGGGGCCAGGGCGCGGCGTTGCAGACCGGCATCCACGCGGCGCTGCTCCGCGGAGCCGGGGTAATCGTGACCTTCGACGCCGACCATCAGCACACGGCCGACGACCTGCCCGCCATGATCGAACCCATCCTGTCCGGCCAGGCGGACATCGTGCTCGGCTCCCGCTTTCTCAGCGGCGACGTGCGGCACATACCCTGGGTCCGGCGAATGGTGCTGCGCATGGCGGTGGTCTTCACCCGCGCGTTCTCGCGCATCTGGGTCACGGACACGCACAACGGCTTTCGCGCCATGAACGCCGAAGCGGCCAGAGTCATCCGCATCCATCAGGACCGCATGGCGCATGCGTCGGAAATCATCGATGAAATCCGCCGCCATCGCCTGCGATTCGTCGAACGCCCGGTGCATATCCGGTACACCGAATACTCACTGGCCAAAGGGCAGCGCAGCTCGCAGGCGCTGCGTCTGCTGCTGCGGCTGATTTTCACCCGGCTGTCGGAGTAACCCATGTACCGAATCTTCGTCGCCGTCTTCGTACTGATGATGATCCACCGCAGCGTGCGCCGGCTGCGCGAAGGCCACATGTCCGTGCCGCGGTTCCTCGGTTGGATGCTGCTGCTGCTGGGCGTCGGCGTGGTGAGCTGGTATCCCATGCTCAGCCAGCGGATCACGGAATATCTGGGCATCGGTCGCGGCGTGGACCTGTTCTTCTTCCTGAGCATCCTCTTGATGGTGTTCCTCGTGTTCAACCTCGCGGTCAGGCAGGAACAATCGCGGCAGCAGATCACCGATCTGGTCCGCGCGCTGGCGCTGCGGGATCTGGACCGCGAGAAGTAGCGACAGACGCGACACGTCGCGGCGCTACATATCCGAATGCAACATCATGTCGTGTAATCCGCGTTGATCGTCACGTATTCCTTCGACAGGTCGCAGCCGAGCCAGGCATCTTCCGCGTCGCCGAGGCCCAGATCGATGAGGATTTCGATGTGGGATTGCTTCATGGCGTTGACGAGTTTGCGTTGCGTGGCGGCGGAGAGCGTGGCGGGCTTGCCGCCGTCGCAGACGACGATGCCGCCGATGGCGACGCGGAGCCTGGCGGGGACGACTTTCGCGCCGCTGCGTCCGGTGGCGGCGACGAGGCGGCCCCAGTTCGGATCGCCGCCGTGGATCGCGGTCTTGACCAGCGGGCTGCCCACGACGGTGTAGCCCACCTTCGCGGCGTCGGCCTTGCTCCGTGCCCCCTTCACGCTCACGCGGAACACTTTCGTCGCCCCTTCGCCGTCGCGGATGACCTGATACGCCAGGTCGCGGCAGACCTCCGTCAGCGCCGCCGCGAAGGCGTCGAAGGCTTTGCCCTTGCCCGTGATCGCCGGCGCTCCGCTGCATCCCGACGCCAGCAGCAGCAGGCTGTCGCTCGTGCTGGTGTCCAGATCGACGCTGATGCGATTGAAGCTGACTTCACAGGCCTGCTTGAGCGCGAGCTTGAGCATGGCGGGCGACACGTCGGCGTCGGTGGTGATGAAGACGAGCATGGTGGCCATGTTGGGCGCGATCATGCCGCTGCCCTTGCACATGCCTCCGATGCGGACCGTGACGCCATCGATTTTCACCGAGGTGGATGCGGTTTTGGGTTTCAGGTCGGTGGTCATGATGGCGCGGGCGGCGTCGGCGTCGGCTTTCGGTCCCGCAGCCAGCGCGGGCAGCAGCGCGTCGATGCCGCGTTCGATCTTGTCCATCGGCAGGCGGTGGCCGATGACGCCGGTGGAGCAGACGAGGACTTCGTGGGGATCAACGCCGATCCCCTGGGCGACGCGACGGCACATGCTGATGGCGTCCCGCACGCCGGCGCCGCCGGTGCAGACGTTGGAGCAGCCGGAGTTGCAGACGATGGCGCGGGCGCGGCCCTTGCGGATGTGCTTGCGCGACACGATCACCGGCGCGCCGGGCATCTGGGTACGGGTGAACATCCCGGCCGCGGCGCACGGCTGATCCGCCACGACCAGCGCCAGGTCCGGCGAACCGGAGGGCTTGATGCCGCACGGTCCGCCTGCGGCGCGAAATCCAACGGGCCAGGTCACGCATCGGGGGGCTTGCTTGCTCATGGGGCGTTTTTATACCAATTCCGCCCGTGGCTGCGACAGGCCGCGCGGGCAAATGAATAATCCATTCTTGAAATGATGGGCGTTGTCCCTATGATACCGCACCGACCGGCAAGGCCGGACCACGACGTACATGTAAGGATTACCCGCCGCTTTCCCTAGAAAGAGGACCAGCATGACTGCGACCACCGCACTGTCCAAGAACCCCAAACTCCTGGCCTGGGTCAGTGAGATCCAAGCGATGTGCCAGCCGGACCAGGTGCTCTGGTGCGACGGCAGCCGGGATGAGTACCAGCAGATGCTCGACCTGATGGTCCAGGGCGGCACGGCCAAGTGGCTGAACAAGACCAAGCGCCCCAACAGCATCCTCGTGCTGTCCGACGTGGGCGACGTGGCCCGCGTGGAAGACCGGACGTACATCTGCTGCCACAAGAAGGAAGAGGCCGGCCCGACCAACAACTGGGCAGACCCCGCGCAGATGCGCGACACCCTGCGCAAGCTCTACGCAGGCTGCATGAAGGGCCGGACGTTGTACGTCATCCCCTTCAGCATGGGGCCCGTCGGCTCCCCCATCGCCCACATCGGCATCGAACTGACCGACAGCCCCTACGTCGTCGCCAACATGCACCTGATGACCCGCGTGGGCAAGAAGGTGCTCGACGTGCTCGGCAACGGCGACTTCGTCAAGTGCCTCCATTCCGTCGGCTATCCGCTCAAGCTCGCCGACGGCAGCACCCGCAAGGACCTCGCCTGGCCCTGCGATGCGCAGAACAAGTACATCACGCACTTCCCCGAAGACCGGGAAATCTGGTCCTACGGCTCCGGTTACGGCGGCAACGCCTTGCTGGGCAAGAAGTGTTTCGCCCTTCGCATCGCTTCCGTCATGGCCCGCGACCAGGGCTGGATGGCCGAGCACATGCTCATCCTCAAGCTGACCAATCCGCAGGGCGTGGTGAAGTATGTCGCCGCGGCGTTCCCCTCGGCGTGCGGGAAAACCAACCTCGCCATGATGGAACCGACCATCCCCGGCTGGAAGGTCCAGTGCGTCGGCGACGACATCGCGTGGATGAAGTTCGGCCCGGATGGCCGGCTGTACGCGATCAACCCCGAAGCCGGCTTCTTCGGCGTCGCGCCCGGCACCAGCTATGCCACCAACCCCAACGCCATGGAATCCGTCAAGGCCAACTCCATCTTCACCAACTGCGGCCTGACCGACGACGGCGACGTGTGGTGGGAAGACATGACCGAGGAAGAACCGGAACACCTGATCGACTGGCACGGCAAGGACTGGGCCCCCGGAAGCGATAAGAAGGCAGCACATCCGAACGCCCGTTTCACCGCCCCGGCCCATCAGTGCCCGGTGATCGCGCCGAACTGGGAAGACCCCGCCGGCGTGCCGATCGACGCCATCCTGTTCGGTGGCCGCCGCGCCACCGTCGTGCCGCTGGTCACCGAAGCGCGAAGCTGGCGCCACGGCACGTTCCTCGGCTCGATCATGGGCAGCGAGAAGACCGCCGCCGCCGCCGGTGGCCTCGGCCAGCTCCGCCGTGACCCCATGGCCATGCTCCCCTTCTGCGGCTACAACATGGCCCGCTACTGGCAGCACTGGCTCGCCATGGGCCAGAAGGGTCAAGCCACCGACACGAGCTGGGGCAAGATGCCCCGCATCTTCTACGTCAACTGGTTCCGCAAAAGCAGCAGCGGCAAGTTCCTCTGGCCCGGCTATGGCGAGAACTCCCGCATCCTCAAGTGGGTCTTCGAACGTTGCGAAGGCAAGGCCCAGGCCATCGAAACCCCGATCGGCAACCTGCCCGACAAGCAAGCCCTCGACCTTCAGGGTCTGGATGTCAGCGGCGAAGACCTCAGCGAACTGCTCCGCGTCGACAAAGCCGGCTGGACCGCCGAACTGCCCTCCATCGAACAGCACTTCGCCGAGTTCGGCAACGATCTCCCGCAGGGCCTGCGCGATGAACTGGCCGCGCTGAAGCAGCGGCTGGTCAAGTAAACCCATTCCAATCCAGCAACACACGAGAAGCCCACGTTCCTCGAACGTGGGCTTTTTCGTTGATGGGCTACGTTGCGTTTCACCGACTGGATGCGGCGCACTACGTGGCGCAAAAAAAACCTCCGCCACAGGGCTCCGATTCCTGTGGGCGGAGGCGCGCCACGGCATACCGATCCAAGGGGTGCGCAGCGTGGTTCGATCAAGTTATCCTAGCGACGGCATCTTGGGCATGTCAATGGACTTGAATGTTGTCCACGTGTTTTGCAATTCATTGCAAAAAATGAACTTACAGAAGCACGGCGACCGCATGAGCCTTGCCTTTCACACCATAAATCCGGCCTGTGGCGATGATTGTGTGAATCGGCAGATCGGGTGGGAGATGACAAAAAATGGGCGCAATCTTTTCCGTCGCCCCTGACAGGGTGTTTTGCGGGGAAATCCCCGGACTGCATCGCAATAACCTGCAAATAGTAAACAGGTTATATGTTCGTTAACTCGCCAGCTCCAGCATCTTCTGGGGACTCTCCGGCTCCCCCGTCCGGCTGCTCAGACGACACGCCATCACGCACGCCAACACTTCCGCAAGGTCAGGCCCCGAAGCAGTCGCATGCACCAGCAGCGAAGGCTGATCGATCAGCCGCTTCCAGTCCTGCGCCACGAGGTCAGCGTACACGCTCTGTTCGGCGGGCATCTCGCTGGCGTCGAGCAACGCGCCTTGCGTGTCGTGCAGGTCGTAGGCGTCATCGCTGACGCGCAGATGGCCCGTGTCGCCGAAGATTTCCAGCGATCGCTGACTGGCTCCACCGCGATCGGCGGCCTGGATCAGCACCGCCCCGCTTCCGGGCAGCCGGCCATGCGCCGTCATCAGCCCTGTCAGGCCTCGCAAATCCTCCGGCACCTCGGCCAGCGGTCCGACCAGCGTCGCGTCCACCGTCGTCGGCATCGGCGCCAGCGTCAGCAGCGTGCGCCAGACATCCATCAGCCGGGCCAGCAGCGAACACTCGTGCGACTGACCCGTGCTGGTCATCCGCACCTGACGCACGGCCCCGGTAGCCTGCAAGGGATCGGCCGCTTTGGTCCAACCTTCGCCACGCATGAACGCGGGCAACAGCAACCAGGGCATCCCATTGCCGCCGCGCGATCGGCCCATCGCGCTTTCGCCGCCCGGATGCGTCGTCGTCAGCGGCTCCAATCCCAGCAGCGTCGTCCCCTGCTCGACGGCCAGCTTCATGTCGGCAAGGTCCAGACCATGGCTGTCGGCCGCCAGCAGATGCGCCGCCGGCTTCTCCACCAGCAGTTTGCGCAGATCATCTTCGCGCGGACATTGCAGCTTCGCCGCCAGCACATCGATTTCCGCCGTGCGAGGCCCGCCGAGTCCGATGCATCGCACGCGGCCCGCCAGCCGCGTCAATACCGCCTCCACCAACGCCGCCTGCGGAGGCTGCACCCAGACTGTCACTTCCATGCCCGCCGTGGCCATGTCAGGCAAGGTACAGCACGCCATCGTTTCACGCCACTGGAAGAGGAGAATTCCGGCTCTTCCGGTTCTTGCGCAGGTGGAGTTGAAAAAACGTGGACATTGTCTGTCTCATCTGGAGTTGCGACACTTCAGAAGAAATCAGGCCATGTCCGCGAGTCTGTTGCACCACGCCTGGGGTCTGCGTGGCTACCGGCGCTGCCGGACCGAACACCTCCAACAGGGCAGCGCATAGGGCTTTTGCCCCTCTCCCTTTCGGGGAGAGGGTACGGCGCTCAATCACGTTTTGCCCGTGATGGGACGTGCTGGGATTTGGTCATTCGGGCATTCGGTCAACGTTCGATCGGCCACATGCGTTTGCCCGTGCGCGGTGGCGTCTGATCCGCCTGCGGTGAGCCTTCATGCAGGCCCAATGCAGCCAGTAAAAGGTCAAGTCAGCGATGAAAACGGTGATGGCGCCATGAAAATGCCCCGTTTTCGCGCCGATTTACGCACTGGCGACGTCTAAAACGTAGCACTTGACCCAAGAAAAGATCAAGGGGAAAAGCTGCGAATCCATCGGGAAATAGCCGCTTTTTCGCTGCGGAAGCAAATGATCCGGATCATTCAGGGATCATGGGCGGATCAAATCGTAAAGCTGTGTGCGACAGC
>JADLAP010000362.1 GCA_020848195.1 Phycisphaeraceae bacterium
CGCGTCACAGTAAAGGTCGCTTTGATTTTCAAATCCTTGCGGCCGGCCAGCAGGGCAAAGCCGTCTTCGGCGCGTTTGATCATGCCGGCCTCCAGCAAAGCGGCAACATCGATATTTTTGCTGCCGGAAAGCTTTTTGCTTTCAATCGCCGTCTGGATGGAGTCCAGATTCAGAACCGCGTAAACTTTCGTATTGACGTTGTTGAAGCCGCGCTTTGGCATGCGGCGAATCAGGGGAGATTGCCCCCCTTCAAAGCCTTTCAAGGCAACGCCCGTGCGGGCTTTCTGGCCTTTGACGCCGCGACCGGAAGTTTTCCCCTTGGTCGAGCCGATGCCGCGCCCCAAAAGTTTGGAACGCTGGCGCGCGCCTTTGTTGTCTTTCAACTGGTTGAGTTTCATCTCTCTTCTTCCTTATATTTAAGCCACGTCTTCAACGATCACGAGGTGCTTGACCGCCTCGATCATGCCGCGCACGGATTTGCTGTCTTCCAAAACTTTGGAACGATGGCGTTTGTTCAGGCCAAGACCGATCAGGGTCTGACGCTGGCTTTTTTCGCAACCGATCGGGCTGCCCAGCTGCGTCACCTTGATTTTTTTGCCTGTTTTTTCAGCTTTCGCCGCAGAGGCTTTTTTCGGCGTTGCCGATTTTTTCGCCGGGTTTTTCTTTGTTTCAGCCATCAGACTTCTCCTTTGCATCGCCTTTGCGACCCAGAACTTCGTTGACGCGGCGGCCACGGCGGGCAGCCACCATGCGGGGGCTTTCCATGCTCTTGAAGGCCTCGAGTGCCGCCTTCACCATGTTATAGGGGTTGGAAGAACCCAGAGATTTCGCAACGACATCCTGAATGCCCAAAACTTCAAATACGGCGCGCAGAGGGCCGCCGGCGATAATGCCCGTCCCCGGTGTTGCGCTGCGCATCCGCACGCCGCCGCCGCCGAAACGCGCTTCGGTATCGTGGTGCAGTGTGCGGCCGTCGCGCAGGGGAACGCGGATCATGCCGCGCTTTGCCTGTTCGGTCGCTTTTTTGATTGCCTCCGGCACTTCACGCGCCTTGCCGGAGCCGAAACCGATACGGCCACGGCCATCGCCCACAACCATGATCGCGGCGAAAGCCATGCGGCGGCCGCCTTTGACGGTTTTGGAAACGCGGTTGATCGCCACCAGGCGTTCAACAAGCTCGCCGCCTTCGCGGTCGGCTGCGCCTTTTTCACGGTCAGCACCGCGCTGTTCGCGGCCTTTTCCGCCTTTCGGCCTGGTTTCTTTCGTTTGTTTCTCGGCTTGTGCCATTTTTTAAATTTCCTTCAAGAACAAGTTTTTAGAATGATAGGCCGGCTTCGCGCGCGGCCTCCGCCAGTGCTTTGACGCGCCCATGATAAGCATAGCTGCCACGGTCAAAGGCGACTTTTTCAACGCCGGCTTTTTTCGCGCGTTCTGCGACAAGCTTGCCCACAGCAGAGGCCGCCGAGTTATCGGTCGTCTTTTTCAGCGATTTTTTAATATCGCCGTCAATGGTCGAAGCCGCCG
>JADLAP010000196.1 GCA_020848195.1 Phycisphaeraceae bacterium
CGCAGATGCACCCGTTTCAACATGGTTGCCGCGTCTTCCACGATGTCCTTTTCCCGCGGCTGGCGGGCCATTTGTTTCGCCTGCTCCATCAGCGGCAGAAGCATGGCCTGTTGACGGGCGATGCGATGCTCGGCGTCGTCCGTCGGCTCGATGTGCCCCGCGGCGGACGAACCGGTGGATTCCAGATTGTGCGATTCCCACACGACGTTGCGCAGCACCGGAGTCAACGACGGCAAAAGTTCCGACAACGCCGTTTCGACGCTCTGCGATTCCGGTTCCCGCGGCTGCGACCATCGGCGTCCCGTCACCGCCACGCCCAGCAAGATCCGGGGCATGAATGTGCTGCCGAGTTCCCAGACGGTGTTGATGCCGCCGATGACGCCCGGACGTTGCCCCACGCGCGTCCACGCATCCGCCGAGCCGCTGCCGTAGTTCGCGCAGGGACAGACCAGGCTGGAAAAGCCCAGCCGATGAAACAGGCCCAGCCAGTCGCGGCGAATCCTGCCGTCGAAATGGCCCAGGGTGCCGTCATGGTCGATGGCTTCCCGTCCATACTCCCATATCGTCATCACGATGTCGCGCGGCAAACGGACGATCTGCTCCTCATCGACATATTCCAGCAGATCGGACCACATCCACATCTGTCTGCCCAGCCGCTTGACGATGGCGTGGACCTTGAGCAGGTGACCGATCAGAAGATCGGCGAAAGTGAACTTGCCGCCGCTGCGTACCGCAAAGGCGCTGAGCATGAAGGCTTCGTCGGTGCCGACATGAATCATGGGCGACGGGAACAATTTGACCAGATCGGACAGGTAATTTTCGATGAAAACGTAACTTTCCGGCTTGGTCACATCAATGGTGTTGCTGCCGAATCCCACCTCCGGAGCCGCCAGATGTTTCAGTTCGGGGCAGGTCAGGAAATGCTCCATGTGGCCGAGCGTCTGCGTGGCGGGAATCAGCGTCACGCCCGCCTGCTTGGCCGCTTCGACCATCTGCTTCACATCCGCTTCGCTGTAGCTCTGGTCGGCCGGGCGATACGGAAAATGCTCCGTCCGCACCACGCCTTCCAGATACAGCATGACCGCGTTGTAACCCCAACTCGGCGCCTGGCGAATCAAATCGCACACCACCGGCACGGTTTCCCGCTGCCGGGCCAGATCCAGTTGAAACGCTTTCCATGTCCAGGACATGTGAATGAACTCCAGTTTGAATGAATGTGAATATCAGGAAACGGAAGGTGTCCGGACCTTGTCCACGCACCGTCGGATGCGATTCAAAGTCCTCTCCTTGCCAAGGATGGCCAACGTCTGATCGATCGGCGGGCTGACGGTGTTGCCCGTCGCCGCCACGCGCAGCGGCTGGGCGAGGTCGGCGATCTTCCGCTCCATGCGGACAGCCGCCTGTTCCAGTGCCGCGTGAATGGTTTCCGCCCGCCAGGGATCGACCTGCGGCAAAATGCCCGTCAAATCGCGGAGAATGCCCCATCCCGCCGCATCGTTGGCCTGCAACACCTTGGCCACCGCCTTGGCGTCGTAGGCGATCTGATCATCGGCAAGGACGAAGAACGCCGCCATCTGGCACGGCTCGCTGAGCGTGCGGGCGCGGGGCTGGTAAATCGCCGCCAGTTGCGCGAACGTCTCGGCGGCCATGTGTCCCAAGCCCACGTCAAAGGCGGGATGATGCGCCTGACAATGAGCCTGCCACAGATCCCGGAACTGCTCAGGCGGCAGCGAAGCCAGGCGTTCGCCGTTGAACCGGAACAGCTTCTGGCGATCGAAGCAACTGTTCGATTTGTTGATGCGATCGAAGTTGAAACGTTCGATCAGGAATGCGTTGTCGAACCGTTCAACGTCCTGGCCCGGATTCCAGCCGAGGAGCGACAGGTAATTGCTCAGGGCCTGAGGGAGATAGCCGCTGAACTGGAAGTCGGCGACTTCGATCTCCGGCAGCGTCAGCCCCAGCTTCGCGGCAATGGCGTGGGCCACAGCCGATTCGTCGGATTTCTTGTCCATGAAGGCGGCGAAACGCTGCGGATCAATCGCCGGATCGTCCAGCGATTTCATGCCCTGCGCCTTCGCGGCCGTGCGTGCGGCCTTGGCCTTGTCGCGCTTGGACATCTTCGAGCCGTCGGGGTTCATGATCGTGGGCAGATGCACGTAGGCCGGCATGGCGTAGCCCAAGGCCCGCTGCAGCGCCACGTGTTTGGGCGTATTGCTCAGGTGCTCCTGCCCGCGGATCACGTGGGTGATCTTCATCAGGGCGTCGTCCACGGTCACAGCCATGTGGAACGTGGGAAAACCGTCGGATTTCTGAATGACGAAATCCTCGATGTCGGCCGCCTTGACCTCGATGTGTCCATACACGGCGTCGTCGAAGGCGACGTCGGCGGGACAGTGAAAGCGGATCGCCCCGTCCTTTTCGTAAGCCAGCCCCATCTCGCGCAGGCGGGCGATCTGTTCGTGGTAGATAGGCAGGCGTTCACTCTGGCGGTATGGGCCGGCGGGTCCGCCGACGTCGGGGCCTTCATCCCAGTCGAGGCCGAACCACTTGAGATCGCGCAGGATGCTGCTTTCGCTGGCGGCGGAGGATCGGGTCTGGTCGGTGTCTTCGATGCGGAGGATGAATTTGCCCGCGTGGCCGTGCCGGCGGGCGTAGGCCCATGCGAACAGCGCGGTGCGCGCCCCGCCGACGTGGAGGCTGCCGGTGGGGCTGGGGGCGAAACGGGTGACGACGGTAGGTTCTGACATAGGGGGAAAATTGTAACGGAATTGACCGGGACGGGCATTTTCAAGCCATGCGCGGGTATGACCGATAATACTGCTAAAGCTCCTGCCCAGGTTGTGACGGTCAGGTCACAGGGATCGCAAATGAGCGTTCAGGGCACAGGCGTGGCGGCGGGCGTGGCGGCGGTGGCGCTGACCGCACGGCAGATTTCCGAGAAAAAAAATCGGAAAGACATCGATGCCGACCGGGACGCCCAGCGTCTGCGCGATCGCTTCGAGGAACATCTCCAGGCGATTGAGGAAGGCGACGAGAAGGAATCGTCCAGCCGGGTCCAGATCGACGATCAGGTTCCGGAACATCGGACGCTGCCCCTGCCGCCGACGACATCCCATCACCAGCCGCCGCAACAGTCGCCGCAGGATGGAACATCTCTCCTGATCGTCAGCCCGCAACCACCGTCGCAAGCGACTGCGAACGTTCCGCCGAGCGCGACAGCCAGCCAGGCGGACGCCGTGTCCCCGGAGTCGGAAGAATCTCCGCTCTACCGCCATCTGGACATTCAGGCGTGATCGCGGCTCATCGGATCATGGTTCCACGCTTGTCGTTGGCGTGCCGGTCCCGATGGTGAAATCGGTTTCGCGTGTCGGGCCGCCCTGCGTCACCGTATCTTCAATGGCGAGAATCTGCTGAGGCGTCGACTGGCCCGGCGCCAGGACGCTCACGTTCACCAGATAGTCCACGGTGGTTTCGCTGCCAAGGAAGTAGGGCACGACGCGAACGGTGTAGGTTCCGGCGGGGAACTGCTGGCTCCAGAAGTATTGTTCGTGGCCGCCGGCGGTCTTGGAGCCGTCGGTATCGTCGCCGTTGGATCCGAGCGACGTGTTGACCATGCCGCCGGAGGGCAGGGAAGTGACGGTTCCGGGACCGCCGCCGCCATACGAGGCCAGCACCTTGCCCCCGTCGATCGCCGCCGGCGAAATCAGTTGCATGTCAAGGTCGGTGGGATATTCGGTCGGCCCCCAGTACAGGTCAATCAGCAGGTATCCGGGCAGATATCCGGTCCCGGCGTACTGATCGATGATGCGCTGGCCATTGGTGTCGCGGTCGAGCAGTTGCCGGGCATCGACGAAGCCGTGCTGGGAGTTGTCCAGGTCGCCGGAGGGACGCTGGCTGATGAGATTGTTTTCCGTATCGTCGCGCGAGTGGCTGTCACCGGGATCGACCGTTCCATCCTGCCGCTCCTGATCGGAAGGCCCCTTGGATTTGTCGCTCATGCCGGTGTTGTCGCCGAAGGAAAACTGCGTTCGGCGCGAACGGTCATTGAGCACCGCCCGGCTCTGCGTGCTCCACGCGACATAGCCGAACGGGCCGTCCTGAATGCCCACGCGCGTGCCGCGGACGGAGAGCGTGGCGCTGGGACTGCGAATGGTGGATTCGTATTCCTGACCGCCGCCTTTGCGGATGTCATATCGCGTGCGGCCATAGGCCAGCCCCAGGTCGGTCTTGATCTTGCCCGACTCCGCGATCGCAGTCAGCAGTTTCACCGTGCCGAGCCGGTCGAGGGTGACGGTCTGTGCCGGGGGAATCTGGAACTGCACGGTGCTTCGCGGCCCGGTACGGAATTCCGCGCCCTGCGCGAGCTTCATGCCCGGCTTGGCTTGAATCCAGGGCTGATCCTCGGCTTCCCGCACCTGCACCAAGCCCACGACCGCGGTGACCACGGCCGACAGTTCCTGTTCCGGCGCAGCCGCCGGCGCGGCGTCCGGCGCCGGGTTCTCATTGGCTGCCAGAGCCATCGAACCCAGCAGGCACACCGCCAGCACCAGAATCCGTGATAGGGCATCGCATGTTCGACGCATGGCAATCCTCCGTGTCAGCCCCCGGACACCCCCGGACTATTCCGCCTGTCCGATTGTTTGTCCTTCATCGCGCAAAATCAACAGGCCCCCGTCTAGCCCTCAAGGCGTCGCCGGCTGCGTCTGAGCGGGTTGCGTCGCCGCCGCTTCGTCGGCTGACGTCTTCGCCGACTCAGTCGCGGCGATGTTCACCTGCGCAGCCGGGGCGCGGATGTTGGACTGACGCTCGTAGTCCTCCGCCCGGCCGATGATCTCGATGAACTCGTCTCCGGAAAACGTCTGGAACGGACTGGACGTGGGATAGATGCCCTTGTCCATCAGCTCCCGCACGGCATAGCGCTCGCTGTCGCCGAACAGACTCATCATGACGCCGCCCTTGACGCACAACGCATGCGTCAGCACCAGCGCGACCGTGCCGCGGGTGACGCCCTCGTTCGCGGGCCGGGCGAAAGATCGAGGCAGATATCCGCGCGATCGCAGCGCTTCGACCCGGCCGGCGTAGTCCGCCGCCTTGTCGGAGCCGTCGAGGAACAGGAGCAGCGCGTGAAACGCCTCGTCGTTGCTCGTCAGCCGTCGCTGTTCCAGGGTGTGCCAGAACGCCATCTGGGTATCGGGATCGTCGCCGGCCATGTCCTGGGTCAGCGGCTGGGCCACCTGCGCCCGCTGGCAGCCGGCCAGCAGCGCCAGCGCCATGCATGCCACGGCGAATCGGATGCGGTATTCAAAAGTTCGAGCCATCATGTTTGATCTCACGCTTGGGAAGCCGGATGCCGGGTCCGAATCATCAGAACGCCAGGGTGACGCTGCTGAACACGAAATGTCTGGGATCGTCGTTGCTCAGCAAACCATCGCTGGGGAAGAAGACGCCATAGCGGATGGTCCAGGTCAGGTCGCTGGTGATCTGCCAGTTGGCGTACACGTCGGGTTCAAAGCCGAGGTAAAAATCGGAATTGCTCGCTTCGTCGATGGGCGCGTCCGACGTGAGCTTGTTGAAAATGAACAGGTTTGAGCCGACCTGAAACCTTCGGAGAAACCTGTCGTTGGGCAGCGGAAACGTCGACGCGCCCACGCGGAACAGCAACAGGTTGGACACCGAAGGAGCGAACGCCAGCCCCGTGTTGAGCAGCCCGAACGAGTTGAACGAGCGGTCGTTCGTCCCCGGCTGATTGCCCAGCAGCGTCGTGCTGGCCTGATACCGATCGGAGTCGCCGGTGGCGAGAATGGATTCAAAGCCCACGCGCGAGTGGTTGGCGTCGATGAAGAGGTAATCGAGCATGAAGTCCATGGCGCAGGCGCTGATGGGGTCGTCCGACTGGGGCACGGCCGTGACCGTGCCGAGCGAATCGACGGTGAAAGCGCGGCTGCGGCTGAGGCCGCCTTCATAGGCGAACTCCATGCCGTAGACGAGATGGTCGGTGATCGATCCTTCGGCGCCAGTGCCGACGTACCAACTGTTGTACTTGAAGGACGTGGTGGTGGCGACGCCGCCGATGGTGTCGGATCGTGACAGATCGCCGTTGTTGTCGACCTGCACCAGGCCGTAAACGTAGGGGCGATGCCTGGCTCCGTTGTACCGCAGCAGGCCACCGTAGAAGCCGCGGTGCGTGTCGCTGTCGAAATCCGGTCTGGAACTGTCGAAGTCGCTGATGCTCTCGCGTGTCGTCGCCGCCACGATGTCGAGGGAAATCTTTTCGTAGGAGAGATTGACCACGCCGCCGTCGAGTTCCTCGGACAGCACCAGGCCGTTGCCCCACTGCACGAGTTGCCGACCGCCCTGCACGACCACATTCCAAGGCACGGAGTTGCCGTCGTACGCCTCCAGGGCGCGGCGGAGATCGAACCGATAGGTCGCGCGATCCAGCGCCGGCTCGATCCAGTCGTCGCCGTGGCCGTCGAAGGATTCATGCGGATTGAAATCGCGATACGTCGTGCTGCCGCGGAGGAAGAACTGGTGTACGCCGTCGATGTCCATGCGGAAATAGCCGGTCAGGCCGTACTGACGCAGGATGTGGGTTTTCTGTTCGCTGTCGTCGATGGCGGCAAAGGCGAAAGTCAGCGAACCGCCGTAGTCCAGCAGCAGCCGCTGGTCGGCGGGAATCTCCGGGTTGACGCGCAGCCGGGTTTCCCGCTGGATTTGCTCGAGCTGACGGTCGAAGCGTTCCAGTTGCGTCTGTGCAGCCAGTGTCTGGGCCATGATCAGCAGACAACTGAACCACGATGCCCCTAAGCCCAACCTTCGCATCGGCGACCCTCCTGTGAACCACCCAGGCCCGACCATGACGATGTGACGCAAAGCCTGGTCGGCTGATCTTATCAAGCTCGCCGACGCATGTCTTGAGGGTGTACACTTACCGCATGAACGTCAGCCCGTTTGAACTCTTCGATCTGCCGGCCAGCTATCGGCTCGATGCGGACAGCCTGAACCATAAGTTCATCGAACTGAGCGCCAGAAACCACCCTGATCGCTTCACCGATCCGCTGGACCAACTGGAAGCGGCTCAGCGGAGCGCCACGATCAACGCCGCGTACGAAATCCTGCGCGATCCCCATCGCCGGGCCGAGTCGCTGCTGAGCATCCTCGGCGGCCCGAGCCAGACGCAGGACAAACGACTGCCCCCCGAGTTGCTCGAACAGATGATGGATCTGCGGGAAAAGGAAGAGCAAGCCGCGGCGACCGGCGACCAGGCCGCGCTCGCGGAACTGGCGCAGTGGGCACGGACGCAACGCACGGCCGCCATGGACCAGATTGCGCGATCGTTCGAGCAGGCCGAGGTTCCCGGCGCGGATCGGCGGAAACTGTTCGACACGATTCGTCTGTGTCTTAATGGTCTGAACTACTACCGGCGGATGATCGATCAGATCGCCGCGAGGTAGGCGAGGATTTCCGCGACGCCGCAAGCGGCGAATTTCGTGGAAACTTCAGGGAAATACTTCCGGGGGATCAGCCGTTGAGCGAGAGACTGCTGATGGCGGTCTGCTGAGCGGAGGTCAGGGCCTGTGGCGCGGTGCCGGCCTGGTTGTCCGCCGCCACTTTCTTCATGAGCAGTTCCCACGTCTCTTTTTCGTATTCCAGCAGGCTGATGGCTTCATCGAGCGGCTTGATGTTGTGGTGGATGTTGGCGTCCACCAGCAGACGGTAGATGTAGGTGTAGAGCGCGCTGAGCTTCTGGCAGAGGTCGGGAGCGACGTTGTGATTGAGGCTGGTCGAGAGTTCCAGCACGATCTTCTGCGCCCTCATGAGCGCGTTGTAGCTGTCTTCGTACTGCTTATGAGGGAGATGTTCCCTGGCCCGGCGGCAGAACCGGATCGCGCCTTCGTACAGCATCAGTCTCAGTTCCTGAGGACTGGCCGTCAGGATTTTGGTGCGAAGGTAGGGGTTGGCCGTACCGGGAGTCATGACGAGTAAGTCCTCTGTTGCGTGGGATCCACAAGCCTTATCGGGTGATCCATCAGGGGACCGTTAGCAGGCAGACCAAGGGGACGAAAACTCATTTTTTATCGGTCGCTGCCGAAACATTGCCGCGTCCGACTCAGGTGGCTGGACATCAACTGCTGGATTTGGAGCTTGTCACCAGGGCCGCGAGGCTGGACAGCGCGTTGCTCTGGGACTGGATATTCGCCAGCGCCAGTTCCATGTTGTTGAACTGGGTCTGCAGGCGGGATCGCTTGGCATCCAGCAGATCGTTCATGTTCTCCACCCGGTCGTCGTTGAGGTCGATCAGCCCGGTGAGGCTGTCGATGCGCGAGATCACCGTGCCGCTGACGGAGTCGGTGAAGGACTGCATCAGGGAACTGAAGTCGACGGCGACGCCGGAGGCGGTGATGCTTGTCTTACCGTCGGAGTCCTTCACCGTGACGCGCTGCGCCATGAGGCTTTCCACCGCCTCGCGATTGGTGTTCAGGGCGGTGGTCATCTTGTCGGCATTGAATTCGAGCTTGGACCCCTCGGAGCTGATGGTGACGCCGAGCTGCGCCAGCGAGGAATACTGCCCTGTGGCGTCGGTGTTGCGTCCGGTGACGAGGTTGTACATGGAGGACCGGATGCGGGAAAGCGTGGCGTCGCCGAACAGCAGGCCGCGGGTGTTGGTGTCCTGGTCGTAGGTGTCGTAGGTGTCGAGGGTGGTGATCACGTCGTTGAACGACGTGATGAAGGAGGACATCTTGTCGGTGACGGCAGCGAGGTCGCGGCCGATGGTCACGCGGGTGGAGCTGGTGCTGACGCCGTTGAGGGTGATGGTGGCGCCGGGCACGATGTTCTTGAGCGTGTTGGTGGTGGAGGTGACGGCGATGCCCTTGGCGGGATCGGAGGATCCGTAGAACACCTGGGCGTTCTGGGCCTGGACGAGGGTGTCGCCTTCGAGTCCCATGCCGCCGTCGTCGAAGAGATACTTGCCCGCCAGTCCTTCCTTGGAGCTGAGCAGGCTCATGCGGAACGGGCTGGTGGCCGAACCGTCGTTGATGACGGTGGCCTTGACGTTGATCCCGGCATCGTTGATTTTTTCGACGATGTCGTCGAGGGTGTCGCCGGCATCAATGGTGACGGTTTTTTCAAAGCTGCCGTCGATGTCGCCGCCGGGCGCGGAGGCCGTGCCCAGGATGCCCAGATCGCGGGCGGTGGTGGAGCCGGACTCCGCGACGGAAATAGCCACGGCTCCGGGACCGGTGTCCTCGATGAGGATGCCGTCGCCGGTGTCGTTGATGCGGGCGTTGACGTTCAGACCGCGGGAGTTGATTTCCTTGATGACGTCGCCGAGGGTGATTTCATCGCCCTGGGTCAGATCGACGGTGGCCGCCTTGCCGGCGGAGTCGGTGATGATGAATTTGCCCCGCGTGATGCCCTGCCCGGCATTGAGCGAGGAGATGCGGGTGGCTTCGGAGAGATAGCGGACGTCGAGATCGCCGCTGTCGACGGACGCGGCGGCATGGGTTCCCGCCAGGCCCATGGCGGTGGCAATGGTGGCGGTGCCGACGTCGTTGATGACGATGTCGCCGGAGCCGCCGGTGTTGTCGGTGACGACCAGGCCGTTGCCGGACGTGTTGTAGGACACGGTGACGCCGGCCCCGGAATCGTTGATCGTGCGGATCATGTCGCTGACGCTGCGTGCGTCGGTGAGATCGATTTCCGGGGTCGTGCCGGCCCGGTTGATGATCTGAATCTGGCCGGGTCCGTAGTTCTGCGTCGGCAGGCGGAGCGGGTCCAGGTCGATGCTGAGGACGGAGCTGACCGCCGCGTCGACCGCCAGTCCCGAAGTAGCCATGAAGGTGGCGGAGCCGGAGTCCCAGATGCGCAGGTTCGCGGCGCCGCCGGTGATGTCGGTGATGCGAAGGCTGGTGCCCTCGATGCTGACGTCCAGCTTGCCTGCGAAGGTGGTTTCGAGCTTGTTGATGAAATCCTGGACGGTGACGCAGGTGTCCAGATCCACGTTGGTCATCGTGGTGGTGTTGCGCGGTTTGATGCGTGCGTCGGTGGCGATGGAATTGGTGAACTTGGCTCCGACGCCGTTGAAAAGATTGTCCAGCAGGGTTCCGCCGACGAGTTCCTTGGGCCCCAGGGCGTAGGTCATGCCGACGCCCTGGCCGCCGCCGATATTTTTCAGCAGCTTGGAATTGAGGTCGGCGATGAGGCGGTCGCCGTTGATGACGTGGTCGCCGTCGATGTCGCCGACGACAAGCCCCAGGTCCCCAGCCGCCTTGGAGCTGTTGAGGGCGGTGACGGCGCTGGTGGTCGTGCCGGTGGTGTTGTCGGTGATGTCGATGCCGGTGCCGTCGGCGTTGATGGCGGCAGTGGCGTCGGAACCGGCGGCGGCATTGATGGCGTCGATCACTTCGCCGAGGGTGGAGGCGTCGCCGAGGGTGACGTCGAAGGTGCTGTTGTCGCGGAGGGTGACGCGGAAATCGCTCGATGTGCCGTGGCGGCGGACACCGTTGCCGTCGTTGAGATCGTCGAGGAGGGTGTCCTCGCCGATGGTGTTGATGCGATTGCCGGTGAGCGTGTTGCCGGAGGATGCGGCGGTCAGGCCGAGGTCGGTGGCGGTTGTGGCCGAACCGACGTTGCCGACCGCCAGGGCCGTGGTGGTGGCGCCGGTGGTGTCGGTCAGGACAATGCGGTCATCGCGCACGCTGGCGGTGACGCTGATGCCGGAGGTGTTGTTGATGGCGTCGAGGACGTCGTTGATGCTGGTGGCGGTGCTGAGGTCGACGTTGGCGGAGTTGCCGGAGCGGTCGGTGATGCGGATTTTTCCGCGACTGACGCCTTCGCCGCCGTTGAGCCGGTCGAGGCTGGTGTTGGAGACCAGACCGCCGTCGCCGAACTCGAAGCTCAGGGTTTTGCTGGTGGACGTCACCGCGGTGGTGTCGCGGTCGCTGTAGCCCTTGGTGACGATCTGCTGCGTGGAAACCAGTTGCTTGACGACGAAATCATACGAGCCGGGCACTGCCGAATTGGTGCTGGTGACGGAGAGGACCGACTGATTGGAACTTGTGGCCGTGGTGGCGCGGTAGGTGTTGATGTTGGCCATCGAGTCGGCCGAGAGTTTGAACGACAGCAATTTGGCGCTGATGGCCTGGTAGGCGGCCTGTTGAGCCTTGAATTTGTCCGTGTTGGCCTGAACCAGTTTCACGGACTGGGACTCAAGCGAAATCAGGGCGTCGATCAGGCTGGCGGTGTCGATGCCGCTGATCAGACCTGTGCTGCTGGTAATGCTCATGTCAAATGCTTCCGCTCAGAACGCCGTCACTCGTCCAGAAATTCCCGGGCGGCGGCGTTCCACCAAGTCTGCAATCCTTGCGTGGGTGCGGGCAGGATCATCGCTCCGTCGAAGCCTGTCCTACGATGATGGAGCACCGACGACGCCCACTGACCGAGGCTCTGCTGGTACGCGTCACGCATGCGCGACAGCGAGGGGCCTGCCGATCCGGACGTCGATGCGGTCGTCTTCGGCATAAACCGATTCCTCAAGGCCGGTCCGCGGAAAACAACTTCATTCCATGCACCGGCCAGCGTCCCCAGTTCCATTCCGGTAAACACAGATCGCGGAGTTCCTTGGAATTATCGACACCTTCCGGAGGGCAACTTGAAACCTGCCCCCCTTCTCGGACGATAATTTTGCATCATCTCTTGACGAAAACGGAAAAAATCACAATTCTCTTGAATCAATTTCGTTTTCTGTGCTTGCTTTCGTGGCTGGACAAGACATAATCCTGATCCGGAACGTGATACGGAAGTATGGTCCGTCAGCCAAGGCGAAAGGTCGATCTGGCCGATATTTAAGCTGGATCAGGGAGTGACCTCGCGGTGGCAGTGAATGAATCGGAAGTGTATCGGCAGATTGGCTCCGCCCTCACGGGCGCATCCATGCATTCTGTCGGGGTACTGGCGATGACCGTCGAGGCTTCCCTCACGGCTTTTCGCACGTTCAATGCTCCGTCCGGCATAACGGCCAGTCTGGTGGATGCCCGTGGACTGGATTTGCCCTCCGGCGCGTTGCAGGCCATGCAGGATTGGCCTTTGCAGGATGACTCCGTATTCGCCATTGCCGAGCGAAGGCAGTTGCTTGACGCCGCGTTCCGTCCACGCGAAGTCCTCGATGAAATGCTGTACGGCCAGCTTCGGCTCTACCGGCCCATCGAGCCGTTCGTGGAGATCGCCGACGCCTTCGCCATCACGTTCCCCCTGCTCGATTCACGCTGGTACATGGCCCTGTTCGTCCGCTGCGGCCGACAGAGACCGTTCAGTCCCGCCGATCTGGATCTGCTCGAACGCATGAAGCCCGCGATGGCGAACCTGATCCGGCCCGCGTTTGCCCATGACCTGCGCATGCTCACGCACGGCTCCGATCCGCAATCCCTCGGCGCCGCGCCTCACGGCAACCGGCTCGACGCCGCAGGCATGCTCCTGAGACTGACCCGCACGGAACGACGCATCTACGAACTGCTTCGCACCACCGCCACCGAACGGCAGATCGCGCAGAATCTCCACCGTTCCCCGCACACCATCCACGTCCACGTCAAGAGCATCTACCGCAAGCTCAACGTCCGATCCCGGCGCGAACTCCAGGAACACCCCGCCTGACCCCCCCCCGGAATCCCCGCCGCTTGCGGCGTCGCGGAAACACCCGGCTTCACTTCGTCTCCGATTCCCCCTTGATCTTCTGCATCACCTTCTGCAGATCGGACCAGACTTTTCGCCTGTTGTCCTCGGTGTAGGCCCGCAACAGATATGCCGGGTGAAACGTCGGCATCACGGGAATGATCGGCCCCTCCGGTTGCAGCCCGTTGAACTGATGCCATGTGCCGCGGATGGTCGTGATGCCCTGACTGGTGGAAAGCAGCAATTTGGTCGCCGGGCCGCCGAGGGTCACGATCACCTTCGGACGAAGGGTGGCGATCTGGCGCAGCAGATATCCGCTGCATGCGTCAACCTCCACCGGCGTGGGCGGACGGTTGTTCGGCGGCCGGCACTTGACCACGTTGGCGATGTACACCTGCTCCCGGCCCAATCCCATCGCCACGATCATCTTGTTCAGCAGTTCGCCCGCCCGGCCGACGAATGGTCGTCCCTGCTCGTCTTCCGTCTGCCCCGGCCCTTCGCCGACGAACAACAGCGGCGTGTCCGGATCGCCTTCTCCAAAGACCGTCTGAATCCGCGTGCGGCAAAGATCGCACTTGGTACAGGAAACCACTTCGTCCGCGTTCATCGCGGCGAGGATGTCCAGTTTCTGTTGCCTGGAAAGCGGGCCGCTGGGCGCGGGCCCCGAGGGCCGTTTGGCGGCGGCGGACAACTCCGATGAGGAAGACCTCGGCAATGGTCGCGGCGAGGGAACCGGCGGGGATGAAACCATCACAGGTTGAGAAACCGGTGTAGGGACTGCATCCTCCTGCCGCCCCGCGACCGGCATAAATGAAACGCCCAGCAGTTCATCCGTCCGCACATGCTGTCGTGCGATGCGCCGAATCCTGTCCTGATCGTCCATCATGCCTGTTCGCCCATGACCATTGGTTTACCGCCTCGCTCAGGATACTCCAATCGGACGCCTTCCAACAACGTCTCAATCTGAGCCAGGTCCGCGACCGTCAGCAGGTCGGGGCAGAACATGGCCGGCGCGGTTTCATACGGAATCTGATACTGCGCCAGATGCGTCAGCGACTGCAGGCCGCCGAGGATGCGCACGCAGCGATAGCGATGCGGTTCCAATGCCGCGGCGATCAACCCGATCACGCCCAAGGCATTGCCATACGTCACGAGGTCGATCCGCTCCACGCCGGTTCGCTGGCGCGCCAGTTCCGCCGCCGCCATCGTCTGTCGCACCGCCACGCCCAAGGCCCGGCCGCCCGCGGCTTCCAACAGCATCACGGTGGAAGGTATCACAGCCATCTCGCCGAATCCCAGCACATCGGCGACAAAGACGCTGCGATCCTTCGGCTTCGGTTCCGCCGTCGTCGCGGCATACGTCGATCGACCGTAGTCGTGCAGCACCAGCGTGGCTTGCGGCGCCTTGGCCACCATGTAGCTCGATACCGGCATCGTCCACGGCCCGATGGTCACGGTCTCATGCGACACCGCCCCGCGCCGGTCGACGCGGCGAACCACCGCCTTGTCCTCCGGCATCCGGATCACGCTCCGCAAATCCTTGCGCAACTGTTGCCGTTGCGATTCCGTCCGCGGCATCTCGTGGAAATCCGACCACGCCCGGGCTGCTTCCCGCGCCATGTCCATCATGCTGACCTGCGACGCCGGCAGGCCGACCGCCAGTTCGCGCTCGCTGTAGATTTCCGCTTCCTCGTGAATATCCGCTTCCGGCGTTTCCAGACCGAAGTGCCGGTTGAGGAACCGGTAGAGGGCGGCACGATTGTCGGCGTCATAGTTGTGCGTGCCGGGATCGTCGTTGCCATGGAACGCGAACTTGTCCTCCGCGCCCATGAGCTTGAACAGAGGCTTCATCTGATCGTAAATCAGCTTCTTGCTCGCATCGGAACGGAAACAGCAATCATCCCGGTTGTTGAGGATCTGCAGCGTTGGTCGCGGAGCCAGCATGGCGGTCATCGTGTCGAAATCCAGTACCGTGGTCAGGTCCGGCGGCATTTGTTCCAGGTCGCCGCGGTCGGCCACGCGGACCACGCGCTGGCGCATGGGGGTGTAGCCCGCCACGGGAATGACCGTGGTGATCCGCGTGTCCAGCGAACTGAGGACGATGGTCTGCCACCCGCCGCCGGACAGGCCGGTCATCGCCACGCGTTTTTTGTCGATGTTCGGATGGCTCAGCAGAACATCGAGGCCCTTCTTCATGGCGAGGTAGAATACGCCGACGCCGGCGAGGCCGCTGATGTTCAGGTGGGCCTGGTGATTGTGGATCGCATCGTGTTCCAGTTCATGCTGGCCGATGAATTCATAGTTCAGGGCGATCATGCCGCGCCGGGCGAGGTTGGCGCAGCGGGCCTGCTTGTACATCGCCGTCTTGCCCGCGCGGTGATGGCCGTTGGGATTGAGCACGCCGGGAACCTTGCCCTTGAGCTTCTTCGGTTCGTACAGCAGCGCCGGAACCCAGTAGCCCGGCAGCGCTTCGTACCGCAGCTTGCGGATCACATACGGAGCCTTGCCGTCCAGCGGCTTGATCGTTTCGCCCCAGACCACGTCCGGCTTCGCCGCCACCATCTTCGGGTCAAAGCCCTTGAGATACACCCGCTCCAGCGCCTGCTGACGCAGCTTGTCCGCCTCCTTCAGCCACGCCTTGGCGTTCGTCGGCATGCGCAGCGGCTTGAACATCTTCAGCAGATGACGCTGTGCCTGTTCTTCCGCGGAAACCTTCAGCAACGCACGATCCAGACCTGATGCCCAACTCATGTCATGGCTCCAAAACAAAAAAATCCCAATGTCCAAATCCGAATGCCAAATGGCCGGAATCGGACGGCCTGTTGGCCGCATGTCATCTGTCATTCGGACTTGGTCATTTGGTTATTTCCCAATCACATTCCCTTGCGCAGCGCCGCCAGGTGCTTGCCGAAATGCTCGGCAAGAACCTGCTCGTAGGTCTTCGGCTCCGACACCAGCACGCTGCGCACGGCGGGGCCGAGTTTGGCGTCGGTCAGCACGGAGCCGAACGTGCAGTGGAGAATCTGCCGACCCGGCTTGGTGAAGCCCTTGCCCGCCGGCACTTCAGGCCACAGTTCCAGGTACAGCCGCTCCAGTTCCTTGACGTCCTTGACATCCTTCGACACGGGAACGCCCGCCACCGTGGCGGAAACGTGGTACGTCGCCTTGTCCGTGTCGTAACGCTGACGCGAGAAGTCGATGATCTCGCGGAACAGCTTTTCATCGTGCAGCGCCACCACGCGCAGGGCTTCGAGGTAGCTGGTTCCGGCTGTCTTCACGTGAAACAGACCCTGGGTCGCGCGAGCGAACGGCGTGTACATCGACAGCTTGTCGCTGCCGGAGTGCAGGCTCAGCTTGTACGGCCCCAGATGCCTGGCGATCGCGGCATGGTCCTTCAGCGACTTTTCCAGCTTCGCCAGATCGCCCTTGTAGTCCACGCCCTTTTCCAGTTCGCCGATGAAGCGCGGAGCCAGGCTCACCAGCTTCATGCCCGACTTCACGCATTGTTCGGCGATGATGTAGTGTTCCGCCAGCGTCGTCGGCTGCTGCGTTTCGTCCACGCTCAGTTCGATCTCATGCGCCTGCCCCCTGGCCTTGGTCGTCTGGGCGATGTACTTGGCGAGATAAAGGGTGTGGGCGATGGCTTTGCCGTATTTCACAGCCGCGCGCTGCACGGCCAGTTCGTCGAACTTCAGCGTCGGGCCGGCGGGAACTTTCACCGTCTTGCCCACGTACTGGCTCGTCCACGGCGTCTGCTCGCGCACGGAGGCGAACTTGGCTGCCACCGTCGCGGCGTCGTAGTTGTCCGCCTGCTGATCCACGTGTTCGGAAGGATCGATGGTGAAGAACACGAAGCCCACAGCCGCGGTGACATCGACGTCTTTTTCGATTTTCAGGTGATCGGCGTCGGAGCCCCACTTTTCCCGGTAACCCGCGATGTCCAGAGCCTGGATCGCCGCGGACATCACATCCATCGGCGACCGCTTGGTGCGGGTCATCTCCCGGATGGACTGCTGGGCGAAGATGCCGCGAATGGATCCGCCCTCGGCCTTCAAGGCCGCCAGATGTCCCGGCGTGGCCAGTCCCAGACGATCGCCAAAACCAAAACTCGGCGCTGTGCCCAGCGCCACGGATGTCGTACCAGAGGCCATGTGCGTGTTCTCCTGCGTGGGTTGTCGTACGTGAAAGTGCAGCACGCTACTACACGCATCCAGCGGGGTCAACTCCACTTTGCCCATGTTATCCGCTGTGAATCGGTCAAGCACGTCATGCCCGACAATGTCTCAATGACCAAACCCGAACGTCGAAACAACTATCCCGCAAGCCCCAGGACGCGTTTTGAAGTCCTGGGAGCCGCTTTGTCCTTTCGTCAATGCAAGGCAAACGTATGGATGAGTTCTGTGCCGCGATCAAGAGCCTGAACGTTATGAAATCGCATGAGACGCACCACTGGCGGTAATCGCCTCCGCACGCGAACACCAGCCAACGACGTGAAGACGGGACATGCGCTCGCCCCGCGTTTGCCCTGTCCCGGGCCAGCACCGGTTGACAATTATACCTTGTTCAGGTATATTTGTGGTTCGGGTTTCGTATCCAAACAAGATGTGTTCCGAGCCTTAAAACGTGTCGGGTCGCGTGACTGGCATCTATGTGCACATCCCCTAAAGGAGTCTTGGCATGTTTCGTCTGTGGATGACGTTGTTCATCAGTTGGTGCATGGCGGCATTGGCAACGCCACCATGTTGGGCGCAGACCACGGCTCCAACCTGGCTTGAAAAACCGGACATCGCCGGCATCGAGACGGTGGTGCCGGTACTCAAGCATCCGGCCCCCAAAGGCTGGCAGACGACGTTGTTCTGGTGGCAGATCCCACTGTCATTCGATGATCCGACGAAGCTCAAGCACGAGTTGGACATGCTGGGAGCGCGGGGACTGTTGCCCTGCGTGGAAGTGCCGGCCGAGTACGACGATTATTGTTGTTACCAGGCCACTCCGCAGGCCCTCGCCCACGCCGTGGCGCAGGCGAAAACCTTCTCCAACGCCGGCATTTCCGTGCATTTATCCATGAAGGGCGTGTTCGATTTGTACATCACTCCGGGAGGGCCGCGCGGCAAGGTTGTGCGGCATTCCGATGCGCCCAATACCGACGCCAAGGATGCGATCGGTCTTCCCATGCCGTGCTTGATCATGGAAGACGGCTGGAAAGTCCGGGCGCAACATCTTCGCGGCATCCTGCAGCAGTTCGTCGACGCAAACATTCCCGTGGCTGGCGTGTGGTACGACTACGAAGGCCATCCGCATCCATGGAACGGCGTGTTTGAAGCCAATGCCGCGTGTCCGATCTGTCGCAAGGCGTATCCGGCTGACGTACTGGACGACCGGGAAAAGTTCGGCGCCTGGTGCCTTCAGCAGCACGCCGATGCGATCGCCGCCGGACTGGCCGAACCGGTGCGGCAGACGTTTCCGCATGCCCTCACCGGGTTCTATGACTACGTGGTTTCGTCGACCGCGCATCGGGCGTGGGAAAACACTGGTCGGCGAGCTGCCGCTTTTTCCCGTAATCCTGAGCAGATCGACGTGGTGCAGCCCGTCTGCTACGCCGATCAACGCCTCGCCCGCGGCCGGTACAACCCCGACTGGCCCATCCCTCAGGCCGAAATGGACAGCATCTACTTCACCCGCCTGCTCGCCACCGCCAGCGATGTACACCACAACCTACGGCCAAACCAGATCCTCATGCCATTCGTCAGCAGCTTCGTGGGTCATGAGACCTTCAAGCATATTCCTCGCATGAGTCAGGCGATGTACCTGGAGTTCCTCCGTCACGCGATGCTGCGCGGCGTCAAAGGGTTTTATGTGTTCAATGTGGGCCCACCATACGGTGCCGTGTTCGACTTTTACCAGGAACTGGTGGACGTCAATATCGTATGCAACGAAATGTTCGCATACGGCGACCTTTTCGACGGCGGCAAGGTGCTCAACGATGCCGTACCGAATGAAAAGGACACATCGTCCATCGTGTGGTCCGGTCTGAGCAAAGGCGACAAGGCGCTGGTTCGCATCGTCACGATGGGCGATCCGTCCCGGAACGTGGATCTCGTCATTTTCCCCGGAAAGATCACCACGCTGATCGCGGCGCCGGAAGGCAAGACGTACCTCGTCGACGCCACCGGCCAAGCGAAGGCGGTGGAGTAGGGAGCCATCGCGGAGCAATGCCGGACTCACAGAGTCCGGCTCCGATTCTCTATGTTGCTCTTGTATTTAAGAGCTGGACTCTATGAGTATCAGAGCCGGACTCTGTGAGTCCGGCATTCGAGGACCATCCCCATGCGTCATTTGTGTTCCTTTTCACGACAACTCCCGATTGTGATGGCGACGACGTGCATCGTCGCATCCATCGCCCATGCTCAATCCGCGACATGGAGCCAGCGGGCCGACCTTGCCGGCATCGTTTCCAATGTCCCGGTGCTGAAAAGGCCATTGCCCGAGGGCTGGCAGTCCACACTGTTCTGGTGGCAGGTTCCGCTGTCGTATGACAATCCGGCAAAACTGAAGGAAGAACTGGCACAACTGTCTGCGCGAGGGATTCTGCCCTGCGTGGAAGTGCCCGCCGACTACGAGGATTACCGCTGCTATCAGGCGACGCCGGAGGCGGTGGGCAAGACGGTGGCGCAGGCCAAGGCGATCGCCGACGCCGGCTATCCCGTGCATCTGGCGATGAAAGGCGTGCTGGACCTATACATCACGCCGGGAGGTCCGGGCGGCAAGATCGTGCGGCACCCCGATGCGCCGAATCCGGACAAGAAAGACGATGTTGGCCTGCTGATGCCGTGCCTGATTATGAAAGATGGCTGGATCTCGCGGGCCAGCCAGCAGCGTGCGATCTTCAAGCAGTTCGCCGACGCGAAAGTTCCCGTGGCCGGCGTGTGGTACGACTACGAAGGCCATCCGCATCCGTGGAACGGGGCCGCGGGGATGAACATGAAATGCCCCAACTGCCGCAAAGCATATCCCGCCGGCGTGCTGGACGATTACCACGGTAAGTTCAAGCAATGGTGCGAAAACTATCACACCAAAGCGATGACCACCGCGTTCGCCGATCCGGCACATGCGTTCTGGCCGGATGTCTGCGTTGGCTTTTACGACTATTCCGTTTCCACTATTGAACATCCGGCATACATCTGGTCCGGCCATAAGGTTCCACCCATGCACCTGAATCCCGCGAGCATCGGCGCTGTGCAACCAGCCTGCTATGCTGATTCCGGTTGCATAGCCACCCCTGAAAACATCCTGGCTCTTCGCCGCGACTGCGATCCCACGTACATGCACGTTCTTCTCAAAACAGTCAGCAACATTCACCACAATCTCCACGCCAACCAGGTGCTGATGCCCTATGTGGCCAGCTACATTGA
>JADLAP010000197.1 GCA_020848195.1 Phycisphaeraceae bacterium
AGGCAGCGACATCGTCATTCCCGCGCACCACAGGCATGGCCCGATCACCTTGGCGGTGCATACCGACGGCATCTCCGCCGCCGCGGCCGGAACGATCAGGCGTCAGCTTTCCGCATCGCTGGATCCCCTCTGGCCCCGGCTGTTGGACCTGGCCGCCCCCTACCGCGACCGTGCTCGACGCGAATTGACGGACAGCACTCGACGACGGGATTTCCTGCTCAAGCTGACCGACGACGAAGCTTTCAGTACACTTGCCCAGCAAGGTTCCGACGCGGTGATCCGGCTGTGGGAGGATCGCTTCGTCGATGCCCTTTCGCCAACGCCACGGAACGAACCATGACCCGCGACGTGCCCACCACGATCCTGCTGGCCATCCTGGCCTTGACGGCCATTTCCGGCTGTGTCGCCCTGATCCTGCGACTGCTGGGCACGGACGACCGGCCGGGCCTGCGCGCGTGGCAACGCATCGTCTTCGTCATTCTCTGCATCGGCTGCCCCGCTCTGATGGCGTACCGGCTGATCCTCGTGCATCAATCCTGGGCGCCGCTGGAATCCCACGCCGACGGGCTGATCCTGCTGGCCACCCTCATCGGCCCCACCGTCGCCTACCTCCAGGCCCGCGCCAGGTTCCGCGGCCTGACCGGCTTCGCACTGCCCGTGCTGGCGTTCATTCTCGCCTGGGCCATCTGCGCCAGTTGGTGGACGATTCATCCGTTCTCCGTCGGCTCCATGTGGAAGGCGTTTCATCTGGCTACCGTCTACATCGGCGCCGCCTCGCTGGCGCTTTCCGCAGCAGCGGGGACGATGTACCTCCATGTCCAGCGCATGCTGCGACTCAAGAAGCCGACCAGCCTGCAGCGGCTGGCGAGTCTCGAAGCGTTGGAACGTCTGATGATCGCCAGCGCGGCCGTGGGCTTCGGACTCCTTACCGTCGCCCTCGTCAGCGGCCTGATCATCATCACCTCCGGCGACAGCGACATGGGCGCCGGCTGGTGGCACTCGCCGAAGATCATCCTCGGCACCGCGGCGTGGCTGATCTACGGCCTGCTGGTCAATGTCCGTCACGCCTCAAGCTTCCGCGGCAGTCGCGCGGCATGGTTGAGCATCGCCGGTCTGCTGCTGATGATGGCCACCTTCGCCGTGGTCGTTTCCGCGCTGCCCCGGCATGGCGAAACTTCCGCGTCGCCGGCCTCTTCCCCTGTTGACCAGGAGACGGCCTGATGCGCATCGCGATGGTCGGCGTCAGCCATCGCACCGCTCCCGTGGACATCCGGGAGCGCCTGTCCCTCAACCATGAACGCCTCGACCAGGCTTTGCGCGAGCTGCGCAACCGGTTCCCGCACGCCGAGTGCGTGATCGTCTGCACCTGCAACCGCACGGAACTGTACGTGGCGCATCCCGCGACGATGCCGCCCGGCGCGGACGATCTGCGTCAGTTCTTCGTCGATCTGAGCGGCATGGCGCCTTCCGACCTGCTGGCCGCCAGCGTGCACCGTGAAAACGACCAGGCGGTGGGCCACCTGTTCCGCGTGGCGTCGGGGCTGGAATCCATGGTCCTCGGCGAGCCGCAGATTCTCGGCCAGGTTCGCCGGGCCTATGAGCGCGCGCGGGACCAGCAGTGCGTCGGCCCCGTGCTGCACCGCGTGTTCCAGCAGGCGCTGGCATCGGCCAAGGAGGCGAGGACGCGGACGGGCATCGACGCCGGCCGAGTCTCCATCGGCTCCGTGGCGGTGGACTTCGCACGACAGATTTTCGAGGATTTCACCGACAAAACCGTGGTCGCCATCGGAGCCGGCGAACTGGCCAAACTCGCCATGCGCCATTTGACCGCGCTGCATCCGGCGAAATTGTGGATCGTCAATCGCACGACGGAACGGGCAATGCAACTGGCCCGCACGCTGGGGCTTTGCGAAGCCAACGGCGGCGTGAGGCCGATGGACCAGCTCGATGGCCTGCTCATCGACGCCGACATCGTCGTTACCAGCACATCATCGCCGACGGCAGTGCTTACGGTGGCTCGGTGCAAGCCGCTGCTGCGACAGCGCCGTCATCGGCCGCTGTTCATTCTCGACCTTGCCGTGCCGCGCGACGTGGAGCCGCAGGTCGCAGGCTTGCGCAATGTCTACCTGTACAACATCGACGACCTTCAGAACGTGGTCGCCCGGACGCACGACCATCGCGGCGAACTGGCCGAAGCCGCGCAGAAGCTGCTGGCCGAACAGATCCGCGTCTGCATGACCGGCATCCGCCACCGCGACGTGGGCCAGCTCGTGCGGGCGCTGCGGACGAAGCTGCACGGCCTCGGTGATGAGGAATGCACGCGCACATTGCGCAAGCTCGAACAGGCCAGGCCGGAGCAGTGGCGGGAACTCATGGAAGAACACACGCAGCGGCTGGTGAACAAGATTCTGCATATGCCGCTGTCGCAGTTGGACCACCGGCACGCCGACGCGCCGCTGGGGTTTTACGCGGCCGCGCTGCGCCGGCTGTTTCAACTTGAGGAAACCGACGCCGGCCCGGTCGACGACGGCGGCGAGGATCGCGGCATATGAGCAGGTCCTCGACATCATCTGAAACGCCACGATCATCGCCCACGCTGCTGCTGCTGCTGGCGGCCATGGGGGCGTTGCTGCCGGCGTGCGTGTGGGTGGTCGTGATGGCGGGGCTGTCGCCCACGATGCCGGCGTACTGGACGCTGGAGGAACGGACCCGGTTGGCGGGCGTGCCGACGGCGCGGTTTCTGTCCGTGCCGATTCTTCTGCTGATGCACGCGCCGCTGCTGGCGCTGATCTGGGCGGCGGCCTGGGGCTGGGGCGCGCCGATCCGGCTGTGGCTGGGCAAACGAATCTCCGGCGCCGCGGCGGTCCAGAGCGGCGCGGGCATGGCGGTCATGCTCATGGTCATCTGGCTGACGGCGTGGGCGGGCCTGCTCACCCGCGTCAGCAGCATGGCGATCCTGCTGGCCGGCGTGGCGATGCTGCTGGGATATCTCTGGCTACAGGGCCGGTTTCAGGAGCCGATCTCCATCCTGAACTGCAGGCCCTCGTCGTGGCTGCTGCTGCTGGCGGTTCCCGCCGCGGCGCTGTTGCTCGTGGCGTGCTGTTGTCCGCCATCGACGCTCTGGGCGGTGGAAGCCTTCGGCTACGACGTCACGAGCTACCACCTGCAACTGCCGCGCGAATGGCTGGCGTTGGGCCATATGCGGGGGCTGGATCACAACGTCTACAGCTTCCTGCCGAGCCTCGGCGAAACGGGCTACATGTTCATCGGCAGCCTGACGGGGTCGATGTACGAAGGCATTTACCCGGCACAGATGTTCCATGCGACGCTGGCGCTGCACGCGGCTGCGGTGCTGGGCGTGCTGACGGCGATGTGGTGCGGCCGGGCGATGGGCATCCTCACCGCGACGGTCGTGCTGGCGACGCCATGGACCATCATCACCGGATCGATGGCGTACAACGAATGGTTCGCCATGTCGGCGGCGGCGACGGCTCTGTTGGTAGTGACAGCCATGGCGCAACATGACGTGCCACGCTGGAAAGCCGGCCTTGTCGCAGGCTTTCTCGTGGGAGCGGCGACGATGGCCAAGCTCACCGCAGGACCGATGGTGGCCGTGCCGGTCGGTCTGCTGCTGCTGCTGAGTCCCGGCAAACGTGGAGAATCGAACGCCAGCCGCCGGCGACAAGGCTTCACCGCCGCCGCGACCGCGACGCTGGCCGGATTGCTCACGCTCAGTCCGTACCTGATCCGCAACGCCGTGGAAACGGGCAATCCCGTGTTTCCCTTCGCCGCGATGGAACTGGGATCGGGACATTGGACCGACTTTGAAGCCCATCGCTGGCAACAGAGCCACATGATCGTGGAACCTTGGAGCGAACGGCTCAAGGAACTGGGCCATCAATGGCTGTGCAATGCGGGATACGGCAGCATCGGCGGCTGGACGCGGGTACGACAGTCCGGCGAGATCGAATCGCGCAACGTCGCGCGGTTCGGCCACGAATGGGGCGCGCCGACGCTCTGGCTGCTGGTCCTGTTGGCCGCGGGATTGTTGTGGATCACGAAAGACCAGCGCGGCTGGGCGTGGCGACTGAGCTTCATCCTCGCCATCCAACTGATCCTCTGGCTGACCACCACGCACCTGCAGTCGCGGTTTCTCATCTGGACGCTGTTGCCCGGCTCGCTCCTGCTGGGCCTGGGCATGGCGGAACTGTCGCGCCGACTGGCCCGGCTGCGAATCCCCGTCGGCCACGGCCTGACCTTCGTGCTGATCGTCATCCTCACCGCTGCATCGCTGAAGGTCTTCTGGCAGCAGACCCGACAGCGCATGCAGCCGTGGGAAATCATCGACAGCCTGCCGGCGGCGAGCGATCTGGCCCAATTGAAAATAGGTCAGACGCTTGCCGGCGATCATGTGGTCAACCACCTGCCGCCGGGCAGTTGCGTCTACCTCGTGGCGGATGCGTCGGGCCTGCTCTACATCCGTAAACCGATGCGGTATGAAACCGCGTTCGACCGCAGTTTCCTGGGCGAAGTGATTCGACAGGCGCACGATGATCCCGTAGCGGTCACGGCCTCGCTGCGACAGGCGGGGATCACGCACGTCTGGCTGCACCTGAGCGAGCTTCGCCGGCTGATGGCGACGTATGGCTACGACCCGCGGGTCACGCCGGAGAATGTGATGCGCATCGCGGCGGCGGCGGGATGGAAATCGGTGTTCGACGTGCCCGACATCGCGGTGCTGTACGATCTCACGGGACGAAGCCTGTCGCAGCCCATGGAGGACGTCATCGCCCCCGCGGCTGCGCCGGTGATGCCGGTCATGCCCGCGCCGCGGCAAGCGTCACGATGGACGATGTTGGACGGCAACGGATGACCGCCTCGCCGTCGAGGCGTTCGAGCACGTCGGCATCCCGCAATTCCAGCCCGATTTCCGCGTGTTCCAGCGTGATGACCAGATCGCGTCCCGGCGTCACGGCCAGCTTCATCGGTTGTCGCGGCGCGGCGGAGATCGCCAGTCGTGAAAAATGCGGCGCGGCGGAAACGAACACGCCCTTGTCGTCGAACATGCCGTTGATCGTCGCATTGGTTTCCACGTTCACGCCCGATGTGTGCGCCCACGTCTCGGCCGCCTGGATCAGCACATGGTTGCCGCTGGCGGCGTAGGTTGTCGGATAGCCCCAGCCCAGCGGAATGGTCGTCTGCTGCGTGTCCTGGCCGATCGGCAGCGGTTTGGGCACGCACCACTGATGCGGCGTGCCGGGGATCATGTCCGGCGTGTAGCACGAGTACATCCCGCCGCTAACGTCGATCTTGGACAACGACGTGAGAAAGGCTTCGTAGCTCTGCTGGAGCATCGTCATGCTGCGCGTGATGCGGTAGGCGCAGAATTTGGCCATGGCGGTCCAGAGCGACCAGCCGTGCCCGGCATTGATCGAAGGCCCCCACGTGTCGGTTTCGTACTGCGTTTCCCAGAAGCGGATGGTGGATTGATTCATCCGGCAGTCCAGGCCCCGCATTTCCAGCTTCGCGTGCAGGCGAAGCAGTTCCATGCCGAACTGCATGTACCGCGGCCTGGGTTCCAGTTCGAGGTAGGCGTGCAACAGGCTCCACGCGGCGCAGGCGAAGGAGCCGTCCTCGGTGCAGGGTTCGCCCTCGGTGGCGAAATCCAAGCCGCGGGCCAGCAGGTAGTCCGCGACGTGCAGCGAGGTCTGGCGAATGAAGCCCGCGTCGGCGTGGCCCCGTTCGCGCAGCAGATGCCAGAGGCGCACCAACGCCACGAGCGGAGCTTCGACCGTGGTGTAATCGTGGTCCGACGAATCGGCGGAGTTGCGGCAGCAGACCATGCCGTCGGGCTTCACGTGATCGCTGATGAAATGCTTCGCCAGCCCCACGGCGTCATCCAGCACGGCAGGATCGTTCGTGAGCCGCACGTAGTCGATCATCTGGTTGAGGAAGAAGACTTCGGATTGCGCGAAATTGACTTCCTTGTACAGGTGATAGGCGGACCATTTCATGCCGCGGTGTTCGGCGGGCCGCTTGTACATGGTGTCGTTGAACGGCTGATCTTCGTGGCCGCGGTTAAGCCCCCAGTGAAGCAGGTAGCGGTCGACGGACTTGCGCAGCGAAGGCTCTTGGCCGAAGAGGAGCATGTTCTTGAGCATGGCCCAGCCGCAGAAGCCGCCGAACTCGCCGGATCGCAGGGCGTTGGGATAGTTGGGATCGCCGAACGGCCGGCCCTCGAAGGTCAGTCCGTCGGGCTGAAGGGAATCCGTATGAATCGCGGCGAAAAACGCCCCGCACTCGTGCTGGAAATGATCCCTGTAAAAATGATTCACACGATCGTAGACGGCGTGCCATGGTTCGTGGGCGAACAGTCGCGTCACATGCGTGCTGCCATCCGCGGAGCGAACCGCCAGACGATGCAATCCCGGTTCGCCAAGCGTCACTTCCCCTGTCAACGCAGGCGGCAAGGACCGTTGCTCGCCGGCCGGCGTGAGGTGGATCAATTCCGTCGCATGTCCGATCAGACGATAGCCGACGCGCGACCCGACGTATCCGCCGGTGATGGCAGGAACCGCCATCGCCAGCCTCGCCAGTTTCGCCGCCTGCCGCCATGCGTCATCCATGCTGGAGGCGAACGCCAGCTTCACGGACAGCCTTTGCATGACGGGCAATCGGGTTCCGTCTCGCGGCACGACATCCTGCGCTTCGGTGAGCACCTGAAAGCCATCCATGCGGTGGCCGAGGTAGCTGTACCTGATCCGCCACGCCGCCAGCGGGCCGTCGACGACCATCAGCAGCAGATCATCATCCGCCCGGTGAAAAATGAACCAGGCATACGCCAGATCGTCGGCCACATGAATCCCGATGGGCATCACCTGCTGACGCCAGGGATTGCCATCGGGCAGATCGAGCATGTCGAGGTCGAGCGACAGCCCCGACCGCGGCCCGCGACGCGGCGGCAACGACAGTTCGGCATGAACGTGGTCCTCGCGCATCGTCCACGTCAGCGTGGTCAGCCGCGACTCCGAACGCGCGATCAGCCGATGCGGCTCGATCTCACGCCGGGTCAGCATGACGTCGGTCTCCGTCTGCTGCGTACCGGCGACAAACGGCACGCCGAACCGCCGGCCTTGGGCGTGGGATATCCAGTCGGCCTCGGAAGCTCCGCCGTACAGGCCTGTCACGTGGTTGGTTTGCGGATCGAAGACCAGCCGGATGCCGCCCTGCTGAAGTTCGATCGCGGAGGTTGTCGCAAGTGTGTTCACGGGTCGTTCCTTGATCCGGTGAGCGAAATCCACGGAGCTTGAAAGCATACTTCACCGGCGTTACCGAAACACTGCCCCTTTGTGCCGGCAAGCGGCACGGGATTGCGTAGGCCGGTAAATCGGAACGCGACAAGCGCGTCGCTACATCAGGGAAATGACGTTACATTTGGCGACATGGCAGACAGCGCCCGCGATGTGAATGACACGCCCGCCATGCGGCAGTATTTCCACTTCAAGAAACTGCACCCGGATTGCGTGCTGTTTTTCCGCATGGGCGATTTTTATGAAATGTTCCACGACGACGCGAAGCTGGCCAACAAAGTCCTCGGCATGACGCTGACGCAGCGGACGGAAGGCATCCCCATGGCGGGCGTGCCCTACCACGCGGTGCAGGGCTATCTGCGTCGGATGATCCAGGCTGGCTACCGCGTGGCGGTGTGCGATCAGGTGGAAGACCCCGCCACGGCCAAGGGGTTGGTCAAGCGTGACGTGACGCGGGTGATCACGCCGGGCACGCTGACGGATGAAACGCTGCTGGAGGAGGGCCGGGAAAATCCGCTGGCGGCGGTGATGTTTCTGGGGATGGACAAAGGCGGCAAGACAGAGGATGACCGCGTGGCCGTGGCGTGGGCGGAACTGAGTACGGGGTCGTTTCATGTGGCGGTGTTCCGCAAGGCGGAAGTCGGCGATGAACTGGCTCGTGTCGCGCCGCGTGAACTGCTGTACGTGGAAAGCGCCAACGGCGTGACACCGCCGCGGATCGAAACGCTGACCGCCGCCATCGGCGCGGTTCCCACCTCGCGGCCCGCATGGCAGTTCCGGCTCGATGAAGCCCGTGAAACGCTGTGCAAACAGTTCGAGGTCGCCACCCTCGGCGGCTTCGGTCTCGATGGCGATGATCCTTCGCTCGGCCCCGCTTCAGCGATCATTCACTACCTGCGTGAAACACAGCAGACGCAGACGCGCCTGCAGCATCTGCAAGCGCCGAAACCGTTTCGCCGCGATGAACATCTGATCATCGACCAGGTGTCGCTGCGCAGCCTGGAGGTGGAGCGCACGCTGCGCAGCGGATCGGTGGAGGGCAGTCTGCTGGGCGTGATGCAGGATTGCCGCACCGCCATGGGCAAACGCCTGCTGAGGCAGTGGCTTTGCTACCCGCTGCGCGACCTGGCGACGATCCGCCAGCGACAGCAGGTGGTGGCGGCGATGGTGGAGGACAGCCGGTTTCTGGCTGATCTGCGGGAGGCGCTGGATGGCGTGCAGGACGTGCAGCGCATCGGCGCCCGCGTGGCGGTGGGCCGGGCGTTTCCCCGCGATCTGACGGGATTAGGTTCCAGCGTGGCGCAGTCGGCAAAGCTGACCGCCCTGCTCGATGGCCGGCCGACCGTGACGCCCTACCACCAGCGTCTGGCGGATGTCACGGCTGCGCTCTCCGAGCTTTCCCGCAGGATCGGCGAAGCCTGCGTCGAATCGCCCCCGGCCCATCTGCGCGAAGGCGGCATGTTCCGCGACGGCTACGACGCCGTGCTCGACGAATGCCGCGGTCTGCAACGCGACAGCGAAACGTGGCTCGCCCAGTACCAGAAACAGCTCATCGACGAGAGCGGCATCACCAGCCTGAAGGTCGGCTACAACAAGGTTTTCGGCTATTACATCGAGGTTTCCGCGGCTCACCGGGACAAGCCGCCGGCCACGTGGAGCCGCAAGCAGACGCTCAAGAACGCCGAACGCTACATCACGCCGGAGCTGAAGGATTACGAAGGCAAGGTGCTGACCGCCCTGGACCGCGGCATTGCCCGCGAACAGGCGCTGTTCTCCGAGCTGTGCGAACTGACTCGCAAGGAACTGCCGCGTCTGCACGACTACGCCCAGGCGGTGGCGGAACTGGACACGCTGGCCTGCTTCGCCCGGCGAGCGGTGCGCAATCGGTATGTCTGCCCGGAGATGGTGGAGCAGCCGGTGCTGAACATCCGGGCGGGCAGGCATCCGGTGCTGGACGACATCCTCGCCGACCGGTTCGTGCCCAACGATGTGAACCTCGGCGATCCGGCCACGCTCGCGCTCATCACCGGCCCCAACATGGCGGGCAAAAGCACCTACATCCGTCAGACCGCGCTCATCGTCCTGCTGGCCCACACCGGCAGCTTCGTTCCCTCCGAGCAGGCGACCGTCGGCCTGTGTGACCGCATCTTCACCCGCATCGGCGCCAGCGACGAACTGCACGCCGGCCAGTCCACGTTCATGGTCGAAATGACCGAAACCGCCAACATCTGCCATCACGCAGCCCCCGGAAGTCTGGTGATTCTGGATGAAATCGGCCGAGGAACCAGCACGCTGGACGGCCTGGCTCTGGCGTGGGCCATCACCGAGCATCTCGCCCAGCGCGGCTGCCGAACACTGTTCGCCACGCATTACCACGAGATCACCGCTTTGGCCGACGACTGGCCCAACCTCGTCAACCTCAATGTCTCCGTCCGCGAGTGGCAGGACCAGATCGTGTTCCTGCATCGGATTGTTCCGGGAGCGACGGATCGCAGCTACGGCACGCACGTAGCCAAGATCGCCGGCCTGCCCCGTCCTGTGATCGACCGCGCTAACGCCCTGATCCGCGAACTGGAAGTCAGCCACACGCCCAAACGCCGCGGCATCGCCAAGCCCGCCAAAGCCGATCCGCAGATGAGCTTGTTCACCGAATATGTCGATCATCCCGTGGTTCAGCAGTTGCGGGACATGGACCTGCAGCACCTGACGCCTTTGGCTGCGTTCGATCTTTTACGGCAACTTCAGCAACAATCGCAGGATGGCGCACATGTGGTCGAAAAATGACGTCCAGGTGCAACCGGACGCCCATGTTGTGGGAATAAATCCGTGAGATCACTGGTTTTCATGGTTGTGCGATGATCTCACTCACCCCTCCTTGGCCCGTCGAGTCACCCCCGCTCGGCGGGCCTTTTTCTTTGGCTCTACAATCCACAGCGGCAAAGCCCGCGGATGCTCTGGACTCAGAGCTTCCGCGGGGGTTCCGGGGCGATGAACCAGGAGTGATCGCCATGAGCAGTCTATGGGGATTCCGCCTCGTCACTGGTCTGTATTTTCTGTTCCTGGGCTTGTGGTTCGGCTCGCTGGTGATGCTGGCGGTAACGGCGGCGGTGACATTCAAAACGGTTCGCGCGTTTCATCCCACGCTGCAGACGGAGCCGTACAATCACCCCAACCTCGTACCCCATGCGGACAACATCCTCGCCGGGGCCATCGTCGGCAACTCGCTGCTGGGCCTGGCTGTCATTCAGACAATCTGTGCCGTGTTGGTTATGACCACCGTGGCGGCACAGTTCATCTTCTTCCGTGACCGCATGGCGCAACTGGGCTGGGTGCAGGCGATCCGGGTGGCTCTGATTGCCGTGCCCATGCTCGTACTGGCGGCCGACCGCAAATGGGTCACGCCGTCCGTCTGGCGTCAGCGGCAGATCATGTACGACCCCACTCTCGACGAATCCATCCGCCAGCTTGCGCGTGAAAAGTTCGGCCATCTGCACAAGCTCAACGAACGCATGGTCGCCGCCGCCACGCTCATGCTCGCCGCCGCGCTGCTGATTTCGCCCTTCGTGCTGATCGGTGACAAATCATGACTACACGAAAATCCAAAGCCGAATCCGCCGCCGATCGCCAAGCCAGGGCGAAGCGACTGGGCACATTGCTCGAAAAGCTCTATCCCGACGCCCACTGCGCGTTGAGCCATCGCAATCCGTTTGAGCTGCTTGTGGCCACGATCCTCTCCGCGCAGTGCACGGACGTTCGCGTGAATATGGTCACGCCCAATCTGTTCGCCAGGTTCCCCACCCCGTCCGCGATGGCCCATGCGACGACGGAGGAACTGGAAGCGATCATCAAATCCACTGGCTTTTACCGCAACAAAGCCAAGTCCATTCTCGGCGCCAGCCGTCTGATCGTGGAGAAACACGGCGGCAACGTGCCCTCCACCATGGACGAACTGCTTGAGCTTCCAGGGGTGGCCCGCAAGACAGCCAATGTGGTCCTCGGCAATGCCTTCGGCCAGAGCGTCGGCGTCGTGGTGGATACGCATGTCGGCCGGCTGAGCCGCCGGATGGGACTGACTGCTGAGGAAGACCCGGTGAAGGTCGAACAGGAGTTGATGAAGCTGTTTCCCCGGGATCGCTGGACGATGCTGTCGCACCTGCTGATCTCTCACGGCCGGCAGGTCTGCGACGCGCGAAAACCCAAATGCGATGTCTGCACGATCCGCCCGGATTGTCCTCACATCGGCGTGGATGGCGGGGAGTGAAATTCCGGGGGGCGCGGAACGCGACAAGTCGCGGCGCATCCTACCGACAATGCATTATCCGGCCCCGACCGTGCGCTCGACTTCTTCCGTGGAGGTAATGCCCTCGGCGACCATGCGGTAGCCCGCTTCCTCGAGGCTGGTGAACATCACCCGTCCGAGCGCGTCGCGAATGGCGCCCATGGTGGCGTCCTTGACGATGGCGTCCCGCAGGTCGTCGGACATGGACAGCAGTTCATACACGCCGCGCCGGCCGAGGTAGCCCACGTTGAAGCATCGCGGGCAGCCGACAGGATAGAAAATCTGCTGCGCCCCCCTGCCGAAGCGTCCGAGCTGGTGCGACTGCCGCGGCGTCGGCTTGCGAGGCGCTTTGCAGTTGTCGCACAGGACGCGGATCAGCCGCTGCGCCAGCACGAGGTTGAGGCTGGAGGCCACGAGGTAGGGCTGCGTGCCCAGGTCGAGCAGGCGGAAGATCGTGCCGATGGTGTCCTTGGCGTGGATGGTGGAGAGCACGAGGTGGCCGGTCATCGCGGCCTGCATGGCGGTTTCGGCCGTCTCTTTGTCGCGGATTTCGCCCAGCAGGATGACGTCCGGGTCCTGCCTGAGCACGGAGCGGAGCAGGCTGTGGAAGGTGTTGCCCTTGGCTTCGTTGATGGGCATCTGTGTGACACCGTCGAGCTGGTATTCCACGGGGTCTTCGATGGTGATGACGTTGCGCTGGTGGACGTCGATGTCGCGGAGGACGGCATAGAGGGTGGTGGTTTTGCCTGAGCCTGTGGGGCCGCAGACGAGGACCATGCCGGAGGATTGGCGTGAGACTTTGCGGACGTTGGCGAGCATCCAGTCGGGCAGAGCCAGGTCGTCCATGTGCTGCGGCGCGCCGGCGGAGTCGAGGACGCGGATGACCAGCTTCTGGCCGAACATCGCGGGCGTGAAGCTGACGCGGTAATCGACGCCCCGACCGGGAACTCTGGACGAAAAGTGGCCTTCCTGCACGATGCCGCGCTGTGCGATGTCGATGTCGCCCAGAACCTTGACCACGCCGTACAGGCGGATGCCGAGAACGCCGGGGGTGCGGACGACTTCGACCATGGAGCCGTCGACGCGCATGCGCAGGACCATTTCCTGGCCCTTGGGTTCAAAGTGCAGATCGGAGGCGCGGGTGGCAAACGCCGTGTACAGCAGGTAACGCAACACGCGGACGGCGAGGTTGATTTCCGAGGCGTCCTGGTCGGCCTGCTCCGCGACCTCCGCGCCGTGGACCATCACGCCGCGGGCGTTGATCAGTTCGATCTGGTGTTCCGTAAAAGGCAGCTTGCGTTGCAGTTGAACGAGCTTGCGCAGAACGGGAATGGGATCCTGCACCAGCGAGGCCACGGTCCCCACGCTGACCGGCGGCAGGGGTGGCAATTCCTCCTCATCCTCGCCGGCTTCTTCGTCGGATGCTTCCCGGCGGGCAGGTTTGGCGAAGGGATCCAGCGGAACCTCATCGCCTGACATGGCCGGCTGCGGCGGCGGCTCAGGGGCGGCTGACGCGGCCGCAGCGGCGACCTTGATCTGACGCGGATCGTCCAGGTTGAATTGGAACGTCGTTTCGCCGATGACGAACTGTCCTCCGTCCGGCAGCGGCATTTCCTTGATCAGTTCACCGCCGACGCGGGTTCCGTTGCGGGAATCCATGTCTCGCAGCACGTAGCCGTCGCCGACTTTGTCGATGATGCAGTGCGTCCGGCTGGAGAAGGTGTCTTCAATCTTGATGGTGTTGCTGGCGCTGCGCCCGATGGTGATGCGTTGATCGGGCAGCTTCAGCAGACGCCGGCCTTCCGGGGCTTGAATGAGCAGATAAGGCACCGCCGGGCAACTCCATGTACGATTTGAACCCTTGGGAGTGTATCAGGTACTTGCCCCGGCGGGTTCATGGAACCTACAGTCTTCGACCTCACAAGGAGAATACCAATGGCCGACCGCACAGGCGTGATTACGTTCAAAGGCAATCCGATGACCCTGACGGGCAACAGTCTGAAGGTAGGCGACATCGCGCCGGACTTCAAGGCTGTGAAAACGGATATGAGCGAGTGCAGCCTCGCCGATCTGAAGGGCAATGTGGTGCTGATTTCGTCAGTTCCCTCGCTGGATACGCCGGTGTGCGACTTGCAGACCAAGCGGTTCAACGCCGAAGCGGGCAAGCTGGGCGACAAGGTGAAAGTGGTGACTGTAAGCCTGGACCTGCCGTTCGCCCAGCGCCGCTGGTGCGGGGCCAATGACGCCAAGCACGTCATCACGGTGTCGGACTACAAACATCACCAGTTCGGCCAGAACTTCGGCCTGCTCATCAAGGAACTGGCGCTGCTGACCCGATCGGTGCTGGTGGTCGACAAGCAGGGGAAGATCACGTACTGCGAGGTCGTGGGCGAAGTGACGAAAGAGCCGAACTACGACGCTGCGCTGGCCGCGGCGAAGGCCGCGTTGTGAAGTGATTGTGTCTGAACGAAGCGCCGCGACTTGTCGCGCGACTCACGGCAACAACCGTTTCGCCGCGTCGAGGTACATCCACCCCAGCGTCGCCGGATCGATGGCTGCTCCGCGCAGCATCGGCGCGGCATCGGCGGGCTGACTCGGATCCACCAGCGGAAGGTCGGGATCGACGATGGGGCTTTCGCCCTGCCAGTCGGTTTCCATCATCGTCCGCAACGCCCAGAACCGGCTGGCGTAGTGGTCGAAGCCGAACAGTTCCGGCGAGGCGACGAGGTCGGTGCCGAAGAGCAGCCGGCCGGGATTGCGCTGGCAGAATGAGCGGAACTCCGCGGGCTTTTTACTCAATTCGCGCACCATCCACTTGGTCGCCGAGGTGTCCAGGTACAGGTTGCGATGGCGGTCGAGCAGATTCTGAAGATGGTCCAGGTCTTCGGGATGACCTCCCATGTGGGCGGCGATGGTCGGCACGTCGCCAAAGTCGTCGAGCATGCGCTCCAGGGCTTCATGGTGCGACGCTTTGGTCCCGTATCGGTTCACATCGCGGTAATGCGTGGCGAACCAGGTGTCCGGGTCTGCCACATGGACCATGAACATCATGCCCAGCGATTGGGCGAGCTTCATGCCTTCGCGCCGGATCGGATGTTCGAGCGTGAGAAACGGCGAGAAATCCCGGCCGCGCGGAGCCGCCCAGAACTTGCACATCCGGCTCCCCCTTGTGGCGAAGGCTTCAATGTCCTTGAGCCACTGCGTTGAAAACGTGTCCGGCTCCAGCCGCCGGCCGTAGTTGGGAACCGCGATGAATTCAATCTTGTCGCCAAACGTCTCCCGCAGCTTGTCCACTTCATCCAATGCGGTCATGCTCCACACCTTGGTCACACCGAAAAGTTCGGCGACTTCCAGGTAAAGCCTCGCCGGCTCGATGCCGCGGATATGCGTGTGGATGTCGAGGATTTCCCCGTGCCAAGGCAGCCTCGCGGCCTCCGCGCGGTACGACAGGCCGATCCGGTTGGCGGCATTGGATGGACAAATATTCAGCGTGGGCGCGTAAGTGCTGGACATCGGGGAAATGGTAGCAGCGTCCGCCCCCGCCGACAGCGTGACGCGGATGGTTTTACTTGGCGCGGGGTTTCCGCTGGATCATGGACACTTCATCGACCTTCACCGACTCCGGCGGCCCACTGATCAGGTCATGCCACAGACGCCTGACCATCGCCGCGCGATCGACGGGATACTTCACCAGACTGCCCGGCTGATCGGGATGCTGGAGATCGACCTTCAGGCCCCAGAGCGGCTGAAAACTTTCCGGCTCGGCGGAATAGCGCAGGTCCGCCAGCACATCCGGCTGATCGGGCAGTTCCGCGGCGTATCCGCCGGTGAACCTGTTCCAGTTGAGAATGTCATCCATCACCGGCGACAGCGTTTTCCCCGGCATCGGTGCCGGCGTCGGTATCTTCCTGCTCAGACGCAGCGGTTTGCCCAGCGTGACGGTGGCGGGTTGATTGTTCACCGGAAGCCGGATGGCCACGGGATACATCTGGTCATTGCTCTCATACAGCCCTCGCCAGACGATGATGTTGCCGAGTGTGGGCATGGCTCGCGTGCGCTCCGTGTCGTGATAGAGCGTCTTGGCCACCTGATCCAGCGTGTCGAGCGCGCGTTGATGCTGCACGCCGGCGAGGACGATGTAGAACATCGCCGCGAGCATGGCGGCGCGGCAGGCGCGGGGCCGCATCCGCACCAGTGTCAGGACCACGCCGACCAGCAGAATCAGCGTGAACACCGGATCGATGATCGGCAGGATGTCCCATGCGACGCGCTGCGGTGAAAAGGGCCAGCCGAGACAGGTGCCGTAGGTGGTCAGGGCGTCGAGCAGGCCGTGCGTGGCGTAGGCGAGGATGCCCGCCAGGAGAATGAACAGCCGGCGCTGACGGAATCGGCGATGAAACAGGAACGGCATCGCCGCCAGCGCGCCGCCGATGGGTATCAGCAGCAGGGCGTGCGTGACCGTGCGATGGTCCAGCATCATCGCCTTGTCGCCGCCGAACCATTGCGTCACGATGTCAACATCAGCCAGAACGCCGCCGACCGCGCCGATGGCCGCCGCCCAGCGTCCCAGCGGACGGCTGTACAACGCCTGGCAGACCCCGGCGCCCAGAAGCCCATGCGTCAACGGATCCATGCGTGGTTGGTTCCCTCGTGATCCCGCCCGGCAAAGGATCATCCTCCCTGCCCTGTCAGTCTAGCGACCATTCCCCCGTTCGCCAGACGGTCGGATCGCGCCGACGGTAACGGTCGCACGAAGAAGGAGGCCGATGATCCCCGAAATGCATGAGATTCAGACAAGTTATCGCCTGATTCCGTCCGATGAAGCTCTCCAGGTCAGCCGATCGACGCGACAAGCTGATCGTGAACATGGATCAGGAAACCGCCTGTGACACCGGCAGCCACGCCAAAACCTCGCCCCGCCGTGCCGATGCCGCTGCGATCGACAACGCAGGCCGCCCCGCCTTCAGCACGAGTGATACAATCGTCGTCCGCGAGGAGACACGTGTTGGTACAGGATCGTTCGAGCAAAGCCGAGAAACCAGCGCATCCTGTCCCCGCTCACCGGATTGAACTGGTGGCGATCGACATGGATGGCACGTTGCTGCGCTCGGACGGCCGGCTGACCCGGCGCGTCGTCGAAACCGTACACGAAGTCCAGAACCGCGGCGTCAAGGTCATCATCGCCACGGCACGTCCGCCGCGCGGCGTCGCCGAGATCGCCGAAGTGCTCCGCCTCGACACGCTGCAGATCACCTACAACGGCGCGATGATCTTCGATCCCGTCCGCCGAAAGCACACCTATCACAAGCCGCTGGATTCCGCCCTGGTCAAGAAGATGATTAAGGCCGCCCGCAAAGCCGACAAACAGGTCGTGGTGAGCCTTGAAATCCTCGACAAGTGGTACACCGATCACGTGGACGAAACGCTGCCGACGGAAACCAGCCGCCGGTTCAGTCCCGACTTCGTCGGCCCGCTCGAAGCGTTCCTCCATGTACCGATCACCAAGCTGCTGCTGCTGGCGCCGCCCGAACGCATCGGCCCGATCCGCGAAGCCGTGGAAGGAAAATTCGCCGACAAGGTCACTGCCGCCATCAGCGACAAACATCTGCTGCAGTACATCCACAAGGAAGCCGACAAATCCATCGCCTTGGCGCAGATCGCCGAAAGCTACGGCATTCCCGCGGAAAGCGTGATGGCCATCGGCGACGCGCCCAACGATGTCCGCATGTTGCACTGGGCGGGCCTGGGCGTCGCGGTCGAAAACGGCTGGGAAGTGGCGCGGCAGTTCGCCGACGTCGTGGTCCCCAGCAACGACAACGACGGCGTGGCGTTCGCGCTGCGGAAGTACGTGCTGGAACAGTAAGACTGCGACGAAGACGTCGCAGCTACGAATGACATCGAACATCGCAAGCATTTCATCGCTGCGGACTGTGACAAAGATGTTGCAGCGATGACAGACATCGAACATCGCAAGCGTTTCATAGCTGCGACGTCTTCGTCGCAGTCTTCACGACCAAAAGAAAAGAGCCGGCTCCGCGACGGAGCCGGCTCTTGTGTTTTGATGAATTGTCGTGGACTTCGGTTTACGCTGGGCGTGTGCCGCCGGGGCCGAAGGTGATTTTGTCGGTGCCGAGCGCGCCGTGCTGGTCCATGCCGCCGCCGAGGGCTCGCGCGTCGCGGCCGCCGCGTTCCGGTTTGTCACCGGCGGAACGGTCTGGCGTCTGGTCGCTGGTCCACTGGGCCCGCTTGAGCGACAGGCCGATCTTCCGTTCGTCCAGATCGACGCGAAGAATCTTGACTTCCACTTCCTCGGCGACCTTGACGATGTCCTGCGGATTCTCAACCTTGTGGTCCGCCAGCTCGGAGATGTGCAGCAGGCCTTCGAGGTCTTCTTCGAGTTCCACGAAGACGCCGAAGTTGGTGATCTTGGTGACCTTGCCGCGGACGATCATGCCCGGCTGGTAGTGCGCGGGGATGGCTTCGAGCCACGGGTCTTCGCTCATCTGCTTGAGGCCCAGCGCCACGCGCTGCTTTTCCTGATCGACTTCAAGCACGACGCACTTGATGGTGTCGCCCTTCTTGAGGACTTCGTTGGGGTGCGTAAGCTTCTTGGTCCAGGAAATGTCGGAAACGTGCAGCAGGCCGTCGATGCCA